>NZ_JAFKHD010000069.1 GCF_017307565.1 Devosia sp.
GAAGAGCAGGCTCAAGCCAGCCCGGTATTCTCAGCCAACGCTGCGCGCCACTCTGTGCTCGCGCTTGTCTGCATCCGCGCCGCAGCCAAGGCCGCATCCGCCTCGGGGAAAACCACCTCAGCGCCCGCAAGCGCCTCGGCAATAGCCTGCCGAATCCCCGGCAACGCCAGCACACCACCGACAAAGCCGATCGGCCGCGCGCCGACCCGTCCCGTCAGCGCCGTGCCCAGCAAGGCCAGTTCCTGCCCCGCCGCGCGCAAAATATCCCGTGCCGTAGCATCGCCGCGCTCCGCCGCCGCGCCGACGGCCACCGACAGCGTGCCGATCCGCCCGCGATCCCCGCCATAGACGAATTCACGCACCGCCGGCCATTCAATGCCGCCGAGCCGGGCGGCAATCTCTTCCGCCAGGATCGCCACACCCTCGAACGACCCATCATGGTCCAGCCGCCGAAACAGCGTGTCGAGCGCCTTCAGCGCAATCCAGCTGCCCGACCCCGCATCGTCAATGAGAATGCCGCGTCCGCCGACGCGCACATAGGTGTCGCCAGTCCCGATATGGAGCGCGATGGAGCCCGTCCCCGCCGAGATCAGGTGCCCCTCGCCGGGCTTGAAGATCGAGGCATAGGCCAGCGTCATGTCGTCGACCGTGACGCAGCCATCAGCCGCAACGCCAAAGAATTCGCCGAGAAGCTCGCGCAAGGTGCCAGAGACCCCGGCGCCAAAGCCGGTCAGGCCCGTCGTCGCCGATTTTGCGACAAGGCCCTGCGCCCGAAGGTCCGCCGCAATGGAGCCCAGCGCCGTGCGCAGCCGCTCTTTTTCGACCGGATTGAACAGATGGCCCGTCGCGCCCGACGTTTTGCCGCGCGCCAGCACCACGCCAGAATCGTCACAGGCCACCCAGCGGCTGGCCGTGCCGCCGACATCAATCCCGAGATGCACCGAAATCATGCAGGCACGCCGCCCCTGACGAACATCTTGGTGATTTCGCGCGGATTGGTAATCATCGTGCCCACCACAACAGCATGAGCGCCGGCGTCAAAACCGCGCTTCACCCATTCCGGCGTATTGTAGCGGCCCTCGGCCACCACGGGAACAGACACGTGCTTGGCGAGTTTTTCGAGAAGCTCGAGGTCGGGATGCTCGGGCTTGGGCTGGGTCGCCTCGGTATAGCCCGACAGCGTCGTCGCCAGATAGGTCGCGCCCCAATCGGCCGCGGCCACACCTTCTTCGAATGTGGAAATGTCGGCGAAAACCTCCGCCTTCAGCTCCTCGCGGATGCGCCGCACCAGCACGTCCGGGCTTTGCCCATTGCGCGGCCGCATGGTGCAATCGAGCGCCACGATCTCCGCCCCCGCCTCGACGATTGCCGCAGCGGCATCGAAGTCCGGCGTGATGTAGACCGAATACTCGTCCGAAAACACCTTGTGGATGCCGATCACCGGCAGGCCCGCACCCTTCACCGCGCGGATATCGGCCGGGCCATTGGCCCGCAGTCCCTTCGCCCCGCCATCGCGGGCGGCGAGGGCCATCGCGCCCATGAAGACCGGGCCGTGCAGCGGATTATCCGCCCGCGCCTGGCAGGAAACGATCAGGCCGCTGGGCAGCGCAAAACTCACTTCACCGCTCCCGAAGTCATGCCGGCAATGAACTGCTTGGAGAGGACGATGTAGATCAGGATGATCGGCGCGGCCGACAGCGTCAGCCCCGAGAACAGCACACCCCAGTCGGTCGTATATTCGCCCATGAACGTCGTCAGCCCCTGCGGCAGCGTCTTCAAGCTATCGTTCTGGATGAAAACCAGCGGGAAGAAGAAGTCGTTCCAGATCGGCACCACATTCTGGATGCCGGCAATGACCATTGCAGGGCGCACCAGCGGCAGCATGATCGCCCACATGATCCGCGCCTCGCTCGCCCCATCCATGCGCGCCGCATCTTCCAGCTCATTGGGCAAGCTGCGGATAAAGCCGGTCATGATGAAGATCGTCGTCGGCAGGCCCATGGCCGTATAGACGAAGATCAGCGAGAGCTGATTATTGAGGATCGACAGGTCCCGCATCAGCATGAAGAGCGGAATGATCGCAAGCTTCAGCGGCAGTGTAAGCCCCGCCAGGAAGAACATCAGAATGAAATTCGAGCCGGTAAAGGCATAACGCCCAATGGCATAGGCGGCCATCGTCCCCAGCGTCAGGATCAGCACCATGGAGGCGCCGGTGACGATGAAGGAGTTGAGCAGATACCGGAGGAAATTGGTCTCGCTCCAGATTTTTACGAAATTCGCCACCTGGGCGAAATCGGGAATGCCGAAGGGCGACTTGAAGATTTCCGGCGTCGTCTTGAAGGCCGAGAACACCATGATGATGATCGGTGCCAGCATCAGCACGGTATTGGCGATCAGGATGATCTGCAGCATGCCATCGCGACCGAGCGTCGCGAACAGCCCCTTGCGATCGTAGTAGTTGGTCGCGGTCGCACTCATAGCTGGATCTCCCGGGCGCGCAGGCGCGTGGTGATGACGCCGGCAACCACGGCAATGAAGAGGAAGATGATCACGGCGAGGGCCGAACCGAGCCCAAAGTCCTGCTGGCCGGCCGAGACGTTGCCAAAGGCCGTGCGATAGAAATAGAGCCCCAAGACGTCGGTCGAACCGAACGGCGAGCCATCGAGACCGCCCATGATATAGGGCAGCTCAAACCAGTTGAACGCGCCAACAAAGAGCAGCGTGAACACGATGGTCGCGCTCGGTGCCACCAGCGGCCAGACGATTTTCGTGATCTTTACCCACTCGCTCTCGGTCTCCATGCGCACGGCATCGAGAATTTCGCTCGGGATACGCTGCATGCCGGCAAGGAAGACGAGAGTCGGGAAACCCACCATATGCCAGGCTTGGGCCACGATGATGCTGCCAAGCGCCGTGCCCGATTGCCCGAGCCAGGGCTGAGCCAGCCAGCCGAGCCCGATGCTCTTGAGGCTGATGTTCACGACGCCAAAGAGCGGATGGTAAAAAAGCTTGAAGAGATAGGCGACGATGATCGTCGAGAGCACCACCGGCAGGAACACCGCAATCCGGTGAAAGCGCGCGCCGGGCAGTTCGCGCCAGAGCGCATAGGCGAGGATGAATCCCAGGCCGTTCTGCAGCACCATCAGCGCGAAAAAGACGATGACGTTGTTCTTGAAGGCATTGAGCGTCCAGCTGCGATAGGGCTCGACGAACAGCACGGTATGGAAATTTTCAAGGCCCACGAAGTCGAGCCGCTTCAAGCCCTGCCAGTCGAAGAAGGCATAGGCGAAGGCCGAAATGATGGGGTAGACGATAAAGAGAGCCACAAAGGCCAGTGGCGGCACGATGAGCGCGGTGATCCAGAGGCCGCGGCCTGTCATCCGAAGTTGGGGCATTTGGGGCTCGCCTTGCGATTGAGCGAGTGGGAGCGCACCCCCACCCTTGGTCCCTCCCCGCCAGGAGAAGGGAGACGAAGGAACCTAATCTGGCGCGTGATTTCAGATAATCACCGGCGCACTTGCCTCCCCCTCGTGGGGAGAGAGTGAGGGTGGGGCCATTTCGCCCCACCCCCTCGGCGGAGGGAGATCCGCCTTACTTCTTGAAGGGCTCGTACCAGGCGGCAAGGCCGTTGGTCAGCGCTTCGCCGATGGCTGCCGGGTTGGTTTCGCCGGCAAACAGCTTCTGCATTTCGCCCTGGATGAGCACCGAACCCGAAGGCTCGCCAAAACGGAAGTGCACCAGCATCAGGTAGGGGATCGAGGAGGTGTTCAGCTCGGCAACTTCAGCGAGCAGCGGGTTCTCGAAGGTCACGCCCGGCACGGCCGAAACGGTGTTCAGCGTGTTGGCCATGGCCTGGCCGAACTCGTGGCTGGCGAGGTAGTTGATGAACTTGGTCGCAGCTTCCTTGTTGGTGCCGGCAGCGTTGATGGCGTAGCCGCCGTCAAAGTAGAGACCAACGAGCTTGGCATCTTCCGCGGTCTTGCCAGGAGCGGCGAAGATACCGAGTTCGATGTCCGGGTTCTGCGACTTGAAGGTCGACAGTTCATAGGAACCGCCGATGAACATGCCGGCCATGCCCGAGGAGAAAAGCTGCTGGGCGGAGGGGTAGTCGAGACCGACGAAACCATCCGGGAAGTAGCTGGCGGCGACTTCGGCCACGGCGCCGAGCGCATCGGTGAAGCGCGCGTCGGTGAAGTCGGTCTTGCCGGCCATCAGCTCGTTATAGAAATCCTTGCCCATCAGCGAGGAGCCGAGGCCGAAGGTGACGGTTTCGTTCTGCCAGGCCGTCGCGGTGCCGTTGGCGAAGGGGATGACGCCAGCGTCCTTGAGCTTCTGCGCAGCGGCCTTCAGCTCGTCCCAGGTCTGGGGCTCTTCGATGCCATTGGCGTCGAAAATGGCCTTGTTGTAGATGACCAGCTGGCTCTGGCTGGCGAAGGGCACAGCGTAGAGCGTGCCGTCGGCGCGCATGCTTTCAGCGGCAAGAGCCGGCGCGGCGAAATCGGCGAGCGCCGGGATCATGTCGACCGTCAGCGGCTCGAGATAGTCGCCCGAAGCCAGGTTTTCGAGACCACCATAGGCGCGAACCTGTGCCAGGTCCGGACCGGTGCCGCCAGCGAGAGCGGTCGAGAGAATGGTGTTGTAGTTTGCCGCTTCAAACGTCTCGAACTTTACGGTGATGCCGGGATTGGCAGCCTCGAAAGTGTTGATGAACTGCTGATAGGCAGCGCGATCTTCCTGACGCCAGCTCCAGAAGGTCAACTCCTGGGCAAAGGCGGGGGCCGCAACGAGCACTGCGCCCAAAACGGCGCCAGCGCGGAGAATAGTCTTCTTCATGGTGTTCCCTTCCCTTGAAAACTTATTGGATAGTTTGTTCCGCCCCTTATGGGGTCAGCCGCCGTCCATCCTCGGCGGAAAAGTAATGCGCAGAGCCCGGCTCGACCGTGACGGTCACCGCTTCATCCGGCGCATAGATGTCGTTGGGGCCTGTGCGGGCCGAGACCAGAGTGCCGTCGGCAAGGCGCGAATAGACATAGGCGTTGTCGCCCAGATATTCGGTATAGACCACCTGCGCGGTAAGCCCATCACCTGCATGGCCCCGGTGCAGCTTTACCGCGTCGGGCCGCAGGCCCAGTTTGAATGTATCGCCGGCCGGCAGGGCACCGGTGGCGATCGAGCCGCCATTGGCAACGGCCAGCTTTTCGCCATCGCGGGTGACATCGACCAGCGTCATGCGCGGCGAGCCGATAAAGGTCGCCACAAACGTATTGGCCGGGGTTTCATAGAGTTCGCGGGGACTGCCCACCTGCTCGATGCGACCGGCATTCATCACCACGATCTTGTCGGCCAGCGTCATGGCTTCCACCTGATCATGGGTCACATAGATCATGGTGCCGCCGATATCGCGGTGCAGCTTTGCGATCTCGAGACGCACTTCCGAGCGGAGCGCCGCATCAAGGTTCGACAGGGGCTCGTCGAGCAGGAAAACTTCAGGCTTGCGCACCAGAGCGCGGCCGATGGCGACGCGCTGACGCTGCCCACCCGAAAGCTCACGCGGCTTGCGCTTCAGGAGCGCTTCGAGCCGCAGCATGCGCGCGGCATCGGCAATGCGCTTTTCGACCTCGTCCTTGGTCAGGCCCATCAGGCGGGCGCCGAAGGCCATGTTCTCGTACACATCCATATGCGGGTAGAGCGCATAGGACTGGAACACCATGGCAATGCCGCGCCGCGAGGGCGGCACATCGTTCATGCGCTGGTCGTTGAGGAAAAAGTCGCCACCAGAAATCGGATCGAGGCCAGCGATCAGACGCAGCAAGGTCGACTTGCCGCAGCCCGAGGGGCCAACGAAAACGACGAATTCCCGGTCCCCAATTTCGAGGTCGATGCCGTGGAGCACATCGGTGGTCTTGAAGCGCTTCTTGATGTCGCGCAGCGATAGTCGAGCCAAGATGCCTCTCCGCTTATCCCTCGATGCCCTCCAGGTGAGCACCTTGGGCTGGAATACTAAATTCCAAAATTGAACACTGTCAAGAATAGAAAATTACATCAGATCGGTGACAGACAAGAATCCGATAAGGCTTTGAACTATCCCGTAGGACAAGTCGCTCCAGCGGAGCGATTTGAAGTCGCCTAAAGGCTCCTTGAGAGCCTTTAGGCAGAGAAAGGCCATGAGAGCTACGCTCGAATGGCGGGCGGAATGGGAACTCCGCACGCCGTGAGAAAGGCACCCTCACCCGAATTGCTGCGCAATTCGACCTTTCCCCCAAAGGGAGAGGTGTCGCTCCGCGACTATGGCGCACTCCCTCCTCTCCCCCTGGGGGAGAGGTCGCCCGAAGGACGGGTGAGGGGGCCTTCCGCCAATCGCCGCGCCGCTGAAGGGCAGGATCCCTCCCCCATCGTCACCGCCGGGCTTGTCCCGGTGGTCCATGGGGTGTTGCGAAATCGCTGGATTGCCGGGACAAGCCCGGCAATGACGACGGGGGAAAGAGCCCTCAGGCCTTCAACACCGTCACCGCTGCCTCGCTGCGATGGATGTAATCGTAAGCATCCGCCTGACGCCGCAACAGCAGGATGAACAGCATGTCGGTGAGCATGAGCTGGGCGTCACGCGAGGTGATCGCCGAGGAGCGCACCCGCTCTTCGTCGGCGACGGTAAAGAGGCTGATATCGGCAATATCGAGCAGCGGATTGGGCTGGAGCCCCGTCACCGACAGCAATGTTGCCCCGCGTTTCTTGGCCAGTTCGGCAATGCGCAGCGTTTCCATGCTGCGGCCCGAATGGGAAAGGGCAATGATCAGGTCCTGGTCGTTGAGCGCCGAGGCGTTGGAGATCTGAATGTGGCTGTCGCTATCGACCAGCACGGTTCGCCCCAGCTTCAGCAGTTTGTAAGAAAAATCCCGCGCCACAAGCGATGAAGCGCCCACGCCGGCGAGTTGGATGCGTCGCGCCGACATCAATGCATCGAGCGCGGAATCGATCGTCGCCTCGGTGTTCACCGCCGAGGTCTCGCGCATCGACAGCAGCTTTGAGCCGATCAGCTTTTGCAGGATCGTCATGTAGCTGTCGCTGGCATCGATCGTGCCGTGGATCACCCCGGCCGGCGCATGGAATTCCTGCGCCTTGGCCTTGTTCACATCGAGCTTGAGCTGTTGATAACCCTCGTAGCCCAGCTTCTGGCTGAACTTGACCACGCTCGACTGGCTACGCCCGGTGGCCTCGGCCAGCGCCGCGGAAGACATGGCCAGCATTTTCTCGGGGTGGTCGAGAATGAAGCGGGCGATCTGCCGATCGGCCTGCGTCATGGACTCGAGCTTGGCATCGATAATCTTCAGGATGGACATGGCTTTTACCCCCGGAGAAACGGCATCTCCCGAAAGTCGATGCCGGTCAATCCACCTCAGCTTCGCTCCACCCACAACGCCCATCCCACAAGGGCAGGATTTTCTGGCAAAGGGAGTTCCCGTTGTCGCGGGAATGACGCAGTGTGGAGGTCTAAGGTACCTCGTCGATAAAGGAATATTCTATTCCTGATTTCATTGACAAGCGGAATATTCGCTTCTAGCATTTTGGTCGAACAGAGGGACCTCCTAATGGCAAAAAGCGCTCTGATGGCGGAGCTGGAAACGCTGGTTTCCGAGGCACGCAATCCCGACACGGTCGAGATCGATCTGATGTCGACCCGCGAAATTCTTGCGGCCATGAACCGGGAAGACCGCAAGGCTCCCGAGGCCGTCGAAAAGGTTCTGCCCGAAATCGCCCAGGCCGTCGACAAGATCGTCGATGCCTTCCGCAATGGCGGGCGTCTCATCTATATGGGCGCCAGGACCAGCGGTCGTCTCGGCGTGCTCGATGCCTCCGAATGCCCGCCGACCTTTGGCGTGCCGCCCGAAATGGTTGTCGGCCTCATCGCCGGCGGTGACCACGCCCTGCGCCACCCCATCGAAGGCGCCGAAGATTCTCTCGAGGAAGGCCGCAAGGACCTCGAACGCGTAAAACTCGAAGCCCGCGACGTGGTCGTTGGCATCGCCGTTTCCGGCCGCACGCCCTATGTCATTGGCGCGCTCGACTACGCCAAGTCCGTCGGCGCGACCACCGTTGCCCTCTCGTGCAATCCGGACTCGACCATTGCCCGCCAGGCCGAAATCGCCATTTCGCCCGTCGTCGGCCCCGAAGCCGTCACCGGCTCGACCCGTCTCAAATCCGGCACGGCGCAGAAACTGGTGCTCAATATGCTGACCACGGCCAGCATGATCCGCATCGGCAAGACCTACCAGAACCTGATGGTCGACCTCTCGGTCTCCAACAAGAAGCTCGAAGCCCGCGCCATCCGTATCCTGGTCGAAGTCGCCGGCTGTAGCGCCGAGGACGCCGAACGCCTCCTCGTCACCGCCGGCAACAACGTCAAGCTCGCCATCCTCATGGCCCTCACCGGCATGGACCGCCCCGCCGCAGAAACCGCCCTCGAAAACTCCGAAGGCTTTTTGCGCCGCGCCGCTGGCATTCAGCCGCGCGCTGCGGGCTGATTCCAACACTCCATTGTCACCCCGGCGAAGGCCGGGGCCCATCCCGAGATATCAAGTTGGATCCCGGCCTTCGCCGGGATGACATCTGGTGGCTGGAAGAGATCTAGCCAAAACCACTGTCCCTTCACCTCCCCCTTGATGGGGGAGGATGGGAGGGGGTGGGGTCACACGCGCCAACCTATCGGATCGCCCGCCCCGCCTCGTCGAACAAATGCACCTGCCCTTCCGGCAGTCCGATATGCATCTGCTGGTGCAATTCCAGCTCCGGTGCCCCATCGAGTTTTACCGTAACGGTCTCGCCATCCGGCAGCTCGACATAGGCCAGCGCATATTCCCCGAACTGTTCGATCACCGCCAAAGTGCCGCTGAGATGCGCCGTTTCCGCGCTCGCCAGTTCCATATGCTCGGGCCGTGCACCAATCGTTCGCACTTTCGTCACATCGGTGCCTGTCAACGCTAACAGTCTGTTCCCCGGAAGCCGCAATCCGCCACTCTCCGGCGCTACGGGGATAAAGTTCATCCGCTGGCTGGCAATGAACCCTGCCACGAACGTATTCACCGGGTTGCGGTAAAGCTCCAGCGGCGTGCCCACCTGCTCGATCACGCCGGCATTGAGCACCACGATCCGGTCCGCCAGCGTCATCGCCTCCACCTGATCGTGGGTCACGTAAATCATTGTCGCATCAAGCGTATCGTGCAGTTTGGCAATTTCGACGCGCGTCTGCGCGCGCAGCGAAGCGTCCAAATTCGACAGCGGCTCGTCGAACAAGAACACCTTTGGATTGCGCACGATCGCCCGCCCAATCGCCACACGCTGGCGCTGTCCACCGGACAGTGCCTTGGGCATGCGATCGAGATAGGGATCGATCTGCAGGATCCGCGCAGCCTCCCTAACCCTCTGATCAACCTCTTCTTTCGGCGTCTTTTGGAGTTTTAGGCCAAAGGCCATGTTCTCATAAACACTCATATGCGGATAAAGCGCATAGGACTGAAACACCATGGCGATGCCTCGCTGCGGCGAGGGCACGTCATTGACCACCCTGCCGCCGATGGAAATGTCGCCGCCAGATATGGGCTCGAGCCCGGCAATCATGCGCAGGAGCGTCGATTTCCCGCAGCCCGAAGGTCCGACGAAAACCACGAACTCCCCGCTCTTGATGTCGAGGTCGACCCCATGGATCACCTCAAGCGATCCATAGGACTTGTGCACCCTTTTGAGCGTGACATCGGCCATTTCAGCCTCCTCAGATTTCGACCAGGAGCGTGACGATCTCGAACGGCCGCAGGTTCAAGGTCAGCTTATTGTCCTTGATATCCAATGGCTTGCTCGGCCCCTCTTCCATCAGGTTGACCGTGCGCACGCTCTTCACCTTGAGGCCAAACGAGATCGTCGCCTCGGCGCGGATATTGGCGTGCTCGAAGACGCGCAGCACCACGGCATCCGATTTTTCGGCCTTCTTCACCGTTTCAATGGTGACGTTATCCCCGCTCACCTGCGCCAGGCTAAACTGCTCGAAATTGCCGCTGGCCTGAGCCTGGGGAGAAGTCGAGCCGATAACGGCAACCGGATTGTTGAAGCGTTCCGCCGCCCGATGCACCTGCGCGAGATCGGCAACGCCTTCGTGGACAAACAGCGCATAGCGAATGCGATGTTCGCCAAGATCGGCATCCGGGCTCGGGAAGGTCGAGCCCCGCACCAGCGTCAGCCGCACCGATTGCTCGTGGCAGTCATAGGCATACTTGCTGTCATTGATCAGCGCCGCGCCGAAATCGGCTTCCGAAATATCGACCCAGCGATGCATGGACGCCTCGAACCGCGCGCGGTCCCAGGTGGTGTTGCGATGGGTCGGACGCTTGACGTGGCCGAACTGAATTTCCGAGCGGATTTCGGAAATGTTGAGGTCGAACGGGAACTGCGCCTTGATGACCTGCTGCCGTTCCTGCCAGTCGATAAAGGTGTCGAACTCCACCTGACGCGCACCGGCAGAGAGCGAAATAACCTGCACGATCAATGACTTCTGATACTTGCGTTCGACCCGGATGGCCGCGCGATGCGGGCCGGTTTCGACCACCGAAATCTTGGTCGGGCTATCAGCCAGCGGCCAGAACTGCTCTTCGAAGTAACGGTCGATATCCCAGGCGTCCCACTCCATCGGCTTGTCTTCATAGGCAATCAACCGATTGGCCGCCGCGCCCGGCGCCAGCACTTCGCGCTGCCGCGTCTTGTCGAAGACCGAGGTGATTTCACCCGCCTTGTCAAAACTCACCTTGATGAGTTCGTTCTCAAGATGCTTTTCCGAAACCGACAGCGTGCTCTTGGCGGCCGGAGCCGAGGACACGACCTGAGCCGCCGTCCAGCCCAAGGCCGCAATATTACCAACCGGCGCAACACTTTCCGTCGAGCCATCAGCCCGCGTAATCTTCTGCACCGGCGCAGCGCCGCCAGCCGTCGCCAGTCCATTGCCCGCCCCGACATTGCCGAGGCTCACCAGTTCCGCCCGGTTCTGGCTGGTAAAGTTGAGCACGCGAAGCTGATCGGCACCCGGCTTGGCAAAAGCCTGTGCTGCCGCATGCCAGGGCCCGTTCTGCGACGAAAGCGTCGAGAAGATCTGGGCATACTCGCCGTCGCTATCGACGTAGACTTCGGGAATGGACGTGCCCGGCAGGATATCGTGGAACTGGTTGATAAGAACCAGCTCCCAGAATTCCGCCAGGGCTTCCGAGGGATAGGCATGCCCCGCCTGGCTCAGCGCCATGGCGCCCAAAAATTCCAGCTCGCGCAAGCGCCGCTCGGCATTGCGGTTGTTCGCCTTGTTCTTGGCGACCGAAGTCAGCGTGCCGCGGTGGTACTGCAGGTAGAGTTCGCCATTCCACGTCGGGAACTTTGCCGGATTGGCGTCCATCGCCTTGCCGAGACGATCAAGGAACGGAACGATGCCCTCCAGCTTCACCTTGGGCGCGCCGGGAATGCCGCGTTCGAGGCGCGTGCCGCGTTCGATCATGGCGCGGGTCGGGCCGCCACCGCCGTCGCCATAGCCATAGGACATTACGACTTCATTATAGGCAGCCTTGGGCTCATAGCGCTTCCACGCGCCCATGGTCTCGGAGACCGATAGGTCACCATTGTACGTCGTGAAAATCTGTTCGCTGTCATACCTTTGCGCAGTGATGAGCTGCGCTTTGGTGACGGTCCCATCGATGCCGCGCCAGAAGAACGTGTCATAGGGATGCCGGTCGGTATCGTTCCAGCTCAGCTTCGACGTCACGAAATATTCGAGCCCGGATTTTTCCATGATCTGCGGCAGGTTGGCCGAATAGCCGAACGTATCCGGCAGCCACACCGTCTTCGGCGTCACCTTGAAATGCTCGATATGGAAGCGGCGGCCGCGCATGATCTGGCGGACGAGGGATTCACCCGAGGCGATGTTGACGTCCGGCTCCACCCACATGGCGCCTTCGATCTCGAATTGCCCGGATTTGACCTTCTTGAGCATGCGCTCCCAGATTTCGGGATAGTCCTGCTTCAAAAAGTCGAAGAGCACCGACTGGTTATACATGAAGACAAACTGCGGATACTCCTCCATCAGGTTGAGCACCGTGGCAAAGCTGCGCCCGGTCTTGTCGCGCGTATGCATCACGCGCCAGAGCCAACCAACGTCGAGATGGGTCGAGCCAACCGCCGTGATCTGCGGCTGCACTTCGGTATCGACGAGATCGTAGATCTCTTTTGCAATTTTTTCGGCGGCCGGCAGCCCCGCCTCAAACGCATCGGTATGCCCATCGCGGCGATCGAGCGCCCGCAAGGCGCGGTCGACGATGTTCAGAATAGCCTGGCGCCGCGGATCGTTCTGGTAGAGCCGCACCGCCACATCGAGCGGCGTCTGCAGGTCATAGTAGAGCTTTTCAGCGCGTTCATTGCGCACGAAGAAGTCGACTTCAAAGCCAACCAGCGGCCGATCGAAGAACGTAAAAGCGTTGACCAGAATGACGTGCTTGTTGCCCGGCTTCGCATTGCGCTCGATCACCAGCTCGGTGTGATTGCCATCCAGCGCCTGCGCGATTTTTCCGTCGAGATAGGCGAGACATTGCGGGTCGGTCGAACCCGGCCGGTCCTGCCACTGGCTGGTGAAGTGTGCGACGAATACCTTGCCCTTGGCTTCCTCGGGCACGGTGATTTCGGCGGCAAACCAGGTGTGTTCCTGATGCTTGGCCCAAACCGTATGGCGACCAAACTTTTCCCAGTTCTTCCAATCGGCCTTCAGCGCTTGCTCGGCCGAAAAGCCGTCGGCGCGCTGCACATGCCATTGGAACGGCACATTGGCGATCGGGGTGCGGATCTTCTGTTCAAGATCCTTGCAGAGACGGAGGAGTTTTCCCTCCATCTTGAGGTCGTCGTCGAGAAGACCGAGTTTGGTAGATTGAGGATTGGAATAGGTCATCCTTTGACTCCGACACCGGCGAACCCTGTGTTCATGTTCCGCCGCAACAAGAAATAGACGCCGATCGCCGGCGCAGCGTAGAGAATGGAAAAGGCCGTGAGGAAGCCGTAGTTGATGGCGCCCTGCTGCCCGAAGGCCGCATAGAGGCCCACCGACATTGGGAAAGCGTCCTGCACGCGCGCAAAGATCAGCGGCAGCAGGAACTCGTTCCACGCTCCCGTGAAGCTGAAGAACCAGACCACCGCGATCCCGGCGCGCGACATGGGCAACACGATTTTCGTGACAATCTGGAGAAGGCTGGCGCCTTCCACATAGGCCGCCTCCTCAAGTTCGATCGGCACCGTGTCGAAGAAATTCTTCAGGAGCAGCAGTGTGAAAGGCAGGTTCAAGATCGTCAGCGCAATGATGACGCCGAGCTGGTTGAGCAGCCCCGAGCGCTGTGCCGCAAAATAGAGCGGCACCAGCACGCCGGCTGACGGCAGCATGCGCAGCAGCACCAGCGTCCAGAGCAGCGCATTGCGGCCCGGAATGCGCAGCCGCGACAGAGGATAGGCCGCCGAAATGCCGACGACGACCGAGAGCGTTGCCGTGCCCGCCGCGATGATCAGCGAATTGATGAACTGCCGCCCGGCATTGCCGCTGACAGCGAGCCCAAAATTATCAAACCCAAAGGCTTTGGGGATTTCGAGCTGGCCCGTAGACAACGGGTTGAAGGCATTGAGGATCAGCCAGGAAAACGGGCTCACCCAGATGACGGCCATGAAGGCCAGGGCAATCGCGGTCAGACGCGAGGGGCCGGTATTGTCCATCACTTGGGCTCCCGCAGAAGACGCAGATAGAAGAGCGAGAGCACGCCGACGATAGCCAGCATGGCGACCGAAATAGCCGAGCCGAAGCCGAGATTACCGCGCGCAAAACTCTGGTTGTAAAGGAAGACCGCCAGCGTTTCCGTCTGCCGCCCCGGCCCGCCGCCGGTCATGGCGAAAATCAGCGGGAAATAGGTGAAGGTCCAGATGGTGATGAAGAGCATGTTGGTCGCGATATGCGGCCGGATGATCGGCAGCTGCACGAGCCAGATTCGCTGGAACGGCGTCGCCCCATCGACCTTGGCCGCTTCCACCACTTCGCGCGACACGGAGTCGAGCGCGGCAGAGAACAGCAGATAGGACCATGCCGTGCCCTTCCAGATATTGGCCACGGTGACGATGGGCAGGGCATATTCATTGATGAAATTGATCGGCCGGAAACCGAGCGGCACGACGATCAACTGATTAATCAGGCCGGTCTGGCTGGTCGTTGCCGACCACAGGAATGCCGCGACGATATCGGGCAAGAGCCAGCCAAGCATGATGCAGACTTCCACCACACTGCGAATGGTCGATTGCGTGCCGCGCAGGGTCGCGGCGAGCAGAAAGCCCAGCACCGATTGGCCAACAATGGCCGAGAAGAACACGAAAATGACCGTGGTCCAGAGCGATTCCAGGAATCCGCGGCGGGTAAACAGCCTCTCGAAATTCTCGAGCCCCACCCAGCTCCACTCGACGCTTTTCCTGCCCACCAGAGCGAGGTCGGTGAATGAGAAGGCAAAAGCCCAGGCGGTGAAGTAGAGCAACGCCCCTATAAGAACGATTGCCGGCAACATGCCGAGCACCAGGACGAAGAGATTGCCGGTCAGCCAAGGATTGGCCTGGTTTCTCATGGGCTTTTTCTCATTGGCAGAAGACCGTCTATGCGCTCGATGTCATCCCAGCGGGATCGACAAGTCGGAAAAACACCCGTCACGGCGGCACCCGGAGGACATTGGGCGCCGCCGCGTCGGGAGGTTCGACTACTCGTAGGTCACGACATTCTCTTTGCCGAACTCGTCGACGAGAGCGTCATGATAGGTCTGGATCACCTCATCCACCGACACGCCATCGACGAGATCCGAGGTCGCCTGCTGGATCAGCGCCGAAACCGTCTGATAGCCCGGCACCGTGTCGCGGCCGGTCGTGTCAGCGGCGAGCGCCGTTGCCTTGGCGAGGAACGGATCGGCCATGTATTCCTTGGATTCAGAAATGTCGGTGCGCACGGCCATGCGGTGCGTGGCAAGCGTCCAGGCCTTGAAATTGCCCTCATCAAAGATCGCGGTCACGAGCTTGAAGGCGAGATCCTTGTCACTGGCATTGGCGTTGACGCCGATGGTCCAGCCACCCGAAATATTGGTCGTTTTCTTGGTGCCCGGTTCACCCGAACCCGGCCATGGCGTCCAGGCAACTTCGGCGTCGCGCACTTCGCGGCTCGGGGGATTGTTGCAATCCCAGAGACAAGCGTCTTCCCAAGACCCCGAAGCCAGAATGCCGAGCTGGTCATTGGCAAGCGCCGAACGCACGGCCGCGCCGATATCGGTCGCATAATTGAGGTCGGCCGGGTTCAGCTTGTCCTCGGCATAGACCTTTGCGTAGAGGTCGAAGGTGCGACGCAGGGCGGGGCTATCACCGATCCACTGATTGGTGTCGCGCTTCAGGAGGCGATTGCGGTCGCCTTCCGGCACGTCAGCGCCGAGCAGCGCCATATAGACGCCTTGCATGGTCGCAGCTTCAGCCTGCTTGGTGCCGGCCGGCAGCTGGAACGGATACTGCACGCCAGCATCTTTCAGCTTCTGCGCGGCATCGAGAATGTCGGCCCAGTTCTTGGGCTCCCATGGGGTCGGAATGCCGGCCTTTGCGAAATTGGAAAGATCGTACCAGAGCATGCGCACGTCGGTATCGGTCGGGAGGGCATAGACCTTGCCTTGATAGGAGGCCACTTCGAGCAGGCCCGGCATATAGTACTGGAACTGATCCCAGCCCTTAAGCTGTTCGTCGAGCGGCAGCAGATAACCGGCCGAAGCCAGTTCGCTGACCATGAACGAGTCCATCACGTTGACGTCGGCAGCCGTACCGGCGCTGAGGTCGAGCGCGATGCGCTGGTCGTAGCCCTGGCCCGGAAGTTTTATCGCCTTCACGGTTTCGCCGGTCTCGGTCTGGAAGGCCGCGATGCCGGGCTCGACCAGTGCCGAGAGCCATTCGGGATACATGAACGATACTTCCGCCTGGGTCGGCAGCGCTGATGCAGCCATTAGGGAAACAGCGGCAACCGTCGTCAGAAAACCACGTCTGAGCATCTACTCCTCCTCTGCTCGCTTGCCGCTTATGTCCGCGGCATTGTCTAGGGACCTCCACATCCCACGACGCCGTAAACGTAATCATATGAACTGCAACGTTGCAATTCATAATCTACTTCCGTCACCCTTGCTGACATATCTTGTTTTTTGTTGTTTTATTTCAATAGTGTTTTTGAGTTACAACGATTTCGATGACAGTCAAAATTCTCTCCAACGTTGCAAAAATTTCGCATTGGCTTGACCGGCGACGCGTGTAAAATCAACACGGGGAAAGTGATGAGCAGCAAGACGACAACGAAGACTATGGCCAGCGGCAACCGGCGTGTAACGCTCAAGACCATTGCCGAGGTGACCGGGCTCAGCCTTTCCACCGTATCGCTGTCCCTCAGGGGCGGCACCACGCTCAAGCAGGAAACGCGCGACAAGGTCAACGAGGCCGCCAAGGCCCTCGGCTATGTGCCCGATCGCGCCGGCGTGCGCCTCAGGACCGGCAAGACCAATGTCATAGCGCTGGTGCTGGACGGGTCGGAAGATTCAATCGATTTTGCCCGCAACATGATCCAGGGTATCGGTCATGCCATCAAGGGCACGCGCTACCACCTGAGTGTCATCCCCGAATTCGAGGGGCAGAGCAGCACCGAGACGATCGACTACATTCTCAGCAATCGTACGGCCGACGGGGTGATCATCACCCATACCGGCCCGCGCGATCCGCGCGTACAGATGATGATCGATTCAGACTTTCCCTTTGTCAGCCACGGGCGCACCGAGTTTTACACGCCCCACGCCTATCACGACTTCCATTCCGAAGAATTTGCCGCCCTGGCGGTCAAGCGCCTCGCGGGCAAAGGCTGCCGCGACATCATGCTGGTCATCGGCGACGACAGCACGACCAATTACCACAACATCGTGACCAGCTATCGCAAGGAAGCGGCGCGCGCCGGTATCGAGGCTCGGCTTTTTGAGGGCGCCGGGCTCAGCCCTGCCGAGATGCGCAAGGTCGGCCTCGACCTCGCCGCGGCGCCGAACCGGCCCGATGGCATTATCTGCGACAGCGAAATGCGCACCATTGCGCTGGTTGGCGGGCTCACCGAGGGTGGGGTGAGGATTGGGCGCGAAGTGCAGCTCATTTACAAGCAGACCTCGGGCATCCTCCCTACGCTCTTTCCCGAAATGGACAGTATTCGTGAGGACGTCTTTGCCGCCGGCGGCGCCCTCACCCGGCTGCTGCTGCGCCGTATCGAGGGCGCGGCGGTCGAAGACCTGCAGACGCTCGATGAACCCCAGCCGCATTGGCGGAGCGATTAGGCGCTCAGGCCGCCTTTGCCCGGGTGAGGTTCGCCTTCATTGCTGCTGTGTGGTTGAGCGCATAGGCGAGCGCCAGCTGGATGCCGAGCCCCACCACCAGGATCGCCGCATCGATCAGCACGTTTTCCGGCACGCCGGCCTTGACCGCCTGAAACAGCAGGCTCAACGCCGTGCCCGTGGCAAAGACCGGCAGGCCCTGCCGCCGCAGTGCGCGGAGCGGGGAGACCCAGCGCGAGGCGGCAATGGCCTGCATGCTCGGAATGGAAGCCAGCACATAGAAAAGGCACAGCGCGTGCAGCAGTCGCGGCAGCGACAGGAAGGTCTTGTCGAAGGAGTGGATGTGGAACGGCGCGCCGGCCTGCCAGAGCCAGCGCAGCACGCCATTGCCCATGGCGCCCACCGGCTGCACCTTCATCCAGAGCACCGAGAGGACAAGGAAACCAAGCGCCGCCAGAAACGCCACCGGATGGGTGGGAAAGGCGCGCTGCCCGAGTTTCATGCCCATGCCGGCTACAAGGCCCAGCACAAAGACCAGTTGCCAGGAGAGCGGATTGAAGAACCAGCCGCCCGAATTGGGGAAATTGGGAAAGTTGAGCCGGAACGCCCCGGCGATAAACCAGAGAACCACCGAGCCCGCCACCAGCCAGTATGGCTTTTTCAGCCCCAGCACGATCAGCAGCGGCGTTGCCAGCAGCAGGGTCAGGTAGAGCGGCAGGATATTGAGATAGCCGAACTGGTGGGTGAGCAGCGGAATGCCGACCAGGGTCGAGAGCGGCTCGCGCGCGAGCGCTCTCAGATTATTGGTCTCCAGCAGCTCAAAAAGCCCGAAGAAATGCGCTGCCGCAGCAAAGGTGCCGAGAAAGATGAAGGTCAGCGTCAGGTGCACGAAATAGAGCTGTCGTGCCCGTGCCCAGGGCCGGGCAATGGCAAGCCAGAGCGGCACGTTCTTGAGGAAGGCGCCGGAATAGGCAAGGCCCGCCGCCGCGCCCGACATGAAGACAAAGGCTTCGGCAGCGTCGGAAAAACCGAAATTGCGGTTGGTAAAAGCTTCGAAAACCGTGCCCGGCACGTGGTTGATGAAGATCATCACCAGCGCCAGGCCGCGGAACATGTCGAGCCGCGCGTCGCGCGTGCCTGGCGGCAGCGGCGCCGGACCTGCCAGAAGCGCCCGCATGAAGGGGACGCGTTCCCAAAAGCTCGGGGCGCGATCAAGCATGGACGGCGACTTCGGCAAGCGTCGACATCATCCGCGGCTCGCTGGCGCGCCAGCTCGTCAGGATTGCATTGGCCTCGGTGATGATCGGGCTCGGCGCCCGCTCGCTCGGCACCGAGAACAGCCAGGTACTGACCGGACGTTCGCCGCCGCGCGCTGTGGCCCAGATCACGAAGGGCGCGAGCAGCGCCGGTCCTGCTACCGGCAGCAGCCAGGGGAGAAAATCAGGGCCGGCATAGGCCATGAAGACGAGCGCGGCAAAGGCCGTCAGCACGATCCACCAGCTCGCGGCAAAGGCGGTCTTGGGCGACACGGCCTTGGCATCGCGTTCGGTTGCCGGCCAGCCGCCATCCATGCCGAAGAGAATCTGGAACACCGCGCGGCTCTGAAAGCCAAGCAGCACCGGGGCGATGATGGTCGAGATGACGATCTCGCTCAAAACCGCAGGCGCGATCCGCCAGCCGCCAAACTTGGCATTGTTGCCATCGATGGCGCCGCGAAGGGCAATGGCAAACTTGGGCAGCAGCAGCGTTGCCATCACGCCACCACCGATGATCCACGGCGTTGCGCCCCAGCGCTCGCCGCCATTGTCGGGAATGAGGCTGGCAATCAGGCTCGCCGCCATCAGCGTCAGCCACAGCGGAGAGGCGATATAGGCCATGATCCCCTGGACGAAGGTAAACCGGCTCCAGAATTTCAACCCCGGCGCAGCGATCAGCCGGCGATGCTGCAGGTTGCCCTGGCACCAGCGACGATCGCGCTTGGCATATTCGATGAGGTTTTCCGGGCCCTGTTCAAAAGAGCCGCCGAGTTCGGGGTCCACTTCCACTTTCCAGCCGCCGCGCGCCAATAGCGCTGCTTCGACATAGTCGTGGCTGAGGATGTGCCCGCCATAGGGCGGCTTGCCCGAGAGCACCGGCAGGCCACAGCAGGAGGCGAAGGCGCGCACGCGTACAATGGCATTGTGCCCCCAATAGGGGCCGTCCTCGCCCTGCAGCAGCGCAGCGCCACGGGCGAAGTAGCGCGAAAAATAGGCCGAGGAATAAGCCATCATGCGCCCGAAAAGGGTGCGCGCTGCAATCACTACCGGCACGGTCTGGAGAAGACCCAGCTTTGGATCGGCATCCATGCGCCGCACCATGGCCAGCATGGTGTCGGCTTCCATCAGGCTGTCGGCATCGAGAATGATCGCATAGTCATAGGCCGCGCCCGAGCGGGCGATGAAATCCTCGATATTACCGGCCTTGCGACCGACATTGCGCTCGCGGCGGCGATAGAAGATGCGCCCCGACGCTTCCGGCTCAACAATCAGGCGCTCGAACTCGCTCGCTTCTTCAGCGGCAATTTCGAGCGAGGTCGTGTCCGAGAGGATGGCGAAGTGGAAGAATTCGGCATAGCCGCTGGCAACGATCTGCCGGTTCATCGCGGCGATGCGCGAAAAGGTCTCGACCGGATCTTCATTGTAGATCGGCACGAGAACGGTGGTCTTTCCCTCTGGACGCGACAGATCCTGCCGGCGCCTCGTGACCGGTGAGAGGGCGCCCAAAAGCCCGATCGTGCCGCCCCAGACGAGCCAGAAACCCGTCAGGACCAGCAGGATCGTGCGCACCCAGTCGAGAAAGCCGGGACGGTTGCCCCCGATCAGATCGAGGAAAGCGATGCCGGCGGTCAGGCTGACGGCCGCGGCGAAGCCTAGCGTGAGGAACCGAAGCCCCCCAGCCTGCCACGTGGTTAGCCGATTGGTCATGAACTAAAAGCCTTAGCTGCGCTGCCAGACGAGGAGGAACGCCCGGATGATGCTGCCAAAGGCGGGCGCCCGTTCGAGCGTCTGCTTGGGCATAGCCAGGGGAGCGTCGGGAAGGCCATCTATGGGCTGAAAGGGCTGGTGCTTCATACCGGTTCTCCACGCCACTGATAAAGCCATGCTTCCGTCAGTGGTTCGCCACCGGACCCAATGCTGGCCCGCAGCTCGATAAGGCTCTGACCTTCCGTCTCGACATCGAGGACCAGACGCCAAAGTCCGTTGGCGTCGATCTGCGAGAAGGTCGACGATGTAATTTCACCGGCCGATGCCTTGGCATCGACTTCGAAGATGGTGTCAGGCGACAGGTCAGTCAGGCGTCCGCCGTCGAAATCGATGACAAACTTCCGCAGGCTGGCGGCATTTTCGACACCAGAGACACCGCCCTGGCCGATGCGGGTTTCCACCACATGAGCCAGTTCAGCATCGTCTCGTGGAACGAGATCGCCCCAAATCAGGCGGTAGCCATATTCACGTTCCTGGCCAGCCTTGGGCGGATCGTTCGGAATCCAAAACGCTGCGATGTTGTCATCGGTTTCCGACCTTGCCGGAATTTCGATGAGACGCACCTGGCCCTGGCCCCAATCATGGGTCGGTTCCACGCGCATCGACGGGCGGCGTTCATAGTGCGCGCCGGCATCCTGATAGTTTTCAAAATCGCGGTTGCGTTGATAGAGCCCGAAAGCCCGGACATTGGCATCCCAGAAAAAGGAATTACCCAACTGCGGCGTATTGTTTAGCTGGCGCCACTGCGGCAGCCCCGCCTCGGGTTCGAACACGAGGCCGTTGCAATCGTGCACCTGCGGCCGGAAGTCATCGAACTCGTGACGATTGGTTTCGGCAAAGAGGAACATCGAGGTCAAAGGCGCGATGCCGATTTCCCCGATATCGCTGCGGAAGTAGAGCCGCGCGGTGACATCCATCACCGTTTCCTGCTGATCTTCGTTGGCAGGCGAGATCAGGAAACGATAGGCGCCGGTAACGCTCTGGCTTTCGAGCGCGGCATAGACCGTCAGCGGGCCGGGGCCAGTGGGGCGCTCGACATAGAATTCGGAGAAGCGCGGAAATTCCTCGGGGCCTTCGCGCCAGGAATTGATCAGGAGGCCACGCGCGCTCGAACCATAGATATTGCCGCGGCCGAGGGCGCGGAAATAGCTGGCGCCCAGAAAAGCGACCAGTTCGTCGGCAAGGTCGGGCCGGTTGATCGGATAATTGATGCGAAAGCCGGCAATTCCCGGAAACTCGGCGGTCTCGATCGCCTTGCGCTCTGCGTCATCATCGAAGTGATAGATGAAATCGTCGCTGCCGAAGGCGAAGGGATGGGCGTCGCCATCGGTGATTTCATAGACCGAGACGGTTTCCTTGAAGAGCCAGCCGGGAGGAAAGGCCTGAATCTGGAAGCCGTGGCCGTCGCCCCGCCAGCGTGCCTTGTCCGTATTGAACTGGACGCGGCGATAGCCGTCATAGTTGAGGCCGGCATAGATATCGGAATCGATCAGCACCGGGCTCTGATAGGGCTGGGCCGCCAGCGCCTTCATGCGCGCGGAAAAGCTCTCATAGTCGAAAGCCCCCGACATGGGTTCGAGGGCAGCGACCACCTGGGTCAGCGAGGTACTGGACAACAGAGCGATGGAAGCGGCGGCACCGGAGAGGAAGGCGCGCCGAGACAGACGATTGGAAGGGGCGTGAAGCATTTGTGACGCTATTTGTTCTCTGCTTTCCATCAATTTCCGGCAACGCCGCCAAGCCGGGAAAGTTGTCGCATGGCGGACATGCGCCTCGCGCATAGCCTTGAAGAGGAGCCGAACAGGGTTTTGCCCCCCTGTTCACCACTTCGTTACGCGCTGGCGGGGCTTGGCTAAGGGGAAAATGGGGCGAAAGACTGGCGCGTGAACAATTCGTTAAAACACTGTCACATTCGCGTGGTGACAAAAAAACCCGGAGACAGGAGCCTCCGGGGTCTTCAAGACAGCGATGTTTTTTGGGGTCAGGACGCCAGCTCGTCCGGCAGCCCCGTGTCACTCTTGCGCTTGAGCAGTCCCTGCACGGCGCGGATGATGGCAATGCTCCAGATCAGGAGCGTTGCGACACCGAGCACACCGGCCACCGGTCGGCCGAAAAAGCCCAGCAGATTGCCATCGGCGATCATCATCGAGGTGGTGAAGTTGGTCTCGACCAGCGGCCCCAGCACGATGCCCAGAATGATCGGCGCAATGGCGATCATCCGCGCTTCGAGCACATAGGCCACGACACCCGCACCCAGCATCAGCCAGACGCCGAACATGGAATTGTTGATCGAATAGGACCCCACGATGCAGAAGAGCAGGATGGCGGCATTGAGCAGCGCACGCGGCACTTCAAAGATCCAGCGGGCCGATTTGGCGGCAACCCAGCCGAGCGGCAGCATCAGGATATTGGCGATCGCGAAGACGATCATCACCGCATAAAAATTCTGCGGGTGAATGGTCATCAGGGTCGGGCCGGGATCAAGCCCCTTCATCACCAGCACGCCGACGGCAATCGCGGTCACCGCGTCGCCGGGAATGCCGAAGACCATGGCCGGGATCCAGGAGGCGCTGAGCGCGGCATTGTTGGTGGCGCCGGCTTCGACGAGCCCTTCCGGATGGCCCTTGCCGAACTTTTCCGGCTCCTTGGAGGTGCGCTTGGCCAGCGAATAGGTGATCCAGGCGGCAAGGTCGCCGCCGACGCCCGGCAGCGCGCCGAGCAGCGAACCGATGACTGAGCCGCGCACCTGGTTCTTGCGATACTTCCACAGCGCCGCCATCGTCCCCTCGAAGGGGTTTTTCAGGTTCATCTGCGGCACTTCGGCCATGGCCCTACGGCCGGCACGCATGACTTCGGAAACGGCGAACATGCCGATCATGATCGGGATGAAGCTGATACCGCCCATCAGTTCGAGATTGCCGAAGGTAAAGCGCGGCGTGGCCGTCAGCGGATCCATGCCCACCTGGGCGATGAAGAGGCCGAGCAACAGCGCCAGCGCGCCCTTGACGAGACCGCCCGAGGAGATCAGCGCCGCACAGGAAAGACCCAGGGCCGCGAGCCAGAAATATTCAAAGCTCGAAAAGCCCAGGGCCGCCTTGGCGAGCATGGGCGCAGTAAAGAGCAGGAACAGGAAGCCGAAGAGGCCACCAAGGACCGAACCGACAACGCCGATGCCGATGGCAAGACCCGCCTTGCCGTTCTGGGCGAGGCGATAGGAGTCTTCCACATAGGCAGCAGAAGCCGGCGTGCCGGGAATGCGCAGCAGCGTGCCCGGCAGGTCGCCCGCCGTGATCGCCATGGCCGTACACGAGATGATGGCGGCAATGGCGGGAATGGGCGCCATATAGAAGGTGATCGGCACGAGAAGCGCCGTCGCCATGGTGGCGGTCAGGCCCGGAATAGCGCCGACGAATAGGCCGAAGACGGCCGCGAGGAAAATGGTGACCAGCGTCTCGACGTTGAAAACGAGGCCAACCGCAAGGGCGAATGCTTCCATGGCGGGCTACCCCAGAATACCGCGCGGCAGCGGAACGCGCATGGCCGCGGTGAAGACGAAATAGATGGTCGTCGTAGCGATCGGGCTGAAAATCACTGCCGAAAGCCATTTGCCGCCACTGAGCAGGACGACGCCGACCGAGAACAGCGTGCCGGCGACGAGGAAGCCGAGATAGGGCATGGCGAGGATGACGGCGATGAGCGACGCCACGACGCCGATGGCGAACCAGGTGACGAGCGGGGGCGCGTCATCCTCGGGCGTGTCGCGCACGACCCAGCCCTGAATGGTGAGCGCCACCCCCATGATGGCCATGCCGGCCCCGACGATGGACGGAAACAGGCCTGGACCGACATTCATGCCGGGCAGCGTCTGCATGGTCAGCGCCTGCTGCAGGATCGCTGCGCCACCCAGGGCGAAAACGACGCCGAGCGCGCTGTCCAATGGAAATGTTTGCCTCATGCGCTTCTCCTGAAAGCACCGAACTCATGCGCACCGAATTTGGAAAGGGCCGGTGCGAAAAGCGAAAAACCAGAGCGCCGGATCCATGAGGGAGGAGGATCGCATGGCGCCCTGGGCCGATGACAGCCGGGAGGTGCATCCCGGCCGTCCTGGAGCGGTGAGGTCTCTTACTTGGCGAGACCGACGGCCTGCAGGGCCTTGCCGATCGAGTCGTCGGCGTCCTTGAGGAAGGCCTCAAAGCCTGCAGCGTCACGGTAGTCGATGCCGAAATTGCGCTGGGCCATGAAGTCCTTGAACTCCTGCGAGTTCACGACCTTTTCCATGGCTTCCGAGAGGCGCACCTTCACGTCTTCCGGCAGGCCCTTGGGAGCGGCAATGCCGCGCCAGGCATAGGCGGCCCACTTGTTCCCCAGCGCTTCTTCGGCGGTCGGCACGTCGGGAGCGGCGGCAACGCGCTCATTGGCGGCAACGATCAGCGGCTTGACTTCGCCAGCGTCAACCATCGGACGGGCATCCGGCATGGTGGTGGTCACGACGCTGATGGCGCCAGAAGCCAGGAGCTGAAGGCTAGCCGAAGCCCCTTCCGAGGGAACCCAGGGAGCAGCTGCCGGATCGATCTCGTTGGTCACGAGTACGCCGGCCCAGCCCAGATGCGCCATACCGCCCAGATTGGCGCCGGAAGCTTTCACCGAACCGGGATTGGCGCGGATCTGCGAGAGCAGGTCTTCGATCGTCGGGCCATCGGCACGCACGAACACGGCTTCCGGATCGGCGTTGAACAGCGCGATCGGCTCGTAGTTTTCGTAGTTGAGCGGGGAGACACCGGTCCAGTGGTACATGGACAGTTCGGTGGTGATCACGCCCAGCGTATAGCCATCGGGCGGCGAGTAGGAAATTTCGGTGTGGCCGACGATGCCACCACCGCCGGTGCGGTTGATGACGTTGATCGGCTGGCCCAGTTCCTTTTCGAGCAGCGTCGCGATGATGCGGCCCGTCGCGTCGGTGCCGCCACCGGCAGCCCACGGCACGATCAGGTTGATGGCGTGATCAGGATACTGCGCAGCCGCCGGAGCAATTGCCAGGACCGAGAGCGCTAGGGCGCCAGCGAGCGTCTTCAAATGGGTCATTTCTGTCCTCCCAGGAAAGTCGGGTGTTCCGACATACGAACATTACTTGCCGTATTGCAAACTTCTGTACCACATTCCGGAACTAACATGTCAACTCCCCGGCCGGAAAATCTGCATTTCTGCGCAAATAGGCCCAAATATGTTGACACAACAGTGCGATCACTCCTATCAAATGCAGGAATGACGTTCCGTATTGTGGAATTTCATGAATGCGGGGTGCAAATCGGGCCCCGCTTGGTGGAAAAATTTCGGACGTCGATCGCCATGGTGGCGGCCGTCCAGGCCTTGGAGGAATTCGATGAGCAACCCCATCGCGCTCAAGCTGCGCAACACCCTGACGGGCATCCTGCCGCCCCTGTCCATGCCGTTCGACGAAAAGGGCAACCTCGTCAAAGGCGCGCTCAAGGCCCAGGTCGACTTCATGATCGATTCCGGCGTGCGCGGCCTCGTCGTTGGCGGCTCGACCGGTGAGGGTCACACGCTCTCCTCCACCGAATTCACCGAAGCCATGATCGAAGCGCACGACGCCAATGCCGGTCGCGTGCCCTTCGTCGTTGGCCTCATCGTGCAGTCGACCCGCGAAGCCATAGACCGCGTCAAGGCGCTGGGCGACATCAAGATCGACGCCCTGCAGGTCACTCCGGTCCACTATCTCTTCAAGCCGGGCCGCGAAGCCACCATCGAGCACTTCCGTGCCATCTGGGAAGAGACCCAGGTTCCGATCCTGATCTACAACGTCATTCCGTGGAACTACCTCTCCATCGATGACATGCTCGCCATCATGGAAGCCGTGCCCGGCGTTGTCGGCATGAAGCAGTCCTCGGGCGACGTGAAGTCGGTGTCCGACCTCATGCTGCGCTCCAAGCCGGAAAACATCGTCCTCACCGGCATCGACGCGCTGCTCTATCCGAGCTTCGCCCTCGGCGCCCACGGTGCCATCAGCGCGCTCACCTGCGCCGTTCCGGGCGTCACCGTAAAGCTCTTCGACGCCGTTCAGGCTGGCGACCACAAGACCGCCAAGGACATCCACTTCCGCCTCAACGCGCTCTGGAACGCCCTGCGCCACGACAACCTGCCGGCCTGCGTAAAATACATCCAGCACCGCCAGGGCCTGCCGCTCTTCCACCCGCGCGCCCCGATGGAGCGCGTCACCGATGCGCAGAAGGCTGCGATCGATGCCGTGCTCGGTCCGGTTCTCGAACTGACCAGCGTGCGCGCCAAGTCGGCCGCCTGATTGACCTGAGGCGGGCCGCCACAGAAGCGGCCCGCCTCCCACCACGACGCCTGGGAGGACGACATGAAAAAGCTGATCAACGACCCCGCCAACTATGTCGACGAGATGCTCGACGGTCTCTGCCTCGCCCATCCGGGCCTTGTCCGCGTCGGCGATGACCGTCGCGCTATCGCCCGCAGCACCAAGATGCGCCAGGGCAAGGTCGGCGTCGTTTCCGGCGGCGGCTCGGGCCACCTGCCGCTCTTTACCGGCTATGTCGGCAAAGGCCTGCTCGATGCCTGCGCCATCGGCAATGTCTTTGAAGGGCCGACCATCAATTCCTGCCAGGACGCGATCGCAGCCGCCAATGGTGGCGCGGGCGTCCTCTGCCTCTTCGGCAACTATGGCGGAGACAAGATGAATTTCGAAATGGCCAGCGAGTTCGCCGCCATGGACGGGGTCGAAACTCGCACCGTGCTCGGCACCGACGACATCGCCAGCGCCAAGCCCGAAGAGAGCCAGAAGCGTCGCGGCGTCGCCGGCCTGATTTTTGCCTACAAGGCCGCCGGCGCGCTCGCCGAACAGGGCGCCAACCTCGACGAGGTCGCGACAATCGCGCAGAAGACCGTCGATCGCACCCGCACCATCGGCGTCGCGCTCTCCTCCTGCCAGATCCCCGGCGCCGCCGGCCCCAATTTCACCATTGCCGACGACGAGATCGAATTCGGCATGGGCATCCATGGCGAACCCGGCATCTGGCGGCACAAGATCCGCCCCGCCGACGAACTCGTCGACGAGATGATTTCCCTGATCCTCGCCGAAAAGCCGGACGGCGCAAACCGCGTCGCTGTGCTCGTCAACAGCCTCGGCTCTACGCCCTTCGAAGAGCTTTTCATTCTCTATCGTCGAGCTGCCCAGCAGCTCGATGCGGCGGGCCTGACGATCGTCAATCCGCTGATCGGGCCCTATGTGACGTCCATGGAAATGGGCGGCGCCTCGATCAGCCTGTGCTTCCTCGACAACGAAATCGAACCCCTGCTTGCGGCTCCCGCCGATTGCCCCTTCTGGAAGGTTGGCTGAACCATGGCCATCACGCTTGCAACCCTGGCCGACGCCATCGCCCGCGCCAACGCCGCCATGTCCGGCCTGACCGACGTGCTCAACGCCGCCGATGCCAAACTGGGCGACGGTGATACCGGCACCATGCTGGCCCGCCTCATCGGCACCTTCGCTGCCGTTGACGTGCGCAATGCCGAAAACCTCGGCGCTGGCTTCATGGCCCTCGCCAAGGCCGGCGCCGCTTCGACCGGCTCCAGCCTTGGCACCCTCATCATCACCGCCATGATGACCGCCGGCAAAGCCACGACCGGCAAGACCGAACTGGCCTGGCCTGACCTCTCCGGCCTCCTCGCCGCCATCCGCTACGCCGCCATGGCCCGCGGCAAGGCCGAGCTGGGCGCCAAAACCATCATCGACGGTCTCGACGCGCTTGCCTCTAGCCTCGCAGGCAAGACGGACGCTGCCGGCGCCGCCATTGCGGCCGAACAGGCCATGGACGCCGTCCTCGCCGAATTCCGCAATCGTCCATCCGCCATGGGCCGAGCCCGCATGTTCGCCGAAAAGAGCGTCGGTCTCGACGATCCGGGCATGCTGGCTTTGGCCGAAATCGTTCGCACTCTGGCCAAAACCACTCAGCATGGCGCAACGCCCGTTGCTTGAGAGCGGCCAAGAAGTGAAATAAGAGGATCAGGCTTTACGGTCGTGCGCGACTGTTCAGCCAAAGTGTTGAGACCCAGCCGATGACCGATACCGATCAAGCTCTGGCCCCAGCCAAGCCGGCCCGCAGCGACGAAAGCCTCAAGTCGCTGACCAAGGTGTCGCGCGTGCTCGACTGTTTCGACACCGCGCACCGCTCGCTGACCCTGGCTGAAATCTGCGCCCGAACCGGCTATCCGCGCTCCACCACGCACCGGCTGCTCGCCGCCATGCGCGAGGTCGGCTTCATCGAGCAGGAGCGCGAACGCGACGCCTATCGCCTCGGCCTGAGGCTCTTCGAACTCGGCAATACCGTGCTCGCCAATCTCGAACTGAACCGCGAAGGCCGCGTCATCGTCGATGCGCTCCATCGCCTGACCAGCCGCGCCGTGCACCTCGCCGTTTTCGACGGTCACCGCGCCGTCGTCATCCAGCGCACCGAAGCCGAGCCCATGCTCAGCAATACCATGGTTGAAAACTCGCCGGTCCACTGCACCAGCGTCGGCAAGGCTATTCTGGCCCATCAGCCCGAAGACATCATCGCACGCGTCATCGGTGCCGGCCTTGAGCGGTTCACTGAGACGACTTTCACCGAGCCCGACGCCTTCCGCGCCGAACTCGATCTCACCCGCCAGCGCGGCTACGCCATCGACAATGGCGAGCACCAGCCGGGCCTCAGGTGCATAGGCGCCCCGATCCGCAACCAGTCGGGCCTCGTCTTTGCCGGCATCAGCATCAGTTCCCCCGCCTGGCAATTGCCAATGGCCGAGGTCGACGAGCTCAACAAGGTCGTCATCTACCACGCCAACCTGATTTCCCAGCGTCTGGGATACGTGCGCTAACCGCGCCATCGCCTCCCTCCTCCGGTTGGCGTGTTTTGGGCTCTTTGCGCCGGTGGCATGTCGTGCCGCCGGCGCTTCTTCATTCGGCTCGTGAGATCAGACTGGTCCGCCGGTCTTGCCGACCGGCCAGATCTTCTGCAGGTCTTCGCCGGCCAGAATGCGCTGGCGGCAGGCGACCTCGTTCTTTCCAAGCTCATCGGCAGCGTCGGCAATCACGCCAACCAGCTCCGAGGGAATGACCACCACGCCGGTCACATCAGCAAAAATGACGTCGCCGGGACGGATGCGAACGCCATCGATATTGAGTTCGGTCTGGAAATAGGTCGCTTCCATGCGGCCCGAGACACCCACCGGGCTCATGCCCTTGGCAAAGAGCGGGTAGTCGAGCTTACGGACTTCAGCGAGATCGCGGACGGTGCCGTTGACGACGGTCGCGGCCGCGCCCTTGGTCTTGGCGCCGCTCGACATCAGTTCGCCGGTGCCCGAACCTTCGGCGCAGGAACTGTCCACCATGAGGATGCCGCCCTTGACCACGGCATCAATAGCGCCGTGATAGACGTCCTGCGGCTGGCCAACGCGCGCGCTCTTTTCGTAGAGCACGGTCGAGACGGGGCCACACACCACCTGGCCAGGCGCCAGCACGCCAAACTGCGAAATGCCCTTCAAATAGCCATAGGGGCCGCGGCCATCGAGCACGTCGTGGATATCGCCCGAATACCACTGGGAAAGCCGCTTGATCGCTGCCCAGTCGGTATTGTTGTAGTCATAAGCCGCCATTGTCTCAGCGTCCCTTTTTTGCGGCGTCGATCGCCTGTTCGAGATAGGTGGTGGAATTGTCGATATGCTCGCGCATCAGCGCGCGGCTGCCTTCGACATCGCCACTGCGAATGGATTGGAAAATGGCCTGGTGCTCGGCGACGCCGTCGGCCTGCGTCTTGCTCGGCACGCGGCTCGTCAGCCGTATAATGTCGGTGATCAGCCCATAAAGATTGGCATAGACGCTGGAGAGGATTTCATTGCCCAGCGACTGCACCAATGCCCGGTGGAACTTGGCGTCGGCCTCGGCATACTGCGCAAAGTCCTTGGCCGCTGCGAGATCCGCCAGCGCGGTCTCGACCTCCTCGGAAACCGCGCCCTCGCCCGCCGCGAGCCGCCCCACCACCTCAAGCTCGAACATGCGCCGCACATCCATGAGCTGCACGAGATAGGCCGGTTCTTCGGCAAAGAGCGTCTTCACGCTCGTTGCGAGCGAGCCGAGGAACTGGTCCACGTCATCGCGGACAACCTCGGCGCGCTCGCCATGGCGGCGACGGACCAGACCCTTGGTTTCAAGGATCTGCAGCCCCTCGCGCACCGAGCGCGTCGAAATCGAAAAGCGGCGCGCCAGCTCGGCTTCCGAAGGCAGGCGCGCGCCCACCTTCAATTCGCCCGTGAGAATTTCCGCCTCGATGGCGGCAACCACCGAAGCGTGGAGCTTTTCCCGGTCTGACGCGCCTGGGGTCACCATGCGGTAAACCCGCCATCGACCACCACATTGGAGCCCGTCATATAGGTCGAGGCATCGGACGCCAGGAACTGGATGACGCCGTTATATTCGCCCTTCTCGGCCTGACGGCGCATTGGCACGCGCTCGAGGAAGTTGTCGACGAATTCCTTATCGAAACTGCCGGTCTTGACGCCGCCGAAGGAGATCAGGTTGCAGCGGACATTCTTTTCCGCCCAATAGGTCGCCACATAGCGCGTCAGGTTGACGAGCCCGGATTTCGAAGCGGCATACGAAACCGCCTTGATGAAGGGCACGCCGTCGCGCTTTTCGCGATAGGCATAGAGCGCCTGATTGGGCGACACGAGGCCGTAGATCGAGCCGACATTGATGATGCTGCCACGGCCCTTCTCGGCCATCTTGGCGCCGACCACCTGGCTGCACAGCATCACGCCGGTCAGGTTGGTGTCGATGATCTCGTCCCAGAACTTCTGCGGATAGACCTCGAACGGCGCATTCTGCTCGGCGCCGCCATCGGGCTTGGAGTCGATGCCGGCATTGTTGACCAGCACATCCGGCACGCCCCAATCGGCGATCACCTTGTCGGTCGCCGCTTCGATGGCGGCCTTGTCGGTCACGCTGGCTTCATAGATGCGGACGCTTTCGCCGAGCCCGGGAAACAGCTCGTCGAATTTTTCCTGCGTGATCGAACGGCGGCTGTAGACCGCCACCTTGGCGCCGGCCTTGGCCAGCGAAGTGGTAAATTCGCGACCAAGCTGCCCCAGACCACCGGTCAGGACCACCACTTTGCCAGCGACGCTGAAAAGGTCAGACATCTATCGCTCCAACTTATGTCATAAGTCATATGTCATAAGGTTGAGGTTATGGATTGGCAAGACGGATTCTCGCTGCAGCATTGTCGGTCCAGAAACGAAAATCCCCGCTTTCGCGGGGACCATCTGTTCGCGCTGGCAATGGATAGGGCAGCCTCAGCTAATCCCACCCAGGCAGACATATTTGATCTCGACAAAGTCCTCGATGCCATAGCGCGAACCCTCGCGCCCCAACCCCGAAAGTTTCACGCCGCCAAACGGTGCCTCGGCCGTCGAAACGAGCCCGGTGTTTACCCCGACCATCCCATATTCAAGCGCCTCGGCCACCCGCCACACCCGGCTCAGGTCGCGCGCGTAGAAATAGGAGGCCAAGCCAAATTCGGTATCATTGGCCTGGCGGATGACGTCGGCTTCGTCCTTGAACCGGAACAGCGGCGCCACCGGCCCAAAGGTCTCTTCGCGCGCCACGGCCATATCCGCCGTTACATCGGCCAAAACCGTCGGCTCATAGAATGTGCCACCGAGCGCCGAGGCCTTACCGCCGCGCACCACCCGCGCACCCTTGCTCAGCGCATCGGCCACATGCTCTTCCACCTTTTCGAGCGCTGCCTGATCGATCAGCGGCCCCAGGATAACGCCCTCGTCAAACCCATTGCCGGTCTTCAGCGTCCCGACGGCTTTCCCGAGCTTCTCGACAAAGGCATCATAAACCCCGTCCTGCACATAGAGCCGGTTGGCACAGACGCAGGTCTGACCATTGTTCCGAAACTTCGCGATCAGGGCCCCGTCGACGGCGGCATCGAGATCGGCGTCATCAAAGACGATGAACGGCGCGTTGCCCCCAAGCTCCAGCCCCAGTTTCTTGATCGTTGGCGCGCTCTGCTTGTAGAGCTCGGCACCAACCTCGGTAGACCCGGTGAACGTCAGCTTCCGCACGATCGGATTGGCCGTCATCTCAGCCCCGATCTCTCGCGCCGAACCCGTCACGACACTGAAAAGCCCTTTGGGTAATCCGGCCCGCTCCGCCAGCGCCGCAATGGCAATGGCCGAAAATGGCGTTTGCGACGCGGGCTTCAGCACCATCGCACACCCCGCCGCTAGCGCCGGTCCCGCCTTGCGGGTAATCATTGCATTGGGAAAATTCCACGGCGTGATCGCCGCCACGACCCCGATCGGCTGCTTCATCACCATGATCCGCGCATCGGCCCGGTGCCCGGGGATCAGGTCGCCGTAAACCCGCCGCGCTTCTTCCGCGAACCACTCGATGAAGCTCGCGCCATAAACGATTTCCCCCGTCGCCTCGGCCACGGGCTTGCCCTGTTCGAGCGTGAGAATCTTGCCCAGATCCTCCTTGTTCTCGATCATCAGCTCGAACCAGCGGCGCAGAATATTGGAGCGCTCCTTGGCGGTGCGCTTCGCCCAATCCTTCTGCGCGCCCTCGGCAAATTCAATCGCCTCGCGCGTTTCCTCGGCGCCGAGCTTGGGCACATGCCCGATCACTTCGCCCGTCGCCGGATTGGTCACCGCAATGCCGGAGCCATTCGCCTCGATCCAGCGATCGCCCACAAGCGCCGCCTGCCGAAAAAGTGTCTCGTCCCGAAGCTGCATCGGTTCTGCTCCCATCGTGATCCGCCTTGCTCGAACAATGCCGCAAGCGTCGTCCCGGTTCTAGCGTGTCGCCAAATGCCCCACGGAAAGTGCGCCGCGACCGCCTTGCCACTGTCATCCGCCGATACTATACACCAGTATAGTATGTGGAGGGTCCACCATGCCCAATAGCCCCGAAGACAAGCAGCGCGCGCTCAATCGCGTGCGGCGGATCAAGGGTCAATGCGAAGCCATCGAGCGGGCGCTCGAAGGCGGCACGGATTGCGGCCCCATCCTGCAGCAGATCGCCGCCGTGCGCGGCGCCGTAAACGGCCTCATGGCCGAAGTGCTCGAAACCTACATGCACGAAGAATTCGCCCATGCCGATGACAGCGGCGGGCAAAAGGTTCAGGAATTGCTGACCCTGGTTCGCAGTTACCTCAAATGACTGGCTCCCTCGCGGGCCCAAACCTCAATAAGGAGCTCCCCAGATGAAATCCCGTGCAGCCGTTGCCTTCGCAGCCGGAAAGCCCCTGGAAATAGTAGAGATCGACGTCGCCCCGCCCAAGAAGGGCGAAGTGCTGATCAAGATCACCGATACCGGCGTCTGCCACACCGACGCATTCACGCTGTCGGGCGATGACCCAGAAGGCCTTTTTCCCGTCGTCCTTGGCCATGAAGGCGCTGGCGTCGTGATCGAAGTCGGCGAAGGCGTCACCTCGGTCAAGCCGGGCGATCACGTCATCCCGCTCTACACCGCCGAATGCGGCGAATGCCTCTTCTGCAAGTCGGGCAAGACCAATCTCTGCACGTCCGTCCGTGCCACCCAGGGCAAGGGCGTCATGCCCGATGGCACAACGCGTTTTTCCTATAACGGCCAGCCGCTCTACCACTATATGGGCTGCTCGACCTTCTCCGAATATACGGTCGTCGCCGAAGTCTCCCTCGCCAAGATCAACCCCGAAGCCAACCACGAGCACGTGTGCCTCCTCGGTTGCGGCGTCACCACCGGCATCGGCGCCGTCCACAACACCGCCAAGGTTCAGGAAGGCGATACCGTCGCCGTCTTCGGTCTCGGCGGCATCGGCCTCGCCGTCATCCAGGGCGCCCGCCAGGCCAAGGCCGGCCGCATTTTTGCAATTGACACCAACCCGGGGAAATTCGATCTCGCCAAAGAATTTGGCGCGACCGACTGCATCAATCCAAAAGATTATGAAAAACCGATCCAGCAGGTCATCGTCGAAATGACCGGTTGGGGTGTCGACCACTCCTTCGAGTGCATCGGCAATGTCAACGTCATGCGCGCCGCGCTCGAATGCGCCCATCGCGGCTGGGGCCAGTCGATCATCATCGGCGTTGCCGGCGCCGGCCAGGAAATCTCCACCCGCCCGTTCCAGCTGGTCACCGGCCGCAAGTGGATGGGCACCGCCTTCGGCGGCGTCAAGGGTCGCACCCAACTCCCCGGCATGGTCGAAGACGCCATGAGCGGCAAGATCGACCTGAAGCCCTTTGTCACCCACACCATGGGTCTCGACGACATCAACCACGCTTTTGACCTGATGCACGAAGGCAAGTCGATCCGCTCGGTCATCAAGTACTGATTTCTGCCCCAACCACGGTGTCATTCCCGCGAAAGCGGGAATCTCTCTTCCGACCGGAGATCCCCGCTTTCGCGGGGATGACGCCGCTGGCACGGGCGGCCTTATTACAGCCCTCCCCCAGAGGACCCCAATCCAATGAACCTCATCGAACAGCACGCCTCCTTCGGCGGCACGCAGAGCGTTTTCCGGCACACGTCGAAAACCCTCAACTGCGACATGACCTTCGGCATTTTCGTGCCCCAGCACGCCGAAGGCGCCCGCCTCCCCGTAATCTACTGGCTTTCTGGCCTCACCTGCACCGAGCAGAATTTCGTCACCAAGGCCGGCGCGCAGGCTTATGCGGCTGAGCACGGCGTCATCGTCGTCGCCCCCGACACCTCGCCCCGCGGCGATGACGTTGCCGATGACCCCGCCTACGATCTCGGCAAGGGCGCCGGCTTCTATCTCAACGCCACAGAAGAACCTTGGGCCGCGCACTTCCGCATGTACGACTACATCGTGGAAGAACTCCCCGCGCTCATCGAAGCCAATTTCCCGGCCAGCGAGAGCCGCTCGATCATGGGCCACTCCATGGGCGGCCACGGCGCCATCACCATCGCGCTGAAAAATCCCGGCCGCTACCGCGCCGTCTCGGCCTTTTCGCCGATCGTCGCACCCAGCCAGGTCCCCTGGGGCGAAAAGGCGTTCACCGCCTATCTCGGCCCCGACCGCGAGACCTGGAAACAACACGACGCAACCGCGCTCCTCGCTTCCGCGACCGAACGCCTGCCCATCCTGATCGACCAGGGCGAAGCCGACGATTTCCTCGCCGAACAGCTAAAGCCCGAAATCTTCACCGCCGAAGCCGCGCGCTACAATCACCCGGTAAAACTCAACCTGCGACCCGGCTACGACCACTCCTACTACTTCATTGCAAGCTTCATCGGCGATCACATCGCGCATCATGCTGCAGCGCTCAAAAGCTGACGCCTCTTGACGACCGCCGCATAGAAAGCACTATCGCGGCGGTCAAACAAAGGCCCACCCCATGAGCGAGCCGGAACGCCGTCCCTTCGTCAGTGCCCGCATGGTGGCCGAACGCGCCGGCGTGTCGCGCTCGGCCGTGTCGCGCACCTTTACCGATGGGGCCAGCGTCTCCGAAGAGACCCGCCGCAAGGTGCTCGAGGCAGCTGGCGAACTCGGCTACCACGTCAATCACCTCGCCCGGGGCCTACGCGAAAGCAGCAATATCGTCTGCCTGCTGGTTGCCGACATCACGACCCCGATCCGCGCTCGTCTCGTCGATGTGCTGACGCGAAAACTGCAGGCGGCCGGCAAGGTGATCATGATCATCAATACCGGCACCGACGAGGAAAGCACCGCCTCGGCCCTGCGCCAAACCCTCAACTATCGCGCCGATGCCACAGTCGTGCTCTCCGGCACGCCCTCGGCCAAGCTGATCGAAACCAGCCTCGCCAACGGCCAGCAGGTGGTGCTGATCAATCGCGACGACCCGCTCTCGGGCTGCCACAATCTCAGCGTCGACAACGAAATGGCGGGGCGCGAGGCCTTCTTTCTGCTCCGCCGCGCCGGCTGCAAGCGGCTTGCCCTCGTCACCTCGACCGCCCGCACGGCAAGCCTGCTCGAACGCGAGCGCGTCTTTGTCGATGTCGCCCGCGCCGCCGGCATGAGCGTTACGGTCATGGCGTCAGGCCCCACCACCTATGCATCGGGCTATGAAAGCGCGCGCCGCCTCTTCGGACGCTCGCAGGGGCCGGACGGGGTTTTCTGCGTCACCGACCTTCTGGCCCTCGGCTTCATGGACGCCGCCCGGCACGAATTCGGCCTCTCGCTTCCGGGCGATCTCTGCGTCGTCGGCTTCGACGATATCGAAGAGGGCGACTGGCAGTCCTACAAGCTTACGACCTTTGCCCAGCCCTTCACCGCCATGGGCGATCATGTGGTTGAACTGCTCGCGCAATCGAGCCCGGCCGAGACCGGCAGGCAGGTTTTCGAACCCGTTCCCATCTGGCGAAAAAGTGTAAGGCCGTCAGCGGACTAGACCGCCGGGCTCACGCCATTTCGATATGCGCACCGCCTTGCACACGTGCGCAATGAACACGCTGTCATCAAAGCGTTATCCAAGCCAAATATCTACATTCGCCGAAAGAGACGCAAATGCACTTGTGTGCAATCGTCATTCGGTGTTGTCTGGTGTCGCAGTGATGCGCCCGGGCATACCCGACATAGATTGGGATGCCCTCCGCATGCTGCCGCAGACGAGGAGGGGAGCCCATGGAGTGGGTGGATGCGCGCTGGCTTGCATCTACCAGTCGGCCTGATGGCCGGTTCATGGACTCCGTCGCCAGCAAGAGCGAAGGTGGCTCACCCCTGGGCTACCGACACGGGAGAGATTGATGAAACGCCGCCACTTCCTGATTTCCGCCGCTGCCGTAACGGCCGGCGTCACCATTATGCCGCGCATGTCCTTCGCCGCCGAAGGCGTGATCGACGTTTATTTCACCTCGGACCAGAACGTCATCGACTTCTGGACCAATGTGGTGAAGCCCAAATTCGAAGCCGCCCATGCTGGCGTCACGCTGAACCTGGTTGACGGTGGCGACAGCGCCGGCGTTGCCGCCATCGGTGACCGCGCTCTCGCAGCGCTCGCCAGCGGTGCTGATCCGCAGGCTGACCTGTTCGAAGGCTTTGATACCCGCGTCACCGTCGACGGTATCGCCAAGGGCCTCTACGTCGACTTCGAAAAGGCTGGTCTGTCGAACTATTCCAAGATCAACCCGCTGGCCTTCGACATTCCGACCAACCTGCCCTATCGCGGCAGCCAGGTTCTGCTCGCCTACGATACCACCAAGCTCGATCCGGCCTCTGTGCCCAAGACCTGGGCCGACCTCGTCACCTGGATCAAGGCAAACCCGGGTCAGTTCATCTACAACCGTCCCAACAAGGGCGGTTCGGGTGGCAACTTCGTCCGTCGCGCCATCTATGAAGTCAACGGCAAGGATCCGTCCAAGTTTACCGTCGACAACTTTACCCCTGAATTCGCCGAGTCGGCCCTCAACCCGGCCTGGGACGTGCTCAAGGACCTCGCTCCGTCGCTCTTTGACGGTGGCGCCTACACTTCGGGTAACACCCAGTCGCTGCAGCTGCTCGGCCAGTCGGCCGTCACCATGATCCCGGCCTGGTCCGACCAGGCCCTTTCGGCCATCGATCAGGGCGTGCTGCCCGAGACCACCGGCCTCGTCCAGCTGCAGGACCTCGGCCTGCCCGGCGGCTTCACCAAGCTCGCCGTGCTCTCCAACGGCACCAACAAGGACGCCGCTCTCAAGCTCGCCGACTTCCTCCTCACCGAGGAAATCCAGTCGGCCGTGCTCACCGAGCTCGGTGGCTTCCCCGGCGTGTCCTGGGACTATGTATCGGCTGACCTGCGTACCAAGTTCGCCGACATCATCCCGGCCTCGATCCCGAACTTCCCGAGCGGCAAGTGGGAAACCGCCATCAATGATGGCTGGTACCGCGCCGTTGCACCGAACGTGGACCCGGCCTCGTGACCGCAACAGAAGCGGGCGCCCTGGCGCCCGCACCCACGCAACGCAAGAGGCCGATTGGCCTCTTGCTCGTGGCCGTCCCCGTCCTGCTCGTTCTCTGGCTCATCATCTGGCCGATCATCTCGGCCATGATCCAGACCATCTGGCTGCCCACGCCCGAGGGCGGGCGCTCGCTCTCGGTCTCGAGCTACGAGTTCTTCATCAACGACCCCTATAGCCGCGCGAACCTGTCGATCACGCTCTGGACCACGGCCGTGTGTGCCGTCCTGCTCCTCGTCGTGTGTCTGCCCATCGCGCTCTATCTGCGCTTTTCCGATTCAAAGCTCGCCGCCTATGTGCAGGGCCTCGCCATCTTCCCGATGTTCGTGCCCTCGATCATCCTCAGCTTCGCCTTCATCCGCGTGCTGGGCCCGAACGGCACCGTCGATCTCCTGCTCAATTCGGTGGGACTCCCCAAGATCAAGTCGCCTTACCTCACCCCCTGGGGTCCGGTCATTGGCCTTGTCTGGGATAATATCCCGCTGACCGTGCTGATCCTGCTTTCGGGGCTGGGCAATGTGTCCAATCAGGCGATCGAAGCGGCACGCGATGTTGGCGCGGGGCGTTTCGCGCTCCTCTGGCACATCATCCTGCCGCGCGTGTCCAATTCCATTCTGGTTGCCATTTCCTTTGCCGTGCTCGGCATCTTCTCGGCCTTCACCCTGCCCTATATTCTGGGCCCTGCGGCGCCGGAAATGATGGGGCCCTTCATGCAGCGCACCTTCCGCGATCTGTTCGATCCCACCAATGCCATCACCCAGGCCGTCATCACCTTCGGCTTCTGTATCCTCTTCGGGCTCTTCTATGTCCGGTCCGTTGCCAAGAACAGGACGCCCTGACATGAGCACAACCATCAAGGTCGCCCGCCCGGTTGACTGGACCGGCATCTTCTTCGCCGTCGTCCTCACCCTCGTCATCGTCGTGCCGCTGCTGGTCGTCGGCACCTGGGCCTTCACCAATGTCTGGCGCTTTCCTTCGGTCATCCCGCAGGAATTCGGCCTCAAGTTCTGGTACCAGACGCTGGCCCGCGCCGACGTCTGGAGCTCGATCACCATGAGCCTGACGCTGGCCACCACGGTCACGCTGATCTCGGCCGTGATCTGCCTGCCAGCCGCCTATGCCTTTGCCCGCATGGACTTCCCCGGCCGCGATATCCTGTTCTTTTCGTTCCTCGCCGGCCACGCCTTCCCCAAATTCGGGCTGCTGGTTGCGATTGCCGGTATCTTCCTGCAACTCAACCTCATCGGCACCTTCTGGGGCGTCGTCCTCATCCAGCTCGTGGGCACGCTGCTCTTCATGATCTGGATTCCGGTTGCCGCCTTCCAGTCGGTTGACCGCCGCATGGAAGAAGCCGCAAGGGATGTCGGCGCCTCGCCGTTCCGCGTCTTCTGGTCAATCACCCTGCCCCAGGCCGGCCCGACCATCGCCGCGGCCCTTCTGCTGAGCTTTGTTGGCACCTTTTATGAAACCGAAGGCGCCTGGCTCATCGGCGCGCCGCAGGTGCGCACCCTGCCGGTGCTGATGATCTCCTTCATCAACAACCAGCCGGTCATCCAATATGGCGCGGTGCTCTCGGTCCTTCTCTGGGTCCCAAGCTTCATCGCCCTGCTCTTTGCCCGCCGCGTCGTCAATTCCGGCTCCTTCGCCAAGGGTTTTGGGGCGTGATGGGCGCCGCCAATCCCACCCATCTATCGTCACCACCGGGCTTGTCCCGGTGGTCCACAGCCATCCACAGGATGGCTGACCCGCAGCGCCTGCCGTGGATTGCCGGGACAAGCCCGGCAATGACGACCCGTTCAAAATCCCAACCGATCCAATTGGACCGGGAGTAAAAATGTCCGTCCTCACCATAAAAGACGTCACCAAGCTTTTTCCCGGCGGCACCAAGGCCGTGGATTCCTTCTCCCTCGAAGTGGCCGACGGCGAACTCGTCTGCCTCCTCGGCCCTTCGGGCTCGGGCAAGTCCACGCTGCTGCGCATGGTCGGCGGTTTTGAAACGCCCTCCGCTGGCCTTATCGCCATCGATGGCGAAGACATCACCCGCATGCCGCCGGAAAAGCGCCCGACCGGCATGGTGTTCCAGAGCCACGCACTCTGGACGCATATGGATGTGTTCAAGAACCTCGCCTTTGGCCTCAAACTCCGCCGCCTGCCGGCGACCGAAATCAAGCGCAAGGTCGAGGCGGTGCTCGAACTCGTCGGCCTCGGCGGCTATGGCTCGCGCCGCGTCACCCAGCTTTCGGGCGGCCAGCAGCAGCGCGTGGCCCTGGCCCGTTCGCTGGTGCTGGAGCCCAAAATCCTGCTCCTCGACGAGCCCTTTGCCAGCCTCGACCAGCACCTGCGCGAGCGTCTGCGCGAAGAAGTCCGCGACATTCAGCAGCGTGTCGGCATCACCACGCTCTTTGTGACCCACGGTCAGGACGAAGCCCTCTCCATGGCCGACCGGATCGTGGTCATGCGCGATGGCGGCACCGAGCAGATCGACCGCCCGGACGTCGTCTATCGCAACCCGCAGACCCCTTTCGTCGCCGGCTTCATCGGCACGATGAACCTTCTCGAAGGCACGGTGGCCAATGGCATCTTCACCCGCGCCAGCTTCAGTCATCCGCTCGCGGTTGCCGATGGCCCGGCGACCCTTGCCATCCGCCCCGAAGCGCTCGATGTGACGCCAGCCGAACCCGGCGCTGCAAAGGTCCATCGCGTGACCGACTATGGCACCCATGGCCTTCTCGATCTCGACCTGCCCGATGACACCCGCCTCAAGGCCATGGTCTCCCATCCCGCCCAGTACCGTCACGGCATGGGCGTCAACCTGACGCCGCGCGCCGTCTCGGCCTATCGCAACAATGCCCAGATTTTCCGGAGCGAAGCATGAGCGATCCGCTTTATCTTGAGCGGAACGGTCACCGCACCTGGCTCAAATGGCACCGTGGCCGCCGCAAGGCGTCCGACCCGGTCTTCACCGGCAGCCGCATTCTCGAAGCCATGCGCCTCGGCGCCAGCGTCGAGGTTGATCTCGTCATCCATGCCGACCATGGCTGCGCGATCCTCCACAATTTCTCGCTCGACGAAGAAACGACCGGCACCGGCCTCGTGCGCCAAACCCCGGCCGAGACGCTCCGCCAGTTGCACCTGAGGCGCAATGACGGCACCGTGCTGCCCGATCGCGTCATGCTTCTCGAAGATCTCTGCGCGCTGCTTGCCAAGGAAGCGCCGCACCCCGATGCGCTGCTACAACTCGACTTCAAGGAAGACTCTTCTGCCCTCACGCCCGACGTCGTTGCCAATTTCGGTGCCACTGTCGGTCCCGTTGCGGGCTCGATGATTCTCTCGGGCGGCGACTTCAACGCCATCAGCACCCTTGCCGGGGCAACGCCGAACCTCAAATCGGGCTACGACCCCTGCTATGGCGGCTCTCTCGCGCGCCTCAAAGCCACGGGCGACTATGCCGAGTTCATCAACAACGCACTCGCCACCGCGCCCGATGCCGAGATGATCTATCTCGCCTATGAGATCGTGCTGGCGGCCGAGGATGCCGGCTTCGACATCGTCGCGCCCATTCACGCGGCCGGCCGGCGTATCGATGCCTGGACCATCCGCACGCTCGATAGCACCACACTGCCCCAAGTCGGGCGCCTCCTGGCGCTCAAAGTCGACCAGATCACCACCGACGACCCAGAGGGGCTGAAGGCGGCCCTCGCATCATGACGCACGATTACAACACGATACTCGCCGACATGGTCGCCGTCGCCCGCGAGGCCGGCGCGCTCACCCTCGAGCATTTCGCGCGTTTTCGCGACATCGAGATCGGTGTGAAGGGCCCGGGCGACTTCGTCTCCGATGCTGACCGGGATTCGGAAACCCTCATCCGCGATCGCCTTCTTACGCGCTATCCCTGGGGCCTCACCGGCGAGGAATTCGCCCCGGCCGAACGCGACGACGAGACCCATCGCTGGCTCGTTGACCCCATCGACGGCACCACCAATTTCCTCAACGGTCAGCACTATACGATCACTATCGCGCTGCGCCGCGGCAACGAGACCATGTGTGGCCTCGTCTACAATCCCGTCGCCGACGAGATGTTCACCGCGCTCAAGGGCGGCGGTGCCTTCCTCAATGGCGAGCGCCTCAATGTCAGCCGCTCGACCGATATCGCTATGATGTGCGTCGGCACCGGCCTGCCGACCCCCAATCTCTCGCTGCACCCGGGCGCTTATACGAGGCTCGACGCCATCCGCGCCCCCATCGGGGCCGTGCGCATAGTCGGCAGCGCCGCCAATTCCTGCGCCTGGGTCGCCTGCGGGCGCCTCACCGGCTATTTTGAAGAAACCGGCTTCGTCGATACCGCCGCCGGCATCCTGCTGGTCGAAGAAGCGGGCGGTGTGGTCACCGACTGGTGGGGCCGCGGTCCTGAGGTCTTTGAAAAGACCGGCACACTGGTCGTCGCCAATGCGGCGACCCATGCCTATCTTCTCGATCACCTCCGCGACGTGCCGCCGAAAAATCCCTAAGGGTTCAGCTGGCGGGCCAGCCCCTGGCCCGCCGCAAACACCGCGTCGAAACGCGCCCGCCAGCGAGCGCTGTCGTCCTCGCCACCAAAGTCGAGCACAGCCGCAGCAAAGCCTTCCGGCAGCGCGTCGAGTTGCCTGAGCATGGCCGGCATCTTCTTGTCGCCGGGGAA
>NZ_JAFKHD010000098.1 GCF_017307565.1 Devosia sp.
GGCCTGAAGGCCGCTTCCCACTACCTGGAGCATCCTTGCATGACCAAGGTCCTTCGCACGATCGCCGAGTTGCGGGCTTGGCGCAACGCTTTGCCTAGCGGCAGCAAAGTTGGCCTCGTGCCCACGATGGGCGCGCTTCATGCTGGCCACATCAGCCTCATGGACTTGGCCAAGACGCATTGCGACACGGTCATTGCCAGCATTTTCGTCAATCCGCTGCAGTTCGGTCCGCAGGAGGACCTGGCGCGCTATCCGCGACCGATCGAGAAGGACATTGCCTTGCTGGAGGCTTCAGGCGTCGATGCGCTGTTTTTGCCCGAGCCAACAGAGGTTTACCCGTCTGACAACTCGACCTTCGTGGTCGAGGAAGCAGTCTCGCTACCGCTCTGTGGCGCTTTGCGTCCGGGGCATTTCCGCGGCGTCGCCACGGTTGTGCTGAAGCTTTTCAATCTGACCCAGCCTCATTTTGCGTTCTTTGGGCAAAAGGACGCACAACAATGCGCGGTGATCGAACGCATGGTCCGCGACCTCAACGTTCCCGTCGAGATCGTCCGCGGGGCCATTGTGCGTGAGGCGGATGGTCTGGCGATGAGCTCGCGCAACGTCTATCTCGACCCAGCCCAACGTGCGGCTGCGCCGCTTCTTTATCAGAGTCTTCTCGCGGCCTTCGAGGCCTACAAGGCCGGCGAGCGCGATGCAGCAAAGCTTGAAGCCCTCGGCCGCGCAACATTGGCCCACGAACCAAGTATCGCCATTCAGTATTGGGAAGTCCGCGACCGCAGTAGCCTCGCCCCCCTCCAGACTGTTGGCAATGACGGTTGTCTTATTGCCCTCGCGGCCTTTTTGGGCAGCACACGCCTAATCGACAATGTCCTCCTCTAGGACAGAGGTCGGGGGCTCCCGATAGTCTGGCGCGGGCAGCTTGGACTCCAAGAAGTCACGCGACAGAAGAATTGTGTTGCGCGTGTTCAAATCCGGGCGCCTCATCCGTCGTGAAGGCATATTCCTTGTGGAGGACCTTCGGAATGGAACGGCACTACGGTTGGGTCATCGTCGCCGCCGGCGCGGTGATCACTTGTTTGGCGATGGGCGCGATGTTCGCCCTGCCAGTCTATCTACAGCCCATTGCAGAAGAAACGGGATGGACCCGCGCGGGCATTTCCGGCGCGATGACGGTCGGTTTCATCGTCATGGGCATTGCCGGCTTTATATGGGGCACGCTGACGGACCGGATTGGCGCGCGTCCGGTGGTGCTGATCGCGGCGGTGATGCTTGGCCTTGGCTTGTTTATTGCCAGCCGGGCGACGGATCTGCTGGTGTTTCAGCTTGCCTATGGCGGCCTGGTCGGGGCGTCTGGCGGCGCGTTCTTTGCGCCGCTCATCGCCACCACGCTGGGCTGGTTTGACAAGCACCGCAGTCTCGCCGTCTCGCTGGTCTCGGTGGGCGGCGGCATTGCGCCCATGACGATAACGCCGCTGGCGACGGTGCTCATTGCCACCTATGGTTGGCGCAGCGCCATGATGATGACGGCGATTGCGGCGGCTGTGCTGATCATCCCGGCGGCTTTCCTGATCCGTCGTGCGCCGGCGGCTTTGGCTGAGGCGCCTTCGCCGGGCAGCGACGTTGCGCCGGCCGAGCCGCGTCCCATCAACATGGGCGCGATCTTCCGCACGCCGCAGTTCTTCATCTTGGCGGGGGTGTTCTTCCTCTGCTGTGCGGCACATTCGGGGCCGATTTTCCATACCGTCAGCTATGCGATGCTCTGCGGTGTGTCGGCGCTGGGGGCCGCGACCATTTATAGTGTCGAGGGTTTTGCGGGCCTCTTTGGGCGCGTGATCTTTGGTGTGCTGGCCGACCGGATCGGGGTCAAGCGGGTCATCGTCGTTGGCCTCGCGATGCAGGCGATCGGGATCTACTGCTACATCTATGTCAGCGACCTGCAGCATTTTTATATGCTGGCCGTGGTGCTGGGGCTCGTCTATGGCGGCGTGATGCCGCTCTATTCGGTGCTGGCGCGGGACTATTTCGGGCCCAATGTCATGGGGACCGTGCTCGGCGGCATTACCATGACCTCGTCGATCGGTATGGCCTTTGGCCCCGTGGGCGGCGGGTGGTTGTTCGATACGTTTGGGGACTATCACTGGCTCTATGTGACCTCGGCAGCCGTCGGCATTGCGGCCGCGGCGCTGGCTTTGGCATTCCCGCCGAAGACCACCAAGGAAACGCCGGCAGACGCGCTGCCAGCGTAATCGGGACTATCAGGCGGGGTTGGCGACTGCCGCCCCGCCGTCACCGTCATCATCCTTGTTGTCGGCATAGGCGGCGGACAGTTCCCGATAGTAGCGGGAATTGAACGCGAGCACGGTGATGACGAGGCCGACCAGGCCGGCCACGATGAAAACAAGTGCAATGCCGCGGGCCGGGCCGGTGCCGAACCACGAGCCGATGGCCTGAGCCCCTGCCCCATCCGTCATGAACGGGATCACCACGAACTGCGTCAACGGCCCGATGAGGAAGGCGGTGAGCGGCGAGGCCGCCTGTTCCACCGATTGAGCGAAGCCGAAGACGCGGCCCTGGCGCTCGAGCGGCACCACCTTTTGCAGCGTCGTGTGTTCGGCGGCTTCGGCATAGGGGCCGAGCAGCATCCAGACGAAACAGCCGGCCGCCAGCAGCCAGATCGAGGCCTGTAGGGTGAACACGCAGCAGACGGCCCACGTGATCACATTCACCATGAGCAGCGTGCGGAGCGGGTTTTTGCCGAGCCCGGTCTTGGCGATGACGATGCCGCTGAGAATGAAGGCGGTCGAGAGAACGCCGAAGAGCAGGCCCCAGACTTCGACCGACACCAGCGACAGTCCATAGGCATCGAGCAGCGCCATGAAGATGCCGCCGAGGAAATTGTTGATGGTGGCGAAGAAGATCAGCGCAAAGAGCCCGGGTACGGCGGCGATCACGCGAATGGTGCCGGCGATATCGACGCGCCTGGCTTCGGGTGGCGCTTCGGGATCATGGGGCGCCCTGCCCTCGTCGACTTTGACTAAGCTGAGGTGGACGAAGGCGAGGATCGTTGCGCTGATCGCCAGGACCAGGACGCCGAGCATGCCGGTGAAGGCGACGAGGAAACCCGAGATCACCGAGGTCGTGAGGAAGCCGATGCCGGAAACCATGCCGACAAGGCCGTTGGCTTTGTCGCGGCGATCTTCGGGGATGAGGATGGTGACGAGGGTCGGCAGGGCAATGGAGCGGATATTGCCGGCGATGACGCCCAGCATCACCAGGACGATGAAGAGCCAGAGATATGGCCCATAGGGGTTGCGGAAGGCGCCTTCGGGCTCCAGCAACACCATGGCCAGTCCGACAATGTAGCAGATGCCGGAGACGACGCTGGAACCCAGCATGGCGAGGCGTTTGGAATTGTGGTCGACGATCGAGCCGAACCAGATGCCGAAGGCCGCGGTGAAGACGAGGAAGATACCGGCGATCATGCCGGTGGCGAAGACCGACTGGGTTTCGATGAACACCCAGAAGGTTACGGCGAACCAGACGGTGAAATTCGTGACATTGGCCACGAGATTGTTCGCCAGGATATGGTGAAAGGGACGCATTGCTTAGTCCTCTTGAGGGTCATGTCTTTCGTCCGGATGGGCACTGTCAGGCCTTGCGGCCATCGCAGCAGGCCGAAACCGGTCTAGCCCGCCGTCGTGACAACCTGTGTCAGCGAGACGCGAAGGACGACGTTTGGCGGTCCGAGGATTCGACATGCCAAAGAAAAAGGGCCCCGGCATTGCCGGAGCCCAGTCGGGAGGAGCTGCAGGGCGCCTTAGTTCAGCGGCGCCAGGAGAGACTTGCCGTCCTTGTCGAAGAGGATC
>NZ_JAFKHD010000099.1 GCF_017307565.1 Devosia sp.
ATGAAGCCGGTCATTTCCCAGGTACCGGCGATGACGACGTCATAGCCCTGGTCGGTGGCGTCAGCCAGAGCCGGCTGCCACCGGCCACGATCAACGCCGGCTTCGATAACGGTCACAGCGACCGGCAGCTCGGCTTCGGCGCGCTTGAGGCCAGCGGCGGCACTATCAAGGAAGCTCTTGTCACCCAGCGTGCCATGCACCACGAAAGCCACCTTGAGCGGGTTTTCCTTGGTGTATTCCTGCGCCATGACGGCGCCGGCCGATACCGAGGCCAGAAGGCCTACGGTGAAAAGGCCCGCAAAAGCGCGGCGGGTAAGTTTGGACATGGACATTGTGACGGAGCTCCCTTGGCTTGTCAGGTATTGGCGCGGTACGCGACGGAAGCGCGATAGAGCGCCACGAGGCGATCGACCTTTGCTTCTTCGATCAAGGTCACCATGGGCGTGCCGAGGCGGCCTGAAGGATCAACCACCGTCATGCCGCGGGTGATGCCGGGCGAGAGCGCCACATCCATCGAGGCACGCAGGGTCTTGGTAACGAGTTCGGGCTCGATCACCGCGGCGATGGCCAGCGGATCAACGAAGCGGAAGTGATCGGGGCCGCCATAGCCGACCGTGGTGCGGCGGGCATGTTCGACGAGCGCGACCGAGAAGGTCTTTTCCGGGCTTTCCGGAATGTCCTTGAGGAGAGCCTCGACTTCATCGCCGGTCATGAAGTGGGTAACGCAAGGCTCCCAGGGGGCGACGAGGGTGTCGAGCTCAGTGCCGAAGACGATGGCAGCGGCTTCCGGGTCGGCATAGATGTTGAATTCGGCTGCCGGGGTGGTGTTACCACGGCCATAGACGGTAGCGCCCATGATGGTCAGCTGGCCGATGCCGGGAACGATATCGGGAGCCAGACGCAGCGCGAGGGCCAGATTGGTCAGCGGCCCGATCATCAGGATATCGACCTTTTCGCCAGCCTTGGCGGCAGCGCGGAAGGTATCGACCAGATAGCCGACGCCATTGGTGCCGGCGACTTCCGGAATCTTGGCGGGGCGCGGGGCGCCACCGAGGCCGTCTTCGCCGTGAATATACTTGGCGTCGATGACAGGCTGGGTCAGCGGGCGGTCGGCGCCCTTGTGCACCGGAACCGTGCCTTTGCCGGCGACTTCGAGCACGGTCAGGATATTGCGGGTTGCCGCATCGAGACCGACATTGCCGAAGACGGTGGTGATCGCGTCAGGCGTACGGCCATTGGCGATCAGCATGAGAAGGGCCTGCGCGTCGTCGACGCCGCCATCGGTATCGAGAATGAGTTTTCTTGCCATTATGCCACTTTCCGAGCCGCTTCGACGCGGGCCCAGAAATCCTTATAGGTGTTTGAGTACTCGGCCCTGATCTCGGAGAGGGGCCGACGCAGGAGCTGCCTGTCGGCCACCAGCTGCTCGCCGGCGACATAGACATGGCGCACATCCCGTCCACTCCCCGAATAGACGAGAAGCGTCTCAATGTCAGGGGTTTCGGAGTAGCCGGCCCCGGAAATATCGATGGCGATGATGTCGGCAGACTTGCCGACTTCGAGCGAGCCGATCTCGTTTTCGAGGCCCAGCGCCTTGGCACCTTCAATGGTCGCCATGCGCACGAGTTCGGCGCTGGAGATCGGCTGTGCCGTGCCTTCGCGATGCGAGGCAACGAGGCCCGCGACGCGCATCTCGTTGATCATGTCGTAGCCGTTGTTAGCCGCGACATTGTCGGTGCCGAGCGCCACGGTGACGCCGGCCTTTTTCAGATCCACGACCGGGCAGATACCTTCGCGACCAGAGCGGAGACCGGCCGTCGCGTTGTGCGAGATGGAGGCATGCGGGGCGCGGGCGAAGACCGCGATGTCTTCGGGGCTGAGATCGAGGCAATGGGCGGCATGAATGCGGCCATTGAAGAAGCCGAGTTTTTCGAGGGCGACGGCGGCCGTCGTGCCATAACGCCGCTCGGTTTCCTCATTGTCTTCCGGACCGCAGGCCATGTGCAGGTGCAGGCCGACGCCGTATTCATTGGCGACAGCCACCTCGGCCAGAAGCAGGTCTTCGGTATTGTCGACATAGGGCGCGTGCGGGCCGAACCAGGGGATCACCCGGCCATCGGCAGAGCGCTGCTGGCGAAGGAAGTTGGTGGCGAGTGCCAGTTCTTCTTCACCGCGCGCCTTGTCGCCCAGTTGCACGATGCCGTAGGCGATCACGGCGCGAAGGCCGGCTTCCTTGACTGCATCAGCGATTTCCTCAGCGAAGAAATACTGATCGCAAAAGGTGGTGGTACCCGAAAGGGCCATTTCCGCGCAGGACAGCGCCACGGCCGGCCCGATATCGGACGCGACGAGCGACAGCTCGGGCTCACGGATGGAATTGTACCAGCCTTCCATGGTGAGGAGGCTCTGCCCCTCTGAGCGACCGCGGAAGAGGATCATGGCAGAATGCGTGTGGGCATTGACAAGGCCCGGCATGACCACGTGACCCGCAAGGTCCTTGACCTCGTCGAAACCAGCTTCGGACGGACAGCTGTCCATGGGACCGACGCCCGTTATCCGCCCATCGACAAAAGCCACCCAGCCGGAGGGAAAGGCGGCATTACCGCTATCCACAGTGAGAACCGTTGCGTTGCGGAGGAGTGTAGAACCCATTTGACCTATCGCTAGTAAAGCGCTTTACATAGCCAATCTAACGACGGTTTCGCGGGGGTTGTCAAATGCTATCACAGTGGATTTGCACAAGTGGTCACCTCGCAGGTTTTTTGCATATTTCTTCGGCAGCCCACCCATGAGCATCAATCCATTCGTCGCCGATCCAGCTATTCCCGCTCGTCTCGCGGCGGTTGCCCCCGATGCTCGCGCCGCCATTGCGGCCCGCGTAAAAGCGGCGCTGCTGGCGGGACCTGAGCAGCTGTCGAGCAATGGCGGCGGCGTTTTGACGGCAGACACCGCTGCAAGTCTCGTCGCCGAATTCGGGCTCGCCTCGGCGCGCGATCTGATGTGCCTGCTGCTCGATACGGCCAAGGATATTGCGCGCCCGGGTATCTCCAATTTCTTCGTCGGCGCCGTCGGGCTCGAGGCGGAAACGGGCAATCTGATCCTCGGCGGCAATGTCGAGTTTCCGGGCACGCATCTCGGTTTCACCCTGCACGGCGAGGGTTTTGTCTTCACCCGCGCCATGAGCCGCGGTACCAATATTTCGGTGATCGCCATCGGCGAGGCGCATCCCTGTGCCCATTGCCGGCAGTGCCTTGCCGAATATGCAGCGAGCGAAAAGCTCGAGCTGATCGATCCGCTCGGGCACACGCTGACGCTGGCGCAGCTCTATCCCTGGCCGTTCGATCCAAATTATCTCGGCGAAAGCGGCGCCGTGCCCGGCCGCGAACTCTGGCCGGCGCTGAAATTTGACGAAGACGTCACCTCGCCGGCGGCCGAAGCGCTGCTGACCAAGGGACGGCGGAGCCATTCGCCCTATAGCAAATGCCCGGGGGCAGTATTGCTGCATTTGCGGGATGGCAATGTGGTCGCGGGTCATGCCATCGAAAGCGTGGCCTTCAACCCCACCATCCACCCGATCCAGGCCGCCTTGGTCGACCTCCTCGCCCACGGTTATGCCTATTCCGATATTGTCGGGGGCACGCTCGGCACGGTGCGCGGCGGCGATGTCGACTATACGGTGAGCACGCGCGAGCTGCTGACCCGCCTTGCCCCCGAAACACCCCTCCTGGTGCTGGGGTGGACGCCGTGAGCGCCGCCGATTTTGCGCGGACGCCCTGGGTGGATGTCGCCAGGCGCATCGAGGAGGGCACGCTGGCCGTGCTCGCCCTTGGCGCCTGCGAACAACACGGCGCGCATTTGCCGCTGACGA
>NZ_JAFKHD010000100.1 GCF_017307565.1 Devosia sp.
CCTAGCAAGGCGGCCTCGAAAATCGTTTCCGGCGGCAGACTGCCGTCTGCTACGCCGCCAAGGCCCGCCGATACGGCGGCCTGCGGTTCGGTCTCGTTCTGCTGGCTCTTGTCCGAGCCATTCTGGTTCTTGCGCCGCTCTTGGCGGGTAAACCTGGGGAGGTGCGGCGAGAAGGCGACACCAATAGTGTCGACCCTCGGCGCGATTCTGGCGCTCATTGTCCTGTCCTGGAGCCACAATTGGCCGAGACCAGGCTATGAACCCTTTCCTATGTCTCCGTTTTTCCAAACGGCGCGATTTTAAGACAGCCTTCATGATCGTGGAGGCTTTTGGTAACCATGGCGTTGCCCAAATGAAAAAAAAGGCCTCCGCTTCTGCGGAGACCTTTGGCCGGTAGCGATGCTGGCGCCCCTTCTGGAGAGCTCGCCCTACTTTGGATCGGGCGGAGCGCAGCGGCTGTTCCGGCGCCTTAAAGGGCGCGGTTGAGCGTGATGCCGCGAGCCGAAGCGGTGCGGGGCATTTTCACTTCGCCGGTGCGATCATAGGTGCGGGTGCGATCCTTCTGTCCGACGGTATCGGCAACATCGACGATCAGATCTTCGGCCAGTGTCTTGGCCGTCGCGATGACACGCAGGTTTTCAGCCATCTGGGTGGCGAGGCTGTCATGGTTCTTGTGCAGGCGGTCGAGCGAGGTCGGCGCTTCGGTGGAAAGGCGTTCGGTCTGACGCTGCACTGAACGGGCGAACACGACATAGTCCTGCGCGAGCTGGGTCTTCTGGGCGGTCAGCCCCCCGGCATCACGAAAACGACCGGCGCGGAGCAGGGTGGTCTCTTCGTTCATGATGGTCACCAGCGCCTGCAGCGCGGTTTCCGCCTGGATGCAAAGCTCTTCGGCCGGCAGGTTGTCGAGGGACGCAATACGATCGGCTGCTGCAGACATTAACGGTACACTCCTGATGAACGCATAGTGGTGCTTTGATTGGCTTCTTGCAGGGCAATCATGTCGCCCAAAATCTGATCGGCGATGCCGAGGCCGCCATTCTGCGCCATGGTGTTGGCGAGCTGTTCGGCCTGCATTGAGCGCCAGGTGTCTTCACCAAAGCCGCCGCCAAAACCGTTCTCGGACTTGGCCGTGGCGAACATTTCCTTGGTGAGGAGGTTGAGGAACACACCCTCCAGGTCCTGCGCCTGGGCGCGAAGCTTTTGGACCTGGTGGTTGTTGAGGCTGGTCTTGATGCCGTTGACGACGTTGGTTTCCATCACAGCACCTCGATTTCGGCTTGCAGGGCGCCAGTCGCCTTGATGGCCTGGAGGATGGCGATAAGGTCGCGGGGCGAGAGGCCCAGGGCGTTGAGGCCGTCGACCAGTTCCTGAAGCGTTACCGATTCATTGATCACCTGCAGTGCGGTGTCGGTCTGGGTGACGTTGAGGTTGGTATTGGGCTCGACCGCGGTCTGGCCCTGGCTGAACGGGGCCGGCTGCACGACGGTCGGGTTTTCGGCAATGCTCACGGTGAGGTTGGACTGCGCCACCGCCACGCTCGACACACGCACATCCTTGCCCATGACGATGATGCCGCTGTTTTCGTCGATGACGATTTTTGCCGACTGATCGGTCTGGATGATGAGCTGCTCGATATCGGTCAGCAGGTCGACGATATTGCCGTTGAAATTCGGGGGCAGGGTCAGGCGGATGGTTGCCGGATCTTCCGGAACGGCGGTCGGGGCGCCGATGAAGTCGTTGACGGCCATGGCGATGCGGCGAGCGGTCGTCAGGTCGGCATTGCGCAGAGTCAGCCGCAGGGAGTGCTGCGAACCGAGCTCGAAGCCGATTTCGCGCTCGATCAGGGCGCCCGAGGAAATGCGGCCGGTGGTTGGCACGCCGGAAACGATGCTGGCTGCGTCGCCCTGGGCCTTGAAGCCGTTGATGGCGACCGGGCCCTGGGCGATGGCATAGACTTCACCATCGGCGCCGAGCAGCGGGGTTACCAGCAGGGTGCCGCCCTGAAGGCTCTTGGCATTGCCGAGCGAGGCAACGGAAACGTCCATGCGCGAGCCCTGCGTGGCGAAAGCCGGCAGGCTTGCGGTCACCATCACGGCGGCAACATTTGCCGTGCGGACGTTTTCGCCCTGCGTATTGACGCCAAGCCGTTCGAGCATGGATTGCAGCGACTGCTTGGTAAAAGGCGAATTGTTGAGGCTGTCGCCCGTGCCGTCGAGGCCGACAACGAGGCCATAGCCCACGAGCTGATTCTGGCGGACGCCTTCGACATCGACGATGTCCTTGATGCGGGCGGGAGCGGCGGTTGCCTGCGCCACAGGCGCAAGGACAAGCGCGGCGCTGAGCGCTGCGGCAAGGCCAATGCGGAGGAATTTGTTTGGCATGTCTATCCCCGGTACGTAGCTGCACCATCCCCATGGCGCCGCGGTCGCTACCGGTAATGCGAGAAGCGTGCCAAATCGCAAAAATCAGTCTAAATCGTTGTAAATAAAGGGAAATGTAAGCGACGGGTCTTGGGTGGGGCTGGGGATTTGACGCTGGTGTGCAAATCTTGCCGGGGTCATTAAGTCGGCATTAACCATGTAGGGCAGATTTTGCCTGTGACAGGAATCTCGGGGGTGAGTCAGTCCGTGCGTATCGAATCCGCCAATCGGATGAGCAGTGTAACGTCGCGTGGGTCCGTAGGGAAATATGCGCCAGGTCAGGCCTTTACCATGGCCGACGTTTCCGCCCCCGCGCGCGTGGCGCGGGCCGCTCCTGTTGCTCAGGTGGCGGCGCTCGATGCAATCCTGGCAATCCAGTCGGTTGGCGACGCCATGGGGGGCAAGCGCAAGGCAGTGAAACGTGGCACGAACCTGCTCGACATCCTCGACGGCATCAAGGCCGACCTGCTTGTCGGGATCATTACGGCAGAGCGTCTTGATGCGCTCGTACAAGAACTTAGCGTCTATCGCGACCGGACCGAGCCAGGGCTCGACGCAGTGCTCGATGACATCGAATTGCGCGTCCGCGTGGAGCTAGCCAAGCAGGGCCTCTACCCCGATTTCTGATCCAATTGTGGACTGAACGGGGCCCAACCTTCATCGAAATGTTGCCGATTCTGGCCTATGCACCTGATGCAACGAGGCTTTTCATAGTTAAGCTCTTTTAAGAAGTTTGCTTGATTGGGCTTGACCTGCGGCCTATATAGGCCGCCCAGGGGCGCATTGGAGTTGAGTCTGCTAATGTCTTCGGTTGATCTTATGGAATACCGGCCGAGTGAAGACGAGCCGTTCATGAACCCGCGGCAGCGGGAATATTTCCGAAACAAGCTGCTGTCCTGGAAGGACGACATCCTTCGAGAGAGCCGGGGCACGCTCGAAAACCTTCAGGAAGAAAGCCAGAACCACCCTGATATGGCCGACCGGGCGAGCTCGGAAAGCGACAGGGCACTGGAACTGAGAACGCGTGATCGCCAGCGCAAGTTGATCGGCAAGATCGACGCGGCGCTGAAGCGCATCGACGATGGCACCTACGGATATTGCGAAGAAACCGGCGATCCCATTGGTGTCGCCCGGCTCGATGCCCGCCCGACCGCCACGCTCAGCCTCGAAGCCCAGGAGCTGCACGAGCGCCGCGAAAAGGTCTACCGCGACGAATGATTTCAAGCCCGCTGCAAAGCGGGCTTTTTTGTTCGCGGCTACGGCTGAGGTTTTTGCCCTGGGGGCACAGGCGCTGCTGGGTCGGGCTTGGCTGGTTTTAGCTCTGCCATTTATTGGTGCTCGTCACCACCGGGCTTGTCCCGGTGGTCCATGCTGTCCCCAGCGACCGGCCTCGAGATGGATTGCCGGGACAAGCCCGGCAATGACGACAGAGACTGCGGCGG
>NZ_JAFKHD010000070.1:0-61054 GCF_017307565.1 Devosia sp.
GGCGAGCTTGTCGGGGTCGAGCCCGGCATGCTGCATGAAAGCAAGCAGTTCATCGGGGTTTTCGGCAAGGTAACCGAGGCAAGCCTCGGCGACTTCGGCAAGGTCCAGCGATGACGGTTTCGCGAGCGGCAAGTCTTGGCCTCATTTGAGGTTTTGTAACAGATTGAATGATACCCCAAGGGGACGGGGAAGCGAAGGGCCGCAGTGCTGGGACAGGGGAAACCACCGGTGCCGCAGGCTTTTAAGTGAGGACCAATGTCCAAGACAGTGATGATCGTGGAAGACAACGAGCTCAATATGAAGCTCTTCAACGATCTGCTCGAATCGCGCGGCTATCGGGTCATCCAGACCCGCAACGGTCTGGAGGCGCTGGATTTGGCGCGGGCTCACATGCCCGACCTGATCCTGATGGATATCCAATTGCCCGAAGTGTCGGGGCTCGTGGTCACCAAGTGGCTCAAGGATGACGAACAACTCGCCCATATCCCCGTCATCGCTGTCACCGCTTTCGCGATGAAGGGTGACGAAGAGCGAATTTTGCAAGGCGGCTGCGAAGGTTACATCTCTAAACCTATCTCCGTGTCTCACTTTCTGGAAACCATTGCCCATTACATTGGGCCTGCCTGAATAAGCAGGGAGCGGTTGACGCTTCTGTGGGTCTCGACGGCCGGTGCGGCCGCCGGGCCAGTTTGTTTTGACTTGGGGGATATGCCGTGACTGCGCGCGTTCTGATTGTCGACGACATTCCAACGAATGTCCGGTTGCTCGAAGCGCGGCTGTCGGCTGAGTATTTTGACGTGCTCACCGCCAGTTCCGGCCCCGAAGCCCTTGAAATCTGTGACAATAACGAAGTCGACATCATCCTGCTCGATGTGATGATGCCGGTGATGGACGGCTTCGAAGTCTGCCGGCGCCTGAAGTCCAACCCCAGGACGCACCACGTTCCGGTGCTGATGATCACCGCCCTTGACCAGCCTTCGGACCGGGTCAAAGGCCTCGAAGCCGGCGCCGATGACTTCCTGACCAAGCCCGTCGACGACACCCAGCTCATGGCCCGCGTGAAGAGTCTGGCGCGTTTGAAATCGCTGACCGACGAATTGCGGGCTCGCGCCCTGACCGGCCAGCAGATCGCTATCGAAGACGCCCTTCGCGCCATGGATACGATCTCGGCCAGTGGTGGCTCGGTGCTGATCATCGACAACGACAAGCGCCATGCCGAGCGGGTGCAGGGGTATCTGAGCGAAGAGCACAAGGTCGACATCCTGCTCGACCCGGCCGACGCCGTCTTCCATGTGTCTGGCGCACAATACGAATTGGTACTGGTGAGCATGTCGCTGGGCGATTTTGACCCGCTGCGCGTGGCCTCCCAGATTCGCACCGTAGAGCAATCCCGCAACCTGCCGATTATCCTGATGGCCGACGACGGCGACAAGCCGCGCGTGGTGCGGGCGCTTGATCTCGGGGTTAACGATTTCATCAGCCGACCGATCGAGCGGAACGAATTGAAGGCGCGGGTGCGGACTCAAATCCGCCGTCACCGCTACGCCATGGAACTGCGCCAGAGCGTCAACAACACCATCGCGCTGGCCGTTACGGACGATCTGACCGGGCTCTACAATCGCCGCTATTTTGATAGACATCTCAGTGTCTTGCTGGGCAAAGCTCAAGCCCAGGAACGCAATATGGCGGTGATGATCCTCGATATCGACCACTTCAAATCGGTCAATGACACCTACGGCCACGACGCTGGCGACATGGTGCTTAGAGAGTTTTCGGCGCGGGTGAAGCGCAATATCCGCGGTGTCGACCTGGCCTGCCGTTTTGGTGGTGAGGAGTTCGTCGTGCTCATGCCCGACACCGATGTTCTCAATGCCGAACTCGTGGCTGAGCGGGTGCGGCAGGCGATTGCCGAGAAGGCCTTTGACGTGAATTCGTCCCGGCCACTGGTCGTGACCGTGTCGGTGGGCGTGTCGTTCATCGAGAGCCAGGCGGATACGCCCGAAACCCTCATCAAGCGTGCCGACCTGGCCCTTTACCGGGCCAAGCGCGAGGGCCGGAACCGGGTTATTCTCGACGCAGCTTGATAAAATGCCGCCTATTAGGGTTATCTGTTATAATTAACAGATGGTTATCGCCAGTATTCGACTGGATTTCCTTGAGTTTCGGCGGGCCCATTGTAGGGTGGTCTCCAGAAGGCGATGGTCGCAAACGACTGATGCCTCAGAGCTCCCTACGGCTTATCTCAGGTCCGCCGCAACTCCTGAGTCCCGTAGGGCGGTTGGTCCGGACGCGGTGAGAGTGGCCTCTTCGACGTACCGCTCCGGACCAGCCACTCTCACTCCTGAAATCGTTATGGAAATGCGCCCCGGTGCTGACAGACTGTTAGCATCGGCAATAGCCGTTTCGAGAATTGGTTAGTCCAAATGCGAAAAGGCCCCGCACGATTGTGCAGGGCCTTTCAAACGCTTAGAAGGTCAGATCAGATTACTTGATCTTGGCTTCCTTGAATTCGACGTGCTTGCGAGCAACGGGATCGTACTTCTTGAATGCCAGCTTTTCAGTCTGGGTACGGGCGTTCTTCTTGGTCACGTAGAAATAGCCGGTATCGGCGGTCGACACGAGCTTGATCTTGATGGTGGCGGCTTTTGCCATTTTCGTAGTCCTTCAAACGAAAAGGCGCCGCGAGCCAGGGCAGCGCCGGAATTTGGGCGCAACCTACGGATTTGCGGGAAGTTGTCAAGCATATAGAGCCAGATGGAGACAGAGAGATGACCACACCGACCGAATTGCTGCACCGCCTGCAGATCAAGGCTGGCACCAAGCTCTGGCTGATCAACGTGCCCCAGGAAATCGCCGAGGAAATCACCGCCGGCGCCGAGGTGGAGCCGGTGCATGGCGATTCCTATTATGACGGGGTTTTGGCGTGTTTTGCCGGCCCCGGGGAGGTGGAGGCCATGACGCCGCGAATCCTGGCCGAGTTGCCTCCGGACGGGCTTCTATGGGTTGCCTATAGGAAGGGCGAGATCGGCAAGGCCGCCGGCCTGACCCGCGACACCGGCTGGGCGCCGCTGGAGGCGCAGGGGCTGCGCCCGGTGCGGGCGGTCGCGCTCAATGGGGAATGGTCGGCGCTGCGGTTCCGGCCGAGGGAGAAGGTCAAGGCGCGGGCAGGGTCGCAGTTTGCCTGAGGGCCGGTCGTCGGTGCGGAGGGGGTAGGGCGGCGCCGTAGTGCCGCTCTCAAAATGCAGTGATATGGGAAAGTGCCGACGACTACGGCACTCTCACTGGAGCGCGGTGACCGATCGAAACGTCAGTCCCGCTGGCCGGTACCGAATCCATACATGCGCGTGGCCCATTGCAGGCCGACGATGGAGCCCTTGATCGAGGGCAGCATGGCCAGCGGCAGCACGATGGCCAGCGGGATCATGGAGATCATGTAGGTGATCGGCTGGATATGATAGGTCATGTCCAGGTGCAGCATCAGGAAGATGATGATGTGGCCGACAATGGTGATGGCGATATAGGGCGGGAAATCATCGGCACGGTGGTGCTTGAGTTCTTCGCCGCAAACGTCGCACTGGTCGACGACCTTGAGATAGGCGCGGAACATCTTGCCCTGGCCGCAATGGGGGCACTTGCAAAGAGTGCCGCGCCACATGGCCTGGCCGACGCTGCGCTGGTCGAGAGTGGTGGTGTCCTGATCCATCAAACTATCGCTTTCTCCGGCCCTTTGGACCGAAGCTCCTAGATGGTGCCTTTCGAGGGCGGCGGCCAGATGGCGGATTGCCGCGGCTTCCCTCCGAGAGAAGTTCGAAGCGTAGCGCGCCGGCTACCGGTGCCGCTTCGACCAGGCGGACCGAGACGCGGTCGCCCAGCGTAAACGTCTCGCCGCTGCGCTCCCCGATCATCGCCTGCCGCTCTTCGACAAAGCGATAATAGTCCTGACCCAGGGTCGACGCCGGAATGAACCCGTCGGCGCCGGTTTCGATCAGGCGAATGAAGAGTCCGGAACGGGTAATGCCGGAAATGCGGCCTTCAAAACGCGCGCCGATGCGCTGCGCGAGGAACTGCGCCAGCAGGCGATCCGACGTCTCGCGCTCGGCCAGCATGGCCCGGCGCTCGGTGGCCGAGATGTGCTGGGCGATGCCCTGGAGCTTGGTCGCTTCCTGCTCGGTGAGACCATCGTCGCCGAGGCCCAAGGCACGCACCAGAGCGCGGTGCACGATGAGGTCGGCGTAGCGGCGGATGGGCGAGGTGAAGTGGGCGTAGCGGTCGAGGTTCAGACCGAAATGGCCGTAATTCTCGGCGGAATATTCGGCCTGCGCCTGGCTGCGCAGCACCATTTCGCTGACCTGTTCCACATTGCCGGCCTTGCGGGCCTGGCCGAGGATGCCATTGAAATCGGACGCGCGGACGGAATCGGATTTTTTGACCGCGATGTCGAGGCTGCCGAGGAAGTCCCGAAGACTCTGCAGCTTCTCCGAACTCGGCTCGTCATGGACGCGATAGAGCAGCTCACTCCGCTTTTGTTCCAGCGTTTCGGCGGCGGCGACGTTGGCCGCGATCATCATCTCTTCGATGAGGCGATGGGCTTCGAGGCGCTCCGGAATGCGGATATCGGCGACCATGCCTTTGTCGTCGAGGATGATTTTCCGCTCGGGTAGGTCGAGGTCGAGCGGGCCGCGTTTGTCGCGGGCCGAGGCCATGGCGGCATAGGCGTCCCACAGGGGGCGCAGGATGGGCTCGAGCAGAGGGCCCGTCTTGTCGTCGGCATTGCCGTCGATGGCGGCCTGGGCCTGCTGATAGCTGAGCTTGGCTGCCGAGCGCATCAGGATGCGATGGAAGCTGTGGCTGATCTTGTGGCCATCGGCATTGAGCACCATGCGCACGGCGAGAGCGGCGCGCGCCTCGCCTTCCTTCAGCGAGCACAGCTCGTTGGAAATGCGCTCGGGCAGCATGGGCACGACGCGGTCGGGGAAATAGACCGAGTTGCCGCGGAGATACGCTTCGCGATCGAGCGAGGTGCCGGGGCGGACATAGGCGGCGACGTCGGCGATGGCCACGGTGACCACATGGCCGCCGGCGTTCTTCGGATCCTCGTCGGGCGCGGCGTGGACTGCGTCGTCATGATCCTTGGCGTCGGGCGGGTCGATGGTGACGAGCGGCAGGTCGCGCCAGTCTTCGCGGCCTTTGAGCGTCGCTTCCTTGGCCTCTTCGGCGTCGCGAATGACGCTGGTCGGGAATTTGTAGGGGATTTCGAGATTGTGGATCGCGATCATGGAAACCGCGCCTTCGGAGGCGGGGTTGCCGATGACGGAGGTCACCCGGGCGCGCGGAATCATCAGGCGGCCGGAAAGCTTTACTTCCACCTCGACGAGATCGCCGTCCTGGGCTTCGCCGAGATCGCCGAGCGGAATGCGCATTTCCTTCTGCTTGCGATCGACCGGGATCAGGCGGGCGCCTTCATTGTCCATGCGGACAATGCCGATCTGGCCGCGACGGGGCTTGTCCAGCACCTTCATCGGCTTGGCGGTATAGTGGGGGATTTCGTCTTCGCCGGCATCGATGCGAGCGAGGATGCGATCGCCCGGAGCCGGGACGACGCGCGAATCCTTGGCAAGGAGCACTTCGACGCGCGGCTTCTCACCTTCTTCCGGGTTCCACTGGGCCGGGAAGGCGTGGAGCGCGTCGGGATCGGCGTCGGACGGAATATCGAGGACGGTCACATGGGGCAGGGCGGCGGTGCGACGCAGCGCCTTGCGGGTGCGTGTGATGATGCCTTCGCCTTCAAGCTCGGCCAGCATTGCCTTGAACGGCCGGCGCATATCGCCGCGAATGCCGAAGATTTTTGCGAGGTCGCGCTTGCCCTTGATGTCGGCGTCCTGCTTCAGGGCCTCCAGCAATTGTTCGCGCGTGGGCAATTCACCGGCGCGCTGTTGAACGCTGCGCTTCGGGCCCGAGGTGTTTTTTGGTTTTGGTTTTTTGGTGGTCATGTTGCCCGATATGTAGGGGATTGCTGGGCTTTTGCCAAATTGGCTCGCCATGCCGGGCAAAGGCCGCTTGAATGGGTGCTTCAACCCAAGGCGATTCCATGACGATTCCATTCTTCGACGGACACAATGACACGCTGTTGCGGATGCTGGATGACCCGCGGCCCAACAAGGTGGAATTGTTCACGAACGGCATGGCCGAGGCGCAGATCGACCTGCCGCGGGCCAAGGAAGCCGGGATGGCTGGCGGGTTCTTCGCCATGTTCCCGCCGCCGCTGAAGACAAATTTGAATGCCGTGGCGGCGAGCCCGACGACTTCGGGCGGGCAATTGCCGCCGGAGCTGGATATCGCCGAGGCGCAGCGCTCGACCAATGCCATGGCGGCGCTGATGTTCCGGCTGGAAAAGGCCGGCGCTCTGGCTGTGTGTAGGACGGAAGCGGAGCTGCGGGCGGCGATTGCGGCGGGAAAGCTGGCGGCGATCTATCACCATGAGGGCGCCGAGGCGATCGACACAGACTTCAATTCGCTCGAAGTGCTTTACGCGGCGGGATTCCGCTCGCTGGGGATCACCTGGAGCCGCGCCAATGCCTTTGGGACCGGCGTTCCCTTCAAGCACAATGCCGATCCCGATATCGGGCCGGGGCTGAGCGATTCCGGCAAGGAGCTGGTGCGGGTGTGCGACCAGATGGGGATCATGATTGATCTCTCGCACCTCAATGCCGCTGGTTTCCGCGATGTCGCTGCCATTTCGACCAAGCCGCTGGTGGCGACGCATTCCAATGTTTTTGCGATTTGCCCATCGACGCGAAACCTGACCGACTGGCAGTTGGCGGCGATCCGCGAGAGTGGCGGCGTGGTTGGGCTCAACTATGCGACGGGCTTTTTGCGGCCCGATGGCAAGATGGAGCCGGACATGGAGATCGACCTGATGGTCCGCCATGTCGATGCGCTGGTGGAAGCGCTGGGCGAGGACGGCGTGGCGCTCGGGAGCGACTTTGACGGGGCGGTGATGCCGGCGCCGATCAAGGACGTTACCGGCGTGCCCAAGCTGCTGCAGGCGCTGCTCGACAAGGGCTATGGCGAAACGCTGGTGCGCAAGATCGCGCTGGAGAACTGGCTGAGCCTTGTCGGAAGGACGATGGGCTGAGTTTCAGGGCAGCTGGTCGAGGCGCAGGAAGGTGTAGCCTTTCTGCTTGAGGGTTAGCAGGCCCCTGGCGATGCCTTCGCCTGCGGCGCGGCTCGGTTGGTTGATATGGGCGATGATGACATCGCCGTCTTTTGCGCCTTCGATGCGAGACTGGGCCACCTTGGCCGTGGCGCTGGCGCCGAAATCGGCGTTCAGCGAAAAGCCGGCGACGCGATAGCCGAGTTTAGCGATCTCTTCCATCGCATCGGGCGTGTAGAGCGCCGTGGCGCCGCGAAACCAGGTGGGCTGGCGGCCAAAGCCGGCGATGATCGCCTCGGCCCCGCCGAGCACCTCGTCATCCACTGCCGCGAGCGTGCCGGCAGGAGTAATGCCATAGGGCTTTTCGCTGCCGGTGACGGCGGGCACGTGATTGCGACCGTGATCCTCGATTTCGAAGAGATCGGGATGGGCGGCGAGGACTGCGGTGGTCTCGGCATTGTTCTTCATCCACCTTGCGGTGACGAAGAGAGTCGCCGGGATGCGCTCGCGCACCAGGACGTCGAGAATGCGGTGATCGATGCCGCCCATGCAGGCGTCGAGCGTAACGGCGACGCGCGGCGTGCCGGTGCCGGGTGCAAAGCTCAGCGGGGGCTCGAGAAGGCCATTGGCGTGGGCCGTGGGCGTGAGTGCCAGGGCAAAGGCAAAGGCGGATAGCAGGCGGCGCACGGTCGATCTCCGGAACGCCGCGAGAATGGCGTTTCCGGAGATTTCAGGCAAGCCTCAGAACGGCGGATCTTCTTCGGTCGTTGCGGCGACCTTCTTCTTGGCTGGTGCCTTTTTGGCGGCCGGCTTCTTTTCAGCTGTGGCCTTGGCGGCAGGCCTTTTGGCAGCGGCCTTTTTCGCCGGAGCCTTTTTCACCTTGGTGCCGGTCGCGGCCGCGCGGGCGGCGATCCATTCGACGGCCTGTTCGACGGTGACGTCCTCGGGCTTTACGTCCTTGGGGATGGTCGCGTTAACCTTGCCCTGGTTCACGTATGGCCCATAGCGGCCGGCGCGGACGGTGATCGGGCCGCCATCGTGCTCGAAAGTCTGGATGGCTGCGACCGCAGTGCCGCCGCCGCGCTTGAAGCCACCGGCGGCTTTTTGGGCGAGGAGGTCGACGGCGCGGTTGAGGCCGACGGTGAAGACTTCTTCCACGTCCGGCAGGTTGGCATATTTGCCATCGTGCAGGATGAAGGGGCCGTAGCGGCCAAGGCCGGCGGAGATGGGCAGGCCGGATTCGGGATGGAGGCCGACTTCACGCGGCAGCGAGAGCAGCTGTAGCGCTTTTTCGAGCGTGAGCGAGCCCGGCTCCCAGCCCTTGGGCAGGGACGAGCGCTTGGGCTCCTTGCCTTCGCCGAGCTGGACATAGGGGCCGAAGCGGCCAGATTTGAGGTGGACTTCTTCGCCCGATTCCGGATCGGTGCCGAGGACGCCATCACCGGCCGCCGCTTCCGAGGACTGGCCGGAGGCCGCGTCGGAGAGCTGCATCGTGTGCTTGCACTCGGGATAGTTCGAGCAGCCGATGAAGGCGCCGAATTTGCCGAGTTTCAGCGACAGCGTGCCTGTGCCGCAGGTTGGGCAGCGGCGTGGATCGGAACCGTCTTCCTTGGGCGGAAAGATACGGCTGGCAAGCAGGTCATTGAGCGCGTCGAGGACTTCGGAAACGCGGAGATCCTTGATCTCTTCGACGTTGCCGGTGAAATCCTTCCAGAAATCGCGGAGCACCTGCTTGTAGTCGAGCTTGCCATCCGAAATTTCGTCGAGCTGCTCTTCGAGGCCGGCCGTAAAGCCGTATTCGACATAGCGGGTAAAGAAGCTTTCGAGGAAGGCGGTGACGATGCGGCCGCGATCTTCGGGGTGCAGCGCCTTGCCTTCGAGGCGGACATAGTCGCGGTCCTTGAGGGTCGAGAGCGTTGCCGCATAGGTGGAAGGGCGGCCGATGCCGAGCTCTTCCATCTTCTTGATCAGGCTCGCTTCGGTATACCGGCTCGGCGGCTGGGTGAAGTGCTGCTCGATGTCGACCTTTTCAAGGTTCGGCTTGTCGCCGACCTTGAGCGGGGGCAGTTCGCGGCTATCTTCGTCTTCCGTGTCCTCGTCGGATTTGACCTCGACGCCGTAGAGCTTGAGGAAGCCCGGGAAGGTGACGACGGAGCCGACGGCGCGCAGCTCGACCGAGCGACCGGGCACGTTGACGGCGATGTCCACCGTGGTGCGGTCGATTTCAGCCGACTTCATCTGCGAGGCGAGGGTGCGGCGCCAGATCAGGCCATAGAGCTTTGCCTGATCGGCGTCGAGGCTGAGCTGCTCGGGGCGCTTGAACATATCCGTCGGTCGGATCGCTTCGTGCGCTTCCTGGGCGTTCTTGGCCTTGGACTGATAGATGCGTGCCTTTTCCGGCAGATATTCGTCGCCGTAATATTTGCCAATGACCGAGCGGGCCATGGCGATGCCTTCCGGCGCCATCTGCACGGCGTCGGTACGCATATAGGTGATGAGGCCGTCTTCGTAGAGGCGCTGGGCGATCTGCATGGTGCGCGAGGGCGAGAGGCCAAGGCGCGACGACGCATCCTGCTGCAGGGAAGACGTGGTGAAGGGCGCGTATGGGTTACGCTTGGTCGGCTTCTTTTCGACGTTGGAAACGTTGAACTGGCCAGCTTCAATGAGCCTTTTCAGCGCGGCGGCGTCTTCACCGGTCTTGATGTCGAGCTTGTCGGTCTTCTTGCCATCGACGGAGAAGAGGCGCGCAACAAAGCCCTTGCCGTTCTGCGAGAGCGCGGCTTCGACGGACCAGTATTCTTCCGCCTTGAACTTTTCGATCTCGGCTTCACGGTCGGAGACGAGGCGCAGGGCCACGGACTGAACGCGGCCGGCCGAGCGCGAGCCCGGCAGCTTGCGCCAGAGGATCGGAGATAGGGTGAAGCCCACGAGATAGTCGAGGGCGCGGCGGGCGAGATAGGCGTCCACGAGCGGCATATCGACATCGCGCGGATGCGCCATGGCCGTGGTCACGGCATCTTTGGTGATGGCGTTAAAGACCACGCGCTGGACCGGCGTATCTTTCTTCAGCGCCTTCTTCTGCCGGAGCACGTCGAGAATGTGCCAGGAAATGGCCTCGCCTTCGCGATCAGGGTCGGTTGCGAGGATCAGGCCATCGGCCCCCTTGAGGGCATTGGCAATGTCGGCAACGCGCTTCTTGGAGGCCGTATCGACCTCCCAGGACATGGCGAAATCTTCATCGGGACGGACCGAACCGTCCTTGGCAGGCAAGTCACGGATGTGGCCGAACGAAGCCAGGACCTCATAGTCCTTGCCCAAATACTTGTTGATTGTCTTGGCCTTAGCCGGACTTTCAACGACGACGACCTTCATGGAGTACCCGTTCCGCAACGCTGTTACCGAGGAGGCGCAACATGGTGAACCGAGGGGGCGGTGTCAACGGGGGGCTGATTTTGCTCAAGCGCCCCGCAAAGCGACGAGCTGGCCAGACGACCATTCGATCTGTCCGGCGAGGTCGAGCTCAAGCAGCAAAATCTGCATGGCCTGCGGTGTGATAGTCGTCTGGGCCAGCAATTCTTCTATGTCGGTCGGGGTCGTAGACAGCGCTGTGAGCAGGCGCGAACGTTCATCGGCGCCGGGTGGCGGCTCAGGCACCATATCGGTCCCGGGGTGCCATTCGGCCTCGAACAGCATCGAGCGCGCCGGGTCCGCACCGCCAATGGTTTCGAGAATGTCGGCAGCACAGGTGATGAGGCGCGCGCCTTGCTGAATGAGGGCATTGCCGCCTTCGGCCCGTGGATCGAGCGGCGAGCCTGGAACTGCGAAGACGTCGCGATTTTGCTCCAGCGCGAGGCGCGCCGTGATCAGCGAACCCGAGCGTTTGGCCGCTTCCACGACGACGGTGCCGAGCGACAGACCGGAAACGATACGGTTACGCCTCGGGAAGTCGCGAGCGCGCGGCTCCCAGCCAAGCGGCATTTCGGTGACGAGAGCGCCGCCATAGCCGAGGATTTCTGAGGCGAGCGGAATGTTTTCGTCTGGGTAGATGCAGTCGAGCCCGCCGGCGAGAACGGCGATGGTGCCGGTGGTCAGGCTGGCGCGATGGGCTGAGGTGTCGATGCCACGTGCCAGGCCAGAGACGACGACATAGCCGGCTTCGCCGAGATCGGTGGTCAGGAGGCGCGTCATCTTGGCGCCGGCGGCCGACGCATTGCGCGCGCCGACGATAGCGACCGTTCGATGCCAGTCGAGGTTTTCGCCGCCCGCGACCGTAAGGACGGGCGGCGCGCCCGGAATGTGCATGAGGTGTTCGGGATAATCCGCCTCGCCCATGGCGATGACGCGGGCACCGAGGCCCTGGAGCGCGCTGATCTCGTCTTCAGCCTGGCTCGTAGAGGTGATGCGGAAGGGACGCCCAGCGCTGCGCATCAGGGCGGGCAGGGCGTCGAGCGCAGCATCGACCGAGCCGAAGCGGTTGACGAGCTGGCGGAAGGTGATGGGGCCGACATTGTCGCTGCGCGCCAGACGCAGCCAGGCCGTGCGTTGGGCCGGCGTGAGCTTTTGCGTCACGCGGGCCCGCATGGTCAGCTCGCCTTCTTGCCGCCGCCGATAGTCGACTCGGTGCCATTGAGCAGGCGTGCGATGTTTTCGCGGTGCTGGAAGAACAGCAGCAGGGCAAGGCCAAGCACGGTCAATGACAGCCGCTCGTTGCCGAGCACATAGGCAAAGATCGGTGCCGTTGCTGCGGCGGTGAGCGCTGCAAGCGAGGAAATCTTGCGCGTGAAGGCGATGAGCAGCCAGACGGCGCAGAAGATCAGGCCCACCGGCCAGGCGAGCGAGAGGAGCGAGCCGATCATCACGGCGACGCCCTTGCCACCTTTGAAGCCGAGCCAGACCGGGAAGCAGTGCCCCAGGAAGGCGCCGACGGCGGCGAGCATGGCGGCTTCCTCGCCCCAGAAATAGCGGCAGACAAGAACCGGGATGGCAGCCTTGAGCGCATCGAGCACGAGCGTAGCGGCGGCAACCTGCTTGTTACCGGTGCGCAGCACATTGGTCGCCCCAATATTGCCCGAGCCGATCTTGCGAATATCGCCGAGGCCGGCCGCCTGCGTCAGAATCAGGCCGAAAGGAATGGATCCGGCGAGATAGCCAATGGCCACAGCCAGAATGAGCGGCAGAAAATCGGTCGGCATGGCTACTCCCTTATTAATGAGAGAAGTAGCGCCGGGCCGGACAAGGCACAAGGGGAGGAGGCCGAGGACTTGAGGAAAGCCTCGGCCCGATTGTCATTCTGCTGGCGCGGCCACGGTCTTGACCGGTCGTGTGCCGGGCAGGTGGGCCCAGGCGGGGCGCGCGAAGAGGAACTTGCCAAACCCGATCTTCTCGGTGATCCACCACAGAACCAGCGGCGACACGATCGCAACGACCATGACGACGAGGCTGACGAGGTTGGGCTCGTGGATGCCTGCAGCGAGCAGCAGCGTGCGGGCAATGCCCATGGGCAGCACGAAGGCGACGTAGACGACCAGCGACTTGCCACCCATCCAGCGCAGCCAGTTCATCCAGGGCAGGTGAACCAGCAGCGCGGAGGCGACACAGATCGCCAGAGCCCCTGCAAGCGCGGCCAGCAGGTGGACGCCGGGAAGCGCGGCCCAACCCATCTGGATATGGACGGGATCGAGCCGGAAGCCGGGCGTGAACACCAGCACCGCGTTGATGACTGCCCAGCCGGCGAGCAGGCCGAGTGCGGCGGCGACATTGTCGCTGGCCCAATCGGCTAGGCGAAAGATCATCGGGGCAAATACATAGCCGGCATAGAAATAGACGAAATAGGCGCAGAACTGGTCGATGAGGTAGCTTCCGGTATGCACCGAGGCCATCTGCAGGGCCGCGCCGACGATAAGGACGCCCCAGAACGGCGCTTTGATCTGGTGCAGGAGCTTGCTGGTCAGCCCGAAGATGCCGAGCATGTAGATGAACCACAGTACGCCATAGGGTTCGACCACGGCCCAGGCGAGATAGGTCAGCGCGCCCCCGGGATCGCGGCCGACAAGGGCGACCTTGAAGACGATGTGGATCACCGCCCAGAGCGCATAGAAATAGAAATAGTGAACGATGCGCCGGTCGGCATAGGCCCGCCAGGGACGATCGATGACCTGGGAGAGGAACAGGCCCGAGATCAGGAAGAATTCGGGCATGCGGAAGGGCATGGCAAAGGCGATGGTCCAATGCAGGAAGCCGGTCTGCCCGGTATCCTCGCCCACGCTCGATGCGCAATACATGATTACGACGAGAAAGATCGACAGGCCCTTGGCCATATCAACCCAATCAAGTCTTTGCTTGGCCTCTGCCATTGTCGCGCTCCCATGCGATTTTACACGCACGGTAGCGAAAGCCCGACACCAGCCGGTTAAAGCAGGCGGTCAGCTTCTAGACAATTGCTGCAGTGGTAAGAAATGCCCTAAGGCCGGTCAGACCGGCACAGAGGCATATGCTGCGAAAAGCAGGCCAAGCGAGGCGAAAAACATTACTGAGAGAGCAATCTGGGTTTTACGCATGTGCATACAGTCCTACGCCAAGCTCGGCGCGTCATCAGTTATCGCAATTAAGCGTTAATTAGAGATTTCGATCTGGTAGTTTTCGATCACAGTATTCGCCAGCAGCTTTTCGCACATGCCGGTCAACTGTGTCCGCGCGGCTTCCACATCGGTGCCGTCGAGAACCAGGTCAAAAACCTTGCCCTGGCGGACGCCCTTGACGCCGCCAAAGCCGAGGGAGGCCAGGGAGCCTTCGATGGCCTGGCCCTGGGGGTCGAGAACGCCAGCCTTGAGGGTGACGGTAACGCGCGCCTTCATGGTGTCTTCCCGAAATTTACTGGACGAGACGCGGACCGGTGGTCAGCGCATTGTCGTTTTCAACGAGGATGCCGAGGCGCTGGGCCACTTCGCGATAGCTCTCGACGAGACCGCCGAGGTTTTCGCGGAAACGGTCCTTGTCGAGCTTGTTGCGGGTTTTGATGTCCCACAGGCGGCAATTGTCCGGGCTGATTTCGTCAGCCAGCACGATGCGCATCAGATCGCCTTCATAGAGGCGGCCGCACTCGATCTTGAAATCGACGAGCTGGATGCCGACGCCCATGAAGAGGCCGGTCAGGAAGTCGTTGACGCGGATGGCAAGGCTCATGATGTCGTCGAGCTCGGCCGGGGTGGCCCAGCCGAAGGCCGTAATGTGCTCTTCCGACACCATCGGGTCGTTGAGGGCATCGTCCTTGTAGTAGAACTCGATGATCGAGCGGGGCAGCTGCGTGCCGGGCTCGAGGCCGAGGCGCTTGCAGAGCGAGCCGGCGGCATAGTTGCGCACGACCACTTCAAGCGGGATGATCTCGACTTCCTTGATCAACTGCTCGCGCATGTTGATGCGACGCAGGAAGTGGGTCGGGATGCCCATGGAATTGAGCTTGGTGAACACGAATTCGGAGATTCGGTTGTTCAGCACGCCCTTGCCGTCGAGGACTTCATGACGGGCGCCGTTTCCGGCGGTCGTGTCGTCCTTGAAATACTGGACCAGAGTGCCCGGTTCAGGACCCTCGAAAAGGATCTTGCCCTTGCCCTCATAGATTTTGCGTCGACGATTCATGGGGGTATCCGCTGCCGTGAAAAAGCGCACCGTTTAGGCGCGCTTCATGCGCCAGAATGGCACGGAATTGCAAGCTCTTTCGTGTCGTCCACAAGCGCCGTCGCCGCTGACTGTGGCTGGCTGCACACAAGGTCGCATGCTGCGGCTCGCCGTTGATTTGCTGCCTGCAACCGCCTATGTCGGTTGTGAACCGGCCGGGCATCCGGCACATGAGCCATATGGGAGAGACCATGAGCGCGTTCGACGAGCGTCAGAAGGGCCAGGAAGCAAAGTTCGCTTTCGATGCCGAGAAGAAATTCAAGGCCGAAGCACGGCGCAACAAGCTGCTGGGTATCTGGGCCGCCGAGCTGATGAGCCTTTCGGGCGATGAAGCCAAGGCCTATGCCGCCGAAGTGGTTGCCGCCGATTTCGAAGAAGCCGGCGACGGGGACGTGTTCCGCAAGGTTTCGTCCGATCTCAAGGCCAAGGGCATCACCATCGGCGACGACGTGATTCGTCAGAAGATGGATACCCTGGCTGGCGTCGCCAACGAGCAGATCGCCTCCGAAGGCTGATCTGCCCGACAGCGCAGAAACGAGAGGGAGCCGGTTGTTGCCGGCTCCCTTTTTTCTATCCGATGATAACGCTGGTGGCGTCGTAGGCTGTCCCGTTCATCTTCCAGTGCACGGTGACCTTTTCGCCGGCCTTCAGGCCCGGGTCCTTAAAGGTGGTGGGCAGCTGATAAATCTTCCCATCCGCCAGGGTAAGGGTGTGAGCCTTGAGGTCAAAGGCCTTCACCGTGCCCGAGGTGGACTGGTCCATCGGCGCGGTCACTGCGGGCTTTGCCGCAGGTGCTGCCGCAGTGCCTGCGGCAAATGCTGCGCCGGGTGCGACTGCCACCAGAGCCACGAGGAGGGGGGTAACGAATTTACGCATGATCATCTCCATGCGAGCTGGGCGTGGTGCCCAATTGGCTGGTTTTCAGGACCCGTCGCGTCGCGAATGCCTTCGTCATTCACCGGCGTTTCCAAACCAGCGGCAATGGTTTAGGCCCGCGTTTTTGCCTTCTCAAGTTAACAAGAATTAATTCTGCGAGGCGCTTTTAAGCCCCAATTTCAGGCAGTTAGGCGAAATGGAGGCGGCATGTCGGCGCCGTTGCCAAACTTGTGTCGTCAAGCTTTCGTTACGCGTCTCGCCATGCCGATTGAGGCAGGCATGACCGGTTCGAAGCCATATTTGGCATAAAGGTGTTTGGCCTCGCCGTCGGCAATAAGGCTGACATAAGCGCCCTCGGGTGCTTCGGCGGCCAATTTGTCCATCAGCGCGGTCATGATGCGCTTGCCGAGCCCCTTGCCCTGATGGGCAGGCTCCACCGCAATATCGACGATCTGGAAGGCCGTGCCGCCATCGCCGATGACCCGGCCCATGCCGATGGCCTGACCTTCGAAGAAGACCGTGACGCCAAACCAGCTGTTGGGGAGGCCAATGGAGGCCCCCTCGCGGGTCTTGGGGCTGAGGCCGGCAACGACGCGCAGGCGCAGATAGTCGTCGACGGACGGAACGTCGGGCACCAGGCGATAAGCGTCGGTCATAGGCGCTGCATCAGCCGTGTGAACATCATCAGGCCCTCAGGCCAGGGTCCGTGACCGGACTGGGCATTGATATGCCCTGCGTCGCCCGCCTGATGAAAGTCCGAACCCCAGGCGCCGGCATAGTCAGCGGCCCGCTCGAGCGAGCAGAAAGGGTCGGTTGAGGAAATCACCAGGAGCGAGGGAAAGGGCAGGGGATCGCGCGAAACCGGCCCAAAGCACTTTGCTTCCTCGGGCACATCCGGATTGAGCTCGACATCGGGTGGCGAGACCAGCAGGGCGCCTCGCACCACCCCTTCGGGGAAGCGCGATGCAGCCTGCACCAAGGCGATGCAGGCGAGCGAGTGAGCGACCAGCACAACCGGCCGCTTGGCCAGCTTGACGGCCTCGATGATGGTGTCGATCCAGTCTTCCGGATCGGGCTCGTCCCAGTCGGCCTGCTCCACGATGGCGGCGGTCGACATCTTCTCCGCCCAGCGCACCTGCCAGTGGCCGGGGCCCGAACTGCCGAGGCCCGGCAGGATCAGGATGTCGGTATCGGCGATTCTCATGCGCCGAAAACCCGCGAGAAGATCGTATCGACATGCTTGAGGTGGTAGCCGTCGTCGAACATGGCGTCGATCTGCGCGTCGCTCAGCGTCACATCGGGATCGGCCTTGAGGTTCTGGGCGAAGAGGCCGGCGCGGTCGCCGCGGTGTTCCCAGACCTTCATGGCGTTGCGCTGCACGGCGGCATAGGAGTCTTCGCGGCTATAGCCGGCCTGGGTGAGCGCCAGCAGTACGCGCTGCGAATTGTGCAGACCGCCGAGGAGGTCGAGGTTCTTCCGCATGTTTTCCGGATAGACGACGAGCTTGTCGATAACGCCGGTGAGGCGCGCAAGGGCGAAGTCGAGGGTCACGGTGGCGTCCGGTCCGATCATGCGCTCTACCGAGGAGTGCGAAATATCGCGCTCGTGCCAGAGCGCCACGTTTTCGAGCGCCGGAGTCACCATGCCGCGCACGAGGCGGGCAAGGCCGGTGAGGTTTTCGGTCAACACCGGGTTACGCTTGTGCGGCATGGCCGACGAGCCCTTCTGGCCCGGCGAGAAGAACTCTTCGGCTTCCAGAACTTCGGTGCGCTGCAGGTGGCGAATTTCGACGGCGACGCGCTCGACCGACGAGGCGATCACGCCGAGCGTGGCGAAGAACATGGCGTGGCGATCGCGCGGAATCACCTGGGTGGACACGGGCTCGATCGAGAGGCCGAGCTTTTCGGCGACATATTCTTCGACCTGCGGATCGATATTGGCAAAGGTGCCGATGGCGCCGGAAATGGCTGCCGTGGCGATCTCGTCGCGGGCAGCAACGAGGCGGGCGCGGTTGCGGCTGAACTCGGCATAGGCTTCGGCGAGCTTGACGCCAAAGGTCGTCGGCTCTGCGTGGATGCCGTGGCTGCGGCCGATGGTGATGGTGTGCTTGTGCTCCATGGCGCGGCGCTTGAGCGCGGCGAGCAGGGCATCGATATCGGCCAACAGAATATCGGCGGCGCGCTTCATCTGCACCGACAGGGTCGTGTCCAGAATATCGGACGAGGTCATGCCCTGGTGCACGAAGCGGGCATCGGGACCGACGATTTCGGAAAGGTGCGTCAGAAAGGCAATGACGTCGTGCTTGGTGGTGCGTTCGATCTCGTCGATGCGTTCGACGTCAAAACCATAGTCACCCAGCTCGGCCTTGCGCGCGTTCATGACTTCCCAGATCTTGTCGGCGCCTTCCTTGGGCACGACGCCCACCTCGGCCAGTTGCTTCTCGGTCGCATGGGCTTCGATTTCGAACCAGATCGCGAAGCGGGTCTCGGCCGACCAGTTGGCCACCATTTCGGGACGGGAATAGCGCGGAATCATGGGCTTTGCCTTATGAGGTCAGAATTGGATTCAGGCGATGCGGCCGGTGGCCGCCTCGCGAATGGCCGCAATGCGACCGGCATAAGTCTTGGGATCGTTGCCGCCATAGACGGCCGAACCGGCCACCAGCACGTTGGCGCCGGCATCGACAATCGCCCGGGCATTCTCGGCGGTAACGCCGCCATCGACCTCCAGATCGATATCGCGGCCGCCGATCAGCGCCTTGGCCTGGCGGATCTTGGTGATCGCCTCGGGAATAAAGCTCTGGCCGCCGAAGCCCGGATTGACGCTCATGACGAGGATCAAATCGACATTGTCGATCACGTGCTGGATCGTGGAAACCGGCGTTGCCGGATTGAGCGCCACGCCGGCCTTCTTGCCGAGACCGCGAATGGCCTGCAGCGACCGGTGGAGGTGCGGGCCGGCCTCGGCGTGGACGGTAATGATGTCGGCGCCGCCATGGGCGAAATCAGCGAGATAGGCATCGGTCGGCGCAATCATCAGATGCGCGTCGAAAACCTTGTCGGTGACGCCGCGGATCGACTTCATGATCGGTGCGCCAAAGCTGATATTGGGCACGAAATGTCCGTCCATCACGTCGATATGGATATAGTCCGCACCGCCGGCGACGATGGCGGAAACCTCGTCTCCGAGCCGCGAAAAATCGGCGGAAAGGATCGACGGGGCGATACGCAGGGGGCGGGTCGACATGAAGGGGGCACCTCAGTTCCAGGCGATGGTCTGGCTATAGGGCGACCGGCGCGCCGGGGCAAGCCTAGCCTTTGGTTGGCATGGCCGAAACCGGACCCTAGACTGGCCCCATCCGCAAAGGGGAAAAACACATGGCGACCCACCGCAGTTCGACGCTGGCCGTGACCATCAATCGTCCCTGGCGCGAGGTCTACGAATTCGCCGCCGAGCCCGCCAATATGGTTCAATGGGCTGCGGGCCTGGGCAATGGTTTTGAAGGCGCGGGCCTAAAATGGATCGCTCGCGATCCCGGCGGCAATCCGATCCGCATCACCTTCAGCGAGAAGAATGCTTTTGGCGTGCTGGACCATGATGTGCACCTTGATGACCGGGTGGTCCATGTGGCCCTGCGCGTCATGCCCAATGGCGACGGCGCCGAGGTGACCTTCCTGCTGCTGCAGGAGAACGGCATGAGCGAAGCGGAGTATCAGCGCGATGCGGCCGCGGTGCGAAAAGACCTCGAAACCCTGAAGGCCCTGATGGAAAAGGGCGCATAGCTGTTGAAAAGGCAGACCGCCGCGGGACTCCGTCACCTTGGGCGGGTCATATCCTCAAAAGCCCGCTCGCGTGAGGATCTGCCATGGACTGGAACCGCCTTCTTTCCGAAGAGCGTCTCGGCGACAAGAAATATGTCCCGCAGGCCAGCCGGTCGATCTTCGTGCAGGATCACGACCGCATCATTTTCTCCGCGCCCTTCCGCCGCCTTGCCAACAAGACACAGGTGCAGCCGCTCTATGAGCACGATCACGTCCATCACCGACTGATCCACTCGATCGAGGTCAGCAGCGTCGGGCGCTCGCTGGCCATGCGCATCGGCCATTGGCTGGCTGAGCAAAATCACATCGAGGCCGGGGGCGAACATAGCCTTGCCAATATCGTTCAGGCGGCGTGCGTCGCCCACGACATCGGCAATCCGCCCTTCGGCCATTCCGGCGAAGACGCCATGGGCGCCTGGTTTGCCGAGCAGTTTTCCGAGGGCAGGGGCCTTGCAGGCGATCTCGATCCCAGCCTGCGCCCCGAATTCACTGCCTTCGAGGGCAATGCGCAGGGTTTTCGCATCCTGACGCGGCTTGAAATGTACCGCAATGACGGCGGCATGCGGCTTTCCAAGGCGACGCTCGGCGCCTTCATGAAATACCCCGTCACTGCGAAAACCCGCGCAGCCGTTAAGGCGAGTGGCGATGCAAGCTATGTCGGCCTCAAGAAGTTCGGTGTCTTCAGCAGCGAGACGGCGCTCTTCGAAGACGTCGCGGCCTCGCTTGGCCTGCCCGAAGAGCGCATCGGCGATCAGACATGGTGGCGGCGCCATCCGCTGGTCTTCGTCGTCGAGGCGGCGGATGACATTTGCTACAATATCGTCGACATCGAAGACGCCTTCACCACCGGCGAGCTCTCCTATGAGGCGGTGGTGAAAATCCTCGTCGAAGCGGCTAAGCCGCGCGATGCCGGCGCCGGTGACAGAAACCAGGCCGAACACGTCGCCATGCTGCGCGCCATGGCCATAGGCAAGGCCATCGACAGCTGCGTCGAAGCCTTCAAGGCCCACTACGAGCCGATCATGGCCGGCACCTTTTCGGGCGCACTGACGGAGGTCGGCGAAATGGCGCCGATCTTTGAAAACATGCGCAAGCTCTCATCCGACCACATCTTTACCGCAAGGCGGAAGACCGAGCTTGAAATCTCGGGCCGCCGCATCATCGGCAATGTGATGTCGGGCATCCTGCCGGTCTTTGAAGACCTGGCTTCGGTCAACTGGCAGGCCGAACGGATCGGAGCCCGCTCCCAGCAGCTGGTGCGTGCGCTCGATCTCGACCTGCGCGACCTGACGACACCCGCCAGCGCGCTGCACGCACTGGCCGACTACACGTCGGGCATGACGGATCGCTACGCGCTGCGCATATCCAAGATGCTCTCAGGCCACTAGCTGATCACAGCATTGGCGCGAGTTCGTCGGGCTCGTCGATGCTGCCTGGGGTTGCGCCCAGGGACTGCGCCGGGGCAAAGCCCGTTTCGCTGCCCTGCCAGCGCGCAACTTCGCGCCCGCAATGGGAACACCCAAGAAGCGTACCGAGGGGCAAGTTACCCGTAGTAATGGAGTTCTTTTGACCGCAATGCGGACAACTGATCGTCAAGACTGAAAACGGACTCATGACGCCACCTTTGTTTTGTGGCGGCAGCTTGAACCTCTTGCAGGGCATTTGACTGTCGTCGCTGAAGCCACGGCAAGGGCAGCGACGGGTGAAGTCTATGCCCTCGAACGTGGCATGTCACCCTTATTATCGGACAGCGGGGGATGCGCGCTCACTTCGCCGCGATGCGACCCTTAGGCCGATTGCTTTATATGTCCGTCGCGCTACACAAGGCCCCGAAACGGGGAGCGTCGCCTTGGAATTTTCTCTGCCTCTGGTGATTGGTGCGGGTATCCTGAGCTTTCTCAGCCCCTGCGTCCTGCCACTTGTGCCGCCATATCTCACCTATATGAGCGGCGCGAGTTTTGATCAGCTGCGCGCCGAGGCCGATACGGGCGCCGGCAAACTGACCTTCAAGGTCGCGATCACTTCGCTCTTCTTCATCCTGGGCTTTTCGGTCGTCTTCATTGCGCTCGGCGCGACGGCGACTGCTTTCGGCCAGGTGTTCCGCCAGCTGCTGCCGATCATGACGCCGGTTGCCGGCATCGTCATCATCGCCATGGGCCTGCATTTCCTGGGCATCTATCGCATTTCCTTCCTCGACCGGCAGATCCGCCACAACGGTCCGGGCGCCGCCTCGGGTCCGGCCGGCGGGTTCCTGCTGGGTCTGGCCTTTGCCATCGGCTGGACGCCGTGCATCGGTCCGGTGCTGGCCGCGATCCTCTCCGTGGCCGCCAGCCGCGAAACCGCCTGGGAAGGCGCCTCGCTGCTCGGGCTCTATTCGCTGGGCCTCGGCATTCCCTTCTTCCTTGCCGGCATCGCCATCGGTCCGTTCCTGACCTTCTTCCAGACGTTCAAGCGCCACCTGCACACGGTCGAACGCATCATGGGCGGCCTGCTGGTGGTTACCGGGCTACTGTTCCTCACCGGCAATTTCACCCGCATCTCGTTCTGGTTTCTCGAAACCTTTCCGGTGCTGGCCAATTTCGGTTAAGGCGCAGGAGTTTCTTAACCCTCCCACGTTTTCCGCTCTGCGCAGAACAATTGCTGCGTGATCTTCAGGCCCGATTTACTCGAATGCGCCAAGACTGGCGCAGTCATGTGGACGGGAAAGATGGACACGGCCAACGCGAATAGCCAGCCTGTGTTGCGCGCACTTGCCGAGAGCGGCGGGGATATCGGCCGGTCGGCCGACGCTTCCGCGCGTCCGCTCGCGCCCATGACTGCCCGTCGCGTCAACGATATCGCCTCTGTCGAGACCGTCTGGCGGGCGCTTACGGCCGATGGCGTCGAGTCGCCCGGCCAGAGTTTCGATTTCATCCGTCTCTGGATCGCCGATCGCGGCATTGCCCCGGAACACCAGTGCTTCGTCGTCGGCGAGGTTGACGGAGAGCCGGTGGCGCTATTGCCGCTCCATCGCCGCAGCCAGATGGGCGTGACGGTATACACCTGGTTCCCGCGCTCGCAGGTCGGCTGCTACGCGCCTATTTCCGACTATCGCCGGTTGGCGCAGCTTGGCCCCGAGGGCCGCGCGCAGCTCTGGCAGACCATGCTCGCCCAGTTGGACGACGCCGATGCCGTCTATCTCCGCGCCATTCCGGGCGAGATCGCCGGCTTCGGCGGCCTTTTCGACGAATTGGGCGGCCCTCTCGCGGTGGATACGCTCTACCGCTCCGAATTCGCCTCCTGGGAAGAGTGCGACCGTCTGCAACGCAGCCGCAGCCGCCGCAAGCACGACCGCCAGCAGGGCGACCGCCTCGCGGCTTTGGGCGAGATCGGTTTTGAGTTGGTTACCGATCCTGCGGCGGGCAGGGCGGCCATTGAGGTCATGTTCCGCCAGCGCTCGGCCCGGTTCCGCGCCCAGGGCATTCGCGACACCTTCGTCTGCGACAACCTCGTCGATTTCTATCAGCGCGCCATGGAGCCCGGTTCGGGGCTCGATATCCGGCTGCACGTGCTCCGCCTCAACGGCGAGATCGTCGCCGTGCGCTACAATGTCGTCCACGGCACGCGCATGTTCTGCCTCATCTCCTCGATGAGCGACGATCCGGCTATCCAAGTGGGTTCGCCGGGCAAGCAATGCCTGCTGCGCGTCATGCAGACCGTTTTCGATAGCGGCTTTTCCATGTTCGACATGGGCTCGGGCTTTACTGACGAAAAGCGGCACTGGTGCAATGTGCAGACCCCGCTCCGCCAGCACTATGTCGGCCTGACGCTCAAGGGACGTCTCTCGGTGGGCTGCCATCAGCAGTTCCAGAAGCTGCGGGCGCAGGCCAAGGCCAACCCCCGCGTCAAGTCGGCGCTGCGCCACCTCCAACAGTTCAGCGACCGGCTGTTCGGCCGCCGCCAGCAGCCGTCAGATTAGCTTCAGCCCGCGCATCGAGGCGTGCCCGGCACGGCCGATGATGATGTGGTCATGGAGGGTAATGCCCATCTGCTTGGCGATCTCGGCGATTTCGCGCGTCATCCGCACGTCGGCTGCTGATGGAGAGGGATCGCCCGATGGGTGGTTGTGGACGAGGATCAGGGCGGACGCTGAAAGCTCCAGCGTGCGGCGGATCACCTCGCGCGGATAGACCGGGGTATGGTCCACCGTGCCCACCTGCTGCACCTCGTCGGCGATCAGCCTGTTCTTCTTGTCGAGGAAGAGAATGCGGAACTGCTCGACGCTCTCATAGGCCATGGCCCCACGACAGTAATCGATGAGCTGTGACCAGGAGGAGAGGATCGGCTTTTCGACGTCGATCTTGTCGCGGCCAAAGCGCTGCGCCACGGCCTGCACCACTTTGAGATGGGTGATGGACGTTTCGCCCAGCCCCTTGACCTCGGCGAGCCGGGCAGGGGGCGCGCCCAGCACTTCGGACACCGAGCCGAAGCGGGTGAGGAGATCTTTCGCCAGTGCCTTGGTGTCGCGCTGCGGCAGGATCATGTGCAGCAGCAGCTCGAGCAGTTCATAATCGGCCAGCGCGTCGCCGCCCACGGTGTTGAACCGCTCGCGGGCCCGTTCCCGGTGCCCGAGATAATGCGGCTTTACCGCCGCTTCAGCCATGCCGTCTGGCTTGTCGCTCAAGACCGCTTCCGCGCTTCGAGTGGATTGAAAAGGCCGCCGGGCGAGAGCGTGAAAATCTCGTGCCCCGTTTCCGTGATGCCGATCGAATGCTCGCACTGCGCCGAGAGCGTTCGGTCGCGCGTCACTGCGGTCCAGCCATCGGAGAGGATTTTGACGTGCGGCTTACCAAGGTTGATCATCGGCTCGATGGTGAAGATCATGCCCGGCTTCAGCGGAACGCCCGTTCCGGGCGTGCCGAAGTGCAGGATGTTCGGTTCATCGTGGAAGAGCCGGCCGACGCCGTGGCCGACGAAGTCGCGCACGACGCTCATGCGCTCACCTTCCGCCACCGCCTGGATGGCGGCGCCGATATCACCCGTGGTGTTGCCCGGCTTGGCCGCAGCAAGACCAGCTTCGAGCCCGGCATAGGTCACTTCGATCAGCCGCTCGGCTTTTCGCGAGATTTCGCCCACCGGATACATGCGGCTCGAGTCGCCATACCAGCCGTCGACGATCAGCGTCAGGTCCACATTGACGATATCGCCCTCGCGCAGCCCGCGATCATCTGGAATGCCGTGGCACACCACGTGGTTGATCGAGGTACAGACCGAGTGGCGATAGCCCTTGTAGAAGAGCGTCGCCGGCACCGCGTCATTGTCGCGGGCGAATTCATAGGCGATCTGGTCGAGCTTGGAGGTCGGCACGCCTGGCTCGACATACTCGGTCAAAATATCGAGAGCCTGGGCCGTCAGCGCCCCGGCTTTGCGCATGCCTTCAAAACCCTCCGCGCCATGCAGCGGGATGACACCGGGAGTCCGGCGGGATTTGGCGGATGCGTCGACGTAGGTAACCATTGAGAACTCCAGGGGATGACACAAACCTAGTCAGTTGCACCGCCGATTGAAAGTCCCCCGCCAGCTTGACGGCAGCCTAAGGCAGGGGCATTGCTCTTGGGCTTAGTGAAGCGGAAAAATCCATGTCGACCCAAACTCGTGTGACCGCCGGCCTTCTGGTAATCGGCGACGAAATCCTTTCCGGCCGGACCAAGGACGTGAATATCGGCGCTGTCGCCGATTTCTGTACCGATCTCGGCATCGATCTCACCGAAGTGCGCGTCGTCAGCGACGTCGAAGAGTCGATCGTCGAAGCGGTCAATGCCCTCCGCCAGCGCTACACCTATGTCTTCACCACTGGCGGCATCGGGCCGACGCATGACGACATCACCGCCGACGCCATCGCCAAGGCCTTCGGCGTCGCCCTGCCGATCAATGCCCAGGCCCGCGCCATGCTCGAAGCGCGCTGGAAGGAAACCGGCACCGAGGTCAACGAAGCCCGCCTCCGCATGGCCCGCATTCCCGAAGGCGCCGATCTCATCGTCAATTCGGTCAGCGCCGCCCCCGGCTTCCGCATCGGCAATGTGCACGTCATGGCCGGCGTGCCCGTCATCATGCGCGCCATGCTCGAAGCCCTGACGCCCACGCTAAAGGGCAGCAAGAAGGTGCAGTCCATCACCGTGAAGGCTGCCGTCGGCGAAGGCACGCTCGGCGGTCCGCTGGCCGCGCTGCAGAATGAATATCCCGATGTGAAGATGGGCTCCTACCCCCAGATGGGAAAAGACCGGGTCATGACCGAGCTGGTCCTGCGTTCCTCCGACGAGGCATTGCTGGCCGAGGCTGGGGAAAAGGTGCGCGCCATGGTCGCTGCGGCCCATGCAAAGGCCGGAATACAGCCTCCCGACGGGGAATGATTGGCGTCGGGCCCGTCCTTTGATAAGGACGGTGCCTCACAAAGAATTCGGCGCCCGCCGCCCCTCCGGAGATCAATGCGTTGAGCAATCCCAACCAGAAGTCGTTTCCCGTCACTTGGGACCAGTTTCACCGCGATAGCCGCGCTCTCGCCTGGCGCCTCGCCGGCCTCGGCACCTTTGACGCCGTCGTCGCCATCGCCCGTGGCGGCCTCGTTCCGGCAGCCATCGTCGCCCGCGAACTGAATATCCGCACCGTCGAAACCGTGGCCGCCAAGAGCTACGACCACCAGAACCAGGCCGGCATCAAGATCCTCAAGGAAATCAGCCAGCCGATCCTCGACCTCGCCAAGAACGGCGGCAATATCCTGATCGTCGACGACCTCGTGGACACCGGCAACACCGCCCGCGTCGTCCGCGAAATGCTCCCCGGCGCCCATTTCGCTACCGTCTACGCCAAGCCCAAAGGCCGCGAAATGGTCGACACCTTCATTACTGAAGTCAGCCAGGACACCTGGATTTTCTTCCCCTGGGACCTCGACGTCGCCTACGTCGCCCCCATCTCCGGCGGCACCGACTGATCTATCCCGCTTATCCCCGCCCCAAGCGCCCATGACACCCTGCCTCCGCATCAAAGCGGGGGTGGGAAATGGCGAGACTATCGAAGAAGCTTGAAGAGAAGCGAGCCGAGCTCGCCAGACTGATCGAACGCAAGGCGTTCGACGCCTATGTCAGGTATGGCGCCGTACCCGACGATTTCCATCGGCTCGCCGAGACCGCAGCCGACGGCCAGAAATTCCTCGACCTCTGCGCCGGCCTGTCCACCAAGGCTCTCCCAGAAGGCCGTCCTACCACCCACTACACCTGGCGCACAGCTGGCGACGATCGCGTCCGCCACGCGCACGCCGCCCTCGAAGGGCGGGTATTCGCTTGGACCAACGCTCCATCAGAAGGCCACCCCGGCACCGCGCCCTACTGCCGCTGCTGGGCTGAGCCGTACTATGGCAATCCCGCGCTCCCGGACGCTTCTCTCCAACTCGGGTCCGAACGACAGGTTGCCACTGATCCGTCTGAACTTTGGGCAAGTGTCGAAACACTCACGCGGCCGGATGGGAGCATAGCCGCCTCGGAGGTCATCATGACCGATGGCGCCTCCGTTCGATCGACCTTTGCCGGTCAAAGCGTTTCGCAGGTCGTGGTCATGCCAAACGCCACGTTTCTGGAGGCTCATCGAAACGCGCAGGGTGAGCATATCTCTCTCGGCCGCGACGGCGAGGTGCTCGCGCGGGTCGCTTGGCTCCGCAGCGCGCTTACGCGCGGCCCTCTTGTCGCCCCACCGGCCGTGCTGGCGATGCCGAAACCTCCCGCCGTACCGAGCGATGCGCTGGCGGACACCTGGCTCGCATCGCCTTTTGCCATAATGGTTCGGGGCGCCCTTACGCTCTACAACGCCGCTGTGGCGCAACCTGGGCCGATGGGCATAGGCGACACCGGGCTCGTCGCGCTCGCCTTCAAGGTTTGGGACGGCAGCAGAACTGGAAACTCTGTAACGGTCACGCAAGTCGCGCTCACTGCCGAACAAGTCGCGCAAACCTGCAAGCTGTTACCGGAGGTGCAGGCTCTAACCAACGAAGCAGCCGCAAAAATGAGTGCCATGCGACTCACCGCAACACCTCAGAATTTTGGGATTGCCGTTCATACCGAAGTTCACCGACAGATCACCATGCGGAAATTATTGTCTCCGGTTCAGTACGGCAACGTTCATCCCGAAATGTCGATCACGGGCGGAGGATTAACTAGCATAGATGGTGACGTATACTATGGGCAGGCTGAGACATCACGCCTAGATGTCTACGAGAGAGTGAATGCAACCACGGCTTGCATATACGATGTGAAAACTGGACGGAGAGGTCTTTCGCTCACCCGCACGACAGATTTGGTCAGCCGAACTACGAAAATCCCAGGGGTAACTAACGTGATCGTTCTTCAAGTCGGCATTCAATGACAACCATTACAGAAGTCGCCCAGTTAGCCTCGCCGTTTCTCCGGGACTACCCTGATTTTGTTATGGAGAAGCGGGAGATTTTTCGGACGCCGGTTCGTCACCTCGTGGTGGGCTTCTCGTTTGGCCCGCCCCACTACAAGGGCGAAGTTGACCTCTATTGGCGAGTCGAATTCCTATTCTCGCCGCCAAATTTTTCGGTCGGGATCGGCAGGCAGATCGATGGGGCACACGGTTTTCTCGGGGAGGATCCGACTTTGCCAGCCAGGGTGCGCGCAGAGATGGAGCGCGCTGCGAGCGAAGTTATCGTATCAGGTACGTCGCTCGACAATATGCTGTCGGTCCAGCAGCACATGAACCCCTATGCGGGGATGTCCTACCCGAGCCAGGCACTTCTACACGCTGCGCTTGGCAGATTCCCAGAAGCCCGCGCTGTTCTGGAAAAGTACCTCGACCTGAATTGGGCGGATGCCAATGCCTACGGTGCCTCTCCATCGGTGGTCATCGGTTCCAAAAAGTCGGAAAGACGGCAGAGGTTCAAGGTCCAATGGCTTGAGAACCTCGGAAACCTCGATGCCCTCCGTATAATGCTCGCGGAGGAAGACCCGGCCCCTGTCGCGGCGCTCTTGCATGAATGGGAAGCGATGAACGTCCAGGTCCGAAAACTTGAACGCTTCTGGCGACCTTCGCCGTTTCCGTTCGAGAGCAAAGTAGCCAGCGCGAACGGTCCGTCATGACTACTGCGGCGGAAGTAAAAAGACGGCTGAAGCCGCTCCTAAAGCATCGTCCCGATCTGGTCCTGGTCGGTCGCAATCTGGTCATTCCACCCGTCCATCATGTCCTGCGGGGTATCTTTTTTGATGCGTCTTGGGACAAACATCTGTGCCGGCCAATCTGGTACGCCGGTGCAATGTTCATGTACAATCTTGAGAACGACTCCCCGCCGTTCGACATTCATGAGCAATATTCTCTGCAACGGTCCAATGAAGAGGACTTTTCCTCACTGTGATGGCCAAGACCGAGGCAGTTCTCCAATTCGATTTCTCGCGGGTTTATACGGTTGAGCAGTACATCAACTTTGGCAAAGACGCTGAAGTGGAAAACGATGGTAGAGATAGCCGCATCATTCCCCATCGGCCCTTTCACTATGCCGTCGCTCTCTCGGCGCTGAGCGATCTGGACGATGCCGAGCATAAGATGGTCGCGGCGGCAGCTTGGTGGGAGAGGGGCTCGATTGCGGCCGCACGGCGTGCGGAAGAGTGGCGTGCCAAAGGAGCCGTGGCCATCGCTGAGCGATGGCGTAATGGCGCGCCGTCTGGGGGCCTTGCGAGACCTCGTTCAACGCCGGGGCCGCGCCGATATAGGAGACCTTTTGCGGTCTTGGGAGCTCGACCGGGCAAAAGCGCTCAAAATCGACCATCCTTGGGAGCCTACGGCGTTTCCCGTCGAGATGAGTTAACCCCGCTTCACGCCCAGCCAAATGACATGCCGCGCGCCCTTGCCGCCGCTGCGTGCGCGCACCTTCACTTCATCTACCACAAAACCCGCAGCAGCCAGTCGCTTGGCGAACGGCTCGCTAGGATGCGCCGACCAAACCGCCAGCACGCCACCCGGCCGTAGCGCCGCCCATGATTTCCTGAGCGCCGCCGTGCCATAGAGCTGATCGTTTTGCTCCCGGCTCACCCCATCTGGCCCGTTGTCGACATCGAGCATGATGGCGTCGTAGGCCCCTTTGCCCGCCGCGATCACCTTGCCGACGTCGTCATTGATAATCCTCACCCGCGGATCATCGAGACAAGTGCCAAAAACCGGGGTCAGTGGCCCGCGCGCCCAGGTGATGATCTCGGGCACCAGTTCGGCAACGACAAGCTCGCTGTCCGCCCCAAAACACCCCTGCGCCGCGCGGAGGGTAAAACCCATGCCGAGCCCGCCAATAAGAACCCGCGCCTTCGCGCGTCCGCCGATGCGTTCGGCGCTGAGCGTTGCGAGGGCCTCTTCCGAGCCACTGAGGCGACTGTTCATCAGCTCATTGGTGCCGAGCATGATGGAGAATTCATCCCCGCGCTGCATCAGTTTGAGCTGCGTCTTGTCGCCCGGCACATTCGCCGTATCGAGATGGATCCAGGGTCTCATGAGCTCTCGCAGGGGATTGGTGCGGGCGACGGGAATCGAACCCGTACAGCGTTAGCCGAGGGATTTTAAGTCCCTTGTGTCTACCAGTTTCACCACGCCCGCTTGGCTCGGTGGCCCGTGTTTGTCACAAGGCGGTGCGCAAGACAATTGCGCTTGGACGATTCTCAACTCAGGAGACGAGATGATCGAACGCATCGAAACCGGCATCGCGCCATCCTCTGCGCCCATCAACGACGCCGTCCGCGCGGGCAAGCATGTCTGGCTTGTCGCGGTCGCCGAAGACCCGGCCAGCGGCGATATCGTCGAGGGGGGCATCGAGGCCCAGGCGCATCGCTGCATTCAGAACCTCGAGATCGGCATCAAGGCCGCCGGCGGCACGCTCGCCAATCTCGTCATGGTGCAGATTTTCCTAGTCGACAGCGCCGACGCGGCCGGCATGAATGCTGTCTACCGCCAGTATTTCACCCAGCAGCCATATCCGGTTCGCGCCACGGTGGTGGTCAAGGAACTGCTGGCCAAGGGGCTCAGGATCGAAATGACCGCTACGGGGGTACTGGACTGATGCTGCTCAAGCTCGCGCTGCTGGAAGATATCAAGGCCGGCAAGGTGGATGTGATTTTCCGCCGCTGGAATCGCCCCACGGTCAAATCGGGCGGCACGCTCAAGACCAAGCTCGGTCTGCTCTCGATCAAGTCGGTCGTCGACATGAGTGCCGATGAGGTTACCGATGCCGACGCCAAGCGGGCCGGTTTCAAGGACGTCGCCGATTTCCGCAAGTGGCTCGATACGATGAAAGGGGGGAGCCTCTTCCAGCGTATCGAAGTGGGTTTTGCCGACGAGGCCTAGAGGCTCGACATCAGCGGGCTGAAGCTGCGCTGATAGATGGCGCCCAGCCACCGACCATAAAGCGCCTGCAGGCCAGCAACCTCGCCTGCAGGCGTTTCCACGCTCAGAACCATCACGGGCACCGAACCGGCAACATCGCGCGGCGCAGCCACTGTGACTTGCGGCTGGCCAACGCCTTCGGGCAGCCCCTCGAGACGCGCGGCAATGGTTTCGCCCGCCGCTTGGGCCATGGCCGTATCCGGATAGGGGATGGCGATGTGCAGCGCCGCGGTTTCGGCACCGCGCGTCTCGGCAATGAGGGCGAACGGAAAGACCAGCGCGGCATCCACGTCGGGGGATTTGATCTTGGCACCCTGCGCCGTGCTGCGGTCTACCGTGGGGCCGGCAGAAAAGGCGTCCATGGTCCAGCCGGAGGCCATCTCCAGTTGCGCACCGTCGCCCGCTACTTGCTTGAGGGCGCTGATGGCATCAACCCACATGCCGTCGGCCGGTGGCGGCGCGGACAATTGCTGCAGGGTTGATTCCATTTCCGGCCAGCCGGCGGTGCGGATCAGAAATTCGTCGCCGGGCACGATGCGCTGGGCCTTGCCCATGCCCGAGCCGAGTGGGTCCGGATCGCGGACTGCGGCCAGGTCGATCGCATAGTCCTCGCCACGGTAATAGACCGTGATGTCGCCGATGGCCCGATCGGCAAAGTCGCGCGAGAGCAGGGCCTGCGGTGTCTCCGAGACAAAGCCCTGGCTGCCCAGCAGCACGGTGATTGTTTTGGGCGGCGCGCCAAGGGAGAGGACGCCCTCGACCGCGCTGAAGTCGATGCCGGTGACCGGATCCTTGCCGCCCGCAGCCAGAGCCTGCGCCAGCTGCATGTCTTCGATCATCGGCGGGGTCTTGCTCCTGGCAAAGCCGCCAAGGGGCGCGGCATAGGTGAAGACCTGCGGCTGCGCCATGGCGGCCGGCAGCAGGCCAGCCGCGTCGAGCAGGTCGTCGAAAGCCTGGACCGGAACGGCGAGGGCAAGCCCGACAAGAATGGTCAGGCAGGGCAGGGAGTGAAGGCGCATGCCGATGTCTCTCCAGATCGCAAAGTCAGCTGAAGCTTTATGCCGGCAATCGTGTCGCTAAAACGGCGTGGGCGCTACGAAAATCATGAATTCGCCCGTCGTCGGATGGGTAAACCCCAATTCGGCGGCGTGCAGCTGCAGCCGATCGGCCGCGGTGAAGTCGTCGCCCTCTGCATAGAAGGCGTCGCCGAGGATGACATGGCCCAGCGCCTTCATATGGACACGCAGCTGATGCGTCCGCCCGGTGAGCGGCACGAGCTTTACGCGGGTTGCGTTCGCCTCGCGCTCGATCACTTCCCACTCGGTCTTGGCGTGGCGGCCGTTCTCATAGTCGACGCGCTGGCGCGGCTTGTTTTCCCAGTCGGTCGCCAGCGGCAGGTCGATGACGCCGCTGTCTTCGGCAATGATGCCGGAAACGCGCGCGATGTAGCTCTTGGTCGTCTGCCGGTGCTCGAACTGGCTGCCGATGCGGCCATGAGCGCGCTTGTTGAGCGCCAGCGTCAGAACCCCGGACGTATCCTTGTCGAGCCGGTGGCACATGCCGGCGGTCGGCCAGGTCTGCCGCGCGCGATATTCGATGCAGTCCCAAAGGCTCGGGTCTTTGCCGGGTACGCTGAGAAGCCCGCTCTGCTTGTCGACAACCAGAATGTCATCGTCCACATGGAGGACGTTGAGATAGGGATCGGTGGGCGGGAAATAATCGAGCAATGTGGGCATGGGACCGGGCATGGCCAGCCCTCTAGCAGAGGTTGGCACATTTGACCAAGCGTTTGCCGCCGTGGCCCCGGCGCGCTAAAGTGACGGCATGTACAGCACCACCTTTGCAACGGCGCTCGGAGAGTTCGCCCTGGTCTGGACCGACCGCGGCGTGCGCCGGGTCTATTTGCCCGGAGGCGACAGCGCCGAGGTCGCAGAGAAGATGGCCAAGCTCGGTGCCGCCCCCGGCGAACCCGATCGCGCCATCTCGGCCATTGTCGATCTCATCGAAGACTATGCCGAGGGCGAGAATGTCGATTTCTCCGCCGTGCCGCTCGATCTCGAAAACGTGCCCGACTTTCATCGGCGCTGCTACGACATTTTGCTCACCTTCGGCTGGGGCATGACCACGACCTATGGTGACATTGCCCGGCAGTTGGGTGACGTCGGTCTGTCGCGAGCGGTGGGACAAGCCATGGGGGCCAATCCCATTCCGTTGATCATTCCATGTCACCGCGTTCTGGCTGCTGGCGGCGGGGCAGGTGGGTTCTCCGCACCCGGCGGCACCACGTCCAAGCGTGCCATGCTGGCTCTCGAAGGCGTCACCATGGGTGCACCGCCCGGCCAGATGCAGTTTGCGTTCTAGAGCGCCAGATGGGCTTCTCGTTCAGTCGATCCGGCAAGGTTGGCAGTCAGGTCCGCAGGATAGCGGCAGAGCAGATCGATGCCGCGCTGGCCGATTGCCGGTCTGGCGATGATTTCGACAAGACGGTCCATGAGTTGCGCCGGCGCTGCAAGCGGATCAGGGGCCTCCTGCGCCTCGTGCGCCCCAAATTTCCGGGCTTCGACAGAGAAAATGCTGCCTTCCGCAACGCTGCCGATGCACTGGCCTCGGCTCGCGATGCTGCCGTCATGCTCGAAACGCTCGAAGAGGTTCTAGGAGAGGCTAGCGTCGGGCAGGGGGCAAGACTGCGGGAGGTACTCGCCGAGAACATTCGGTGCGTGTCCGAAAGGCAGGATCGTCGGGCCCTGCTTGAGGTTTTTGCGGAAGAGATGCTCATAGCGCGGAAGCGGGTCGATTACTGGACGTTCGAAGACCGCGGCTTTGACCTCCTCGCCCCGGGGCTGGGCCACACCTATGCCCGCATGCGAAAGCGCCTTGGGGAGGCCGAGAAGACCAGCCATGACGAGGCCTTCCACGATTGGCGCAAGGAAGCAAAGAGCCACTGGTTCCACGTCACCCTGTTCAAGGACTGCGCACCCGATCGGCTCGGGGCGCGGCGCGATCAGCTCGATACGCTCGGCGAGTATCTTGGCGATCATCACAACCTCGCCGTTCTGGCCGAGGGGCTTGAGACCTTGGCGGGCCCGCTCGATGCGGACTTGACCCAGGCCATTTCAGCCCGCAAGAGCGCATTGGCGGGTAAGGCGCTGGCCTTGGGCCGGCAGCTAACGGCTGAAAGCTCCGATGCTCTCGTCTCCCGCTTCGAAAAATTCTGGAAACTGCTTCCAAAGGACGACTGATATGGCTCAGGAAATCGAGCGCAAATTCCTGGTTTCCGGCGATGGCTGGAAAGCGGGCGTCGAAAGCTCGGCCCGTCTGCAGCAGGGTTATCTGTCGACCAGCGCCAAGGCGACCGTGCGGGTGCGCATCTATGATGATCGGGAAGCCGTGCTGACGCTCAAGGGCAAGCCGCAGGGCCTTGCGCGCGCCGAGTTCGAATATCCCTTGCCGCTCGAAGACGCACGCGAGCTGATGGAAATCGCCCAGCCCAACGTCATCGAAAAGCGTCGCTACAACGTGCCCCATGGCGCCCATATGTGGGAGGTCGATGTCTTCGAGGGCCACCATGAAGGGCTGATCATGGCCGAGGTCGAAATGAGCTCGGTCGATGAAGAAGTCGTGCTGCCGTCCTGGGTGGGCCGCGAGGTTAGCGACGACGATCGCTACGCCAATGCCAGCCTCTCACGTACCCCGGGCGTTCCCGATTAAGTGCGGATTGCGCTCGAACAGATTGTTCGCACCGGTTTGATCTCGGTCATGGTTGTCTCGTTTCGAGGGGCGCATATCTTCTGAGGAACCAACAGGAGATTGCCATGTCCAAGGATTTTGCAGGCAAGGTCGCATTCGTTACGGGCGGTGCTTCGGGTATCGGCGAAGCGGTGGTGAAGCAGCTCGCCGCGCGCGGTGCCAAAGTCGTCGTTGCCGACCTCAAGCTTGAAGGCGCGCAGGCGGTGGTCGATGCGGTCAAGGCTGCTGGTGGAGAAGCTGCTGCCGTAGCCGCCGACGTGTCCAAGATCGATCAGGTCGAAAAGGCTGTCCAGTTCGCCGTCGACACCTATGGCGCCCTGCACCTTGCGGTGAACAATGCCGGCATTGGCGGCGCTTCCGCGCCCCTGGGCGACTATTCCTTCGATGACTGGCACAAGGTGATCGACGTCAATCTCAACTCCGTCTTCTATTCGATGAAGTATGAGCTTGCTGCCATGCTCAAGGCCGGCGGTGGTGCCATCGTCAACATGGCGTCTATCCTTGGCTCCGTGACTTTCCCCAATGCCCCGGCCTATGTCACTGCCAAGCACGGCGTCGTCGGCATGACCAAGTCTGCCGCGGTGGACTACGCCAAGAAGGGCATTCGCGTCACTGCGGTGGGGCCGGGCTTCATCGAAACGCCGCTGCTTTCCGCGCTGCCCAAGGAAACGTTGGATTACCTCAAGGCCGTCCACCCCATTGGGCGCCTCGGCACGTCCGAGGAAGTAGCCGCGCTGACGCTTTTCCTGCTTTCCGACGCCGCCTCCAACATCACAGGGTCCTACCACCTGGTCGATGGCGGCTACGTCGCGCAATAGAGCGTTTGCTGAACTCCCGCGCCCGGCTAGTATGTCGGGTGCGGGAGGGTTTGATGCTCATCAAGATCGTCGATCTCGAAGCCATTGCCGACGGCAGGATAGACACGCAGTTTCGCCGCTGGCGGCGGCCAACCGTCAAGGCCGGTGGCACGATGCTTACTGCCCTCGGCATTCTCTCCATCGACGCCGTCGAGCCCGTCACTGAAGATATCTCCGACGAAGACGCCCATCGCGCCGGCTTTGCGGATGCGAAAGGGCTTGTCGCGTCCCTCGCAACCCGTGGAGAGGGCCAACTCTACCGCATCCGGCTTCATCATATGGGAGCGGATCCCCGTATCGCCCTGCGGACCTCGCTAGACGATCTTGCCGAAGTCGAGGTCAAGCTGGCGCGCATGGACGGTGATGTTCCATGGACGAGGGCAGTCCTTGCCTCCATTGCAGAAAACCCGGGTCTCTCCGCTCAACAACTCGCGGACAGCTTGGGGCTTGAAAGACAGGCATTCAAAACCCGCGTTCGTCGCCTGAAGGCCCTCGGTCTCACCGAAAGCCTCGAAACCGGCTATCGAATCTCGCCGAGGGGGACGGCTATTCTGGGACGCTAGTCGGCTCAATGACTTGCAGGGCAGGGCGGTCCCCACTAAAGCTTGGCCCGTCCCCGCCTTGCGACCTTCCTCTATGCCCAAACAAAACATTGTCGCCGCTCTGTGGCTTTCCACCGGAGGCCTTGCCGTCATGTCCGCGATGTCCGCGGCCATTCACGAAGTGGCGCCGCTCGTGCCCACCGGCCAGATCATTTTCTGGCGCAGTTTTGTCGCGCTGCTGCCCACGCTGATCTATCTGGCGGTTCGCCGTGAATTGGGGCAGGCAGTGCGCACGCGCTACCCGCATAAGCACCTGGTGCGTGGCCTCCTCGGCTGTGCCGTGATGTTCTTTTCCTTCGTCTCGCTGCGCTATCTGTCGGTGGGGCTGGCAACCGCACTCACCTATCTCGCTCCCATCCTCTCCATTGCCGCCGCCATGCTCTTCCTCCGCGAGCGGCCGGGCGCGACGATTTTCGTCGGCGTGGTGCTCGGTTTTGCTGGCATTCTGCTCATGCTCTTTCCAACCCTCGTGGGGGCGGAACTGCGCGATGGCACCTTGATCGGCGTCGGTGCGGGCGTCGCCATGGCCGCCACCAACGCCCTTTCTCGCGTGCAGGTGAAGGATTTGACCCGCACCGAACCGCCAGCCGCAATCGCACTTTCCTTCGCTTTGATCTGCTCGCTGGCCGGGCTGGCTTCGGCGTTTTTCGGCTGGGTCGACCTCGGCGCCCGTGAATTCGCTCTCCTGGCTGGGGCGGGGCTGCTCGGCGGGTTGGGCCATGTCCTGCTGATGGAGTCGGTGGCCCGTGCCCCCGTCTCGGTGCTTGCGCCCTACGAATATACCGGGATCATCTGGGCTTTCGGTTTTGACCTGCTGCTGCTCGGTATCGTCCCCACGACATGGGCGCTGGCCGGGGCGATGCTTGTCGTCGCCGCTGCCGCTCTTGTCGCCTACGGGCAGGGGCGGTTTGCCCGCAAGCCTGCCTAGATCCCGCCTTCCGGCCGAAGGTCGGAAAATTGCACCCGTCCATGCCCAAGCCGTTCGAGGGCCGTAAATATCGCTTGCCCGTCGAGCACCTGATGGCTGTGGTGAATGCCGGGTGGTACGCGTCCTGCGAGCACGTCTTCCGCGGCCAGTGCCGCAACCGCTGCCGTTACAGCAGCCTCGCGCCGTCCGAAGAAGAAGGCATCCTGCGCCACGGGGCGGCTCGCGCGCTTGCCATGGGCCGTTACCGACAGCACGCATTTGTCCGAGCCGAGCGTCGGCATGTGGCTGATGCGCTCGACGAGCGCTTGCATCGTGGCATTGCCGGCAAATGTCCTGCCCAGCCAGAATAGCAGTCCTGAAAGCATTGCGGAGTCGTAAGTCACGCGCGTCACAGTCCGCACGCCTGGCATGGTCCGGGCCAATACATGCTGGTCCGCAAAATCCATGAAATGAGCCTGCCTCATCCCAAAGTCCGGCCCAAAACTGATCCGCGCATCGTCGCGTGGCGCCTTCGGATCGAACATGTTGCGCGTCGACCACGCAATGGCTGCGGAGCCATGGTCGTCGCCGGTGCCCATCAGGATACCGATCTCTATGCTCTCGACCACATCGAGCTGTTTCGCAGCGGCCGCCGACAATAGGTTTGAGAGGCCCGGTGCGAGGCCCAGCGACAGCACGACAGGCGTCCTGACCTCCAGCGCCTCGACGTGTCGGAAGAAGTCATCCCCAGCGGTAACGTCGATGTAACCGATCCCGCGCCGCGTGACTTCCGATACAAAGGCGGTGTCTTTCTGGTCGATCGAAGCCACGACCAGGTCAATACCCTCCAGCGCATCGGCCCATGTGGGCGGCGCGCCGAGGTCAATCCTGCGAGCCCCAAACCCGATAGCCGCGGCTTTGGTCAGATTCCGTCCGGCAACGATGACGTGGTTTTCCGGCTTGGACGCAAGCGTGCGGGCGATCTGGCTGCCAACGGCGCCATAGCCGCCGACTAAGAGGGTGCTGGGCATTTCCTGTAACTATTCCAGTGCGTTGACTGCACCGAGACAGGTAACCGAAAGCCCCGGCAACAGCCGATGCTACGAAACGCCGCTCCAACGTGGGAAGGTTGGTTTTATTGCCAGCGTTTGAAGCTTTTGAGGTGCGTGAGTGATCCAGTCACGGTCGTGACGATACGGTTGACCGGGTCCGTCACCGGTACGACAATCACATTTTCGACCGCCGGATCGGGCACCTCCAGAGTGGCGAACTGGCTGTCGAGCAGGCTTGTCGGCATGTATTCATGATCGCGCTTGGCCATCCGCTCGCCGATCACTTCCCGGCTGCCATCGAGATAGACGAAGAGCACGGGTTCGCCGGCCTTTTCGGTGATGAAGTCGCGATAGGCCTTCTTGAGCGCGGAACATGCACTCACGGCGACGCCCTTCTTCTTTTCCGCCGCTTCCTTGAGGGCCGCTGTCAGCGCTTCAAGCCAGGGCCAGCGATCATCGTCCGTCAGAGGTGTGCCGGCGCGCATTTTCTCGACATTGGCCTCGGGGTGGTAGCGGTCGCCATCAAGAAACGGGGCATGCAAGGCCCGCCCCAAGGCCGCCCCCACCGTCGACTTGCCGGACGAGCTGACGCCCATGACAATGATGATACGGGCCGGTTCAAACGACTGCGGTGAAGGCGCCATCGACATAGAGAATGTGTCCATTTACAAAACTTGCGGCATCGGATGCCAGAAAGACGGCCACGGGCCCCAACTCTCCGACTTCCCCCCAGCGCCCCATCGGCGTGCGCTGTTCCACCCAGGCATTGAATGCCGGGTCGGTGATCAAGGCCTCGTTGAGGTCAGTCTTGAAGTAGCCCGGAGCGATGGCGTTGACGTTGAGCCCCTTGCGGGCCCAGTCGGCTGCCATGCCACGTGTGAGATTGGCGATGGCGGCCTTGGCCGCCCCATAGGCAGCCGCAGTGGGCCGCGCATGGTCGGTCAGGATCGAGCAGATATTGATGATCTTGCCGCGCCCGCGTTCGATCATGCCCTGGGCGACTGCCTGGCTGACCGAGAAGGTCGCCGTGACATGGGTCGCCATGATCTTTTCGAAATCGTCGTGCCGATAGGTTTCGAGCGGCCCGCGGATCTGCATCCCGGCATTGTTTATGAGGATATCGATCGGGCCGATTTCCGCTTCGCAGTGGCGGATCGCTTCGCCAACACTTTCCGGGCTCGTAACGTCAAAGGCCAGGGCGGCCACGTCGGCGCCGGCTTCAGCGAGGTCAGCTGCCGCAGCACCCAGCGCGACATTGTCCCGGGCGTTGAGCACAATCTTTGCACCGGCACCGGCAAGGGCACGGGCCATGGCAAAACCAAGGCCGCGGCTCGATCCGGTGACCAAGGCCCTGCGGCCCGTCAGGTCAAATGGCGAACGCTCGCCCATGGTTGATGGTCCTCCACTTCGCGCCTTCTTAGTCAGCCAGGACCTGATAGCGCAAGTCGAACGAATACTTCCATACAAGTGTTGGGAGTGGTCGAAATTTGCGCGATCCGTACTTTCATCAGCAGCCGGTTTGTGGTCATTGTCACGGCCGCGTGCTATGCACCCTGCGCATGGCCCGACACGACCTGGACGGCGACGAATACCTTGGAAGGATAGCTTCATGGCGACTGCGGATATCGGGCTGATCGGCCTAGCGGTAATGGGTTCAAACCTGGCGCTCAACATCGCCGAAAAAGGCTACACCGTTGCCGTGCACAACCGCTCGGCCGGCCGCATCGACGAGTTCGTCGCCGAGGCCAAGGCGCAGGGTCTCGACCAGAATACCATTCCGAAATACGACCTCGCCGAATTCGTGCAGGCGGTTAAGGCTCCGCGCTCGATCATCATCATGGTCAAGGCCGGCCAGCCGGTCGACGACATGATCGAGCAGCTCCTGCCGCACCTGTCGCCGGGCGACGCGATCATCGAGTGCGGCAACTCGCTCTATACCGATACGCAGCGCCGCTTCGACTACCTCAAGCCCAAGAACATCGGCTATCTCGGCGTCGGCGTTTCCGGCGGTGAAGAAGGCGCCCGCCACGGCCCGTCGATCATGGTCGGCGGCTCCAAGGAACAGTGGCACAATGCCGAGGCGGTTCTCACTGCCATCGCCGCCAAGTTCAATGGCGAAAGCTGCTGCGCATATCTGGGCGAAGGTGGCGCTGGCCACTTCGTCAAGATGATCCACAACGGCATCGAATATGGCGACATGCAGATGATCGCCGAAATCTACGGCGTGATGCGCGACGGTCTGGGCATGTCGGCCAAGGAATGCGCTGACGTCTTCAAGGAATGGAACAAGGGTCCGCTCAATTCCTACCTGATCGAAATCACCGGCCACGTTCTGGACGCCGTCGATGACCAGACTGGCAAGCCGCTGGTTGACCTGATCCTCGACAAGGCCGGCCAGAAGGGCACCGGCATGTGGTCCGCCGTCGTTGCTCAGCAGATGGGTGTCCCGGCAACCGCCATCGAAGGCGCCGTCGCAGCCCGTTCGCTGTCTTCGCGCAAGTCCGAGCGCGTCGCCGCCGAAGCCATCTATGGCAAGCCGAACCGCGCCAAGACCGACGTCACCCTGGCCGATCTCGAAAAGGCGCTGCTCGCCGGCAAGATCGTTTCCTATGCTCAGGGCTTTGCCGTGATCAACAAGGCCTCGGAAGAGTTCGGCTGGTCGCTGCCCCTCGCAACGATCGCCAAGATCTGGCGCGCCGGCTGCATCATCCGCTCGCGTTTCCTCGATCAGATGTCGTCGGCCTATGCCAAGGGCGAAGCCACTAATCTTCTCGTCGTGCCCGACTTCGTCGGCATCATGAAGGACAGCCACCCGAGCCTGCGCAAGGTTGTGGCGGCCGCGTCCGTCGGCGAATTCCCGATGATCTGTCTCTCGGCCTCGCTGAGCTATTTCGACAGCTACCGTCAGGCTCAGGGCACCGCCAACCTGACCCAGGGCCAGCGCGACTTCTTCGGCGCCCATGGCTTTGAAATCGAAGGCCGCGGCAGCGACCTGCACGGCACCTGGCCGTCGACCCTCGGCAAGTAAGCCAAAAAAGAAAAGCCCCGCTTCGGCGGGGCTTTTTGTATTTTAGAGCCGGTCATACGTCGGGGCCGGTATCAAGAACGCCTACCTCTCCCCGTCGTCACCACCGGGCTCGTCCCGGTGGTCCATGGCGCCCCAAGCTGGATTGCATGGACAGGCCCGGCAATGACGACTGCGGATGTCTCTGCGCTCTTGGCGTTAAATCCTAAACCAGCGCCTTGAACATCACATAACTGTCCACATAGCCGTAGACCGGATGCCGAAACGCCAGCGGCAATGTACCGACGATCTCAAAGCCCAGCTTCTGCCATAGCGCCACGGCGCGCGTATTCTTCGACACTACGTGGTTGAACTGCATCGCGCGAAAACCGCGCTCTTTCGCGATCACCTGCGAATGCTCGCACATGCGCCCGGCAATGCCTTTGCCCTGAGCCAGGGGTGAAACCATATAGCCGCAATTGGCGACATGCGCCCCGCCGCCGCGCTGGTTGGCCTGGAGGTAATAGGTACCGAGAATCCGGCCTTCCTCCTCTGCCACAAACACTTCATGCGCGGGCAAGAACCAATAGTCGAGCATCTGCGCGTCGGTGAGATCGGTGTCGATCGCATAGGTTTCGCCGGCCCGCAGCACCGGGCCGATAATCTCTAGAACCGCGGCCCTGTCAGCGCCGGTTGCGGGTCTGATGATCATTTTCATCCTCGATTGGAGCGACGCGCAGCTGTCCGGGTGGCGGCAGGTCGGGAACATGCGGGTGATCGGCGACGCTCGGGCGGTGCGTCAGCTCGAACCGCCACGCCGCAATGCCGAAAATGACGAGCGAGATCACGACAGCTGCCGCGCAGGCGACGAAGGGAGCGCCAGGAAAATAGTGCGTCGAATCCACTGCGCTGTAGTAGGAAAAAATCTGCGTTGCCGCGAGCGGGCCGATGATGGTCGCGAGCGAGCTCGCCGCATTCACCGCGCCCTGCAATTCGCCCTGGCTATTGTCGGGCACCTGCCGCGACAGCACGCCATTGATGGCGGGCGGCGCAAGACCGCTGACCGTGCCGACCGCGATGAAGAGGTAGAGGTGATAGACCTCCGCCGAAAAGGCGATGCCGGCAAAGGCGGTCGCCGCGAACAGCAGGCCCACGATGCCCACGGCTGGCTCGCCTAGTCCCTTCGACAGCGGCCCCGCGAGCACGGCCTGGCTGAAGGCGAAGCCGATGCCGAAGGCACCCAGCGTGCGGCCGATGGTGGAGGAGGTGAAGTGGAACACTTCCACCGTGAAATAGCTGAAGATCGTCGGTAGGGCCTGCGTCGCCAGCTGCAGGAAGAACAGCACGGCCAGCAGCCACAGTACCGAAGGATAGCGCTTGAGCGCCATGACGGCGCCGAGTGGATTGGCGCGCTTGATGTTGAACTTGCGCCGATTGGCCTTGGGGAGGCTTTCCGGCAGCACCAGGAGGCCGAAGAGGAAATTGGCAAAGGCAAGGCCCGCAGCGGCATAGAACGGCACACGCGGGCCCAGTTCACCGAGTTCGCCGCCGATCACCGGCCCGATGATGAAGCCCAGCCCGAACGCCGCGCCGATGAGGCCGAAGCGATGGGTGCGCTTATGCGGCGGGGTGATGTCGGCCATATAGGCCGTCGCCGTCGCCAGCGCCGCCCCGGCAATGCCCGCGATGATGCGGCCGATGAAGAGGTACCAGACGAAGGGCGCAATCGACATCATCAGGTAGTCGAAGGTCAGCCCCAAAAGCGAGGCAAGCAGCACCGGGCGCCGGCCGAACCGGTCCGAGAGGTTGCCCAAGACCGGCGAAAACAGGAACTGCATCGAGGCATAGGCGAAAACGAGATAGCCACCGATCACGGCCGCATCCGCAACGCCGCCGCCGGTAAGCTCTTCGAGCAGTTCGGGCAGCACCGGCACGATGATGCCCACACCGATCATGTCGAGCAGAATGGTCAGGAGAATGCAGGCAAGGGTCAGTCGGGAGCGTGTCGCAGCTTGCATGCGGAATTCGTTCCCTTTCAACCATCTAACCCGTGAGCAGCGCAATTGACACGGGCGGGCCGCGCAACGCAAGGCCGTTGGATTATTGCGTTTGCTCCGCGGGCGCGACGTCATACCCGTAGATCCAGCCGAGCCGCTTGAGATGGGCACGAGGCCCCTGCAACTGCATCACGGTGTCGCGGGCGACCGACAGCGGCCACCTCATATGAAAAATGCGGCCATTGCTTGCCGACAGACGCGCAACGCGCCCGACTCGCGATTGCCTTATGGCCGCGTAACGCGCAAAGGCCGCTTCGGGTTCGGTGTGCTCAACCAGAAGCGGGCCAAGCGTCGCCGCATCCTCGATGCCCATGGCCGCGCCCTGGGCCTGAAACGGCACCATGGCATGGGCGGCATCGCCGATGAGCCCGATATTGTCGCGGTGCCAGACCGGGGTCGTCACCGTATAGAGCGGCCACGGCGTCCAGCTCTCGCCGGCGGCCGCCAGAATCACACCCAGCGAACCTTTGCCTTTGAGGCTTGGCTTCCTGGGATTGTCCTCGGGCTTGCCCGGCAGGAAGAGGGCGAGATTGACCTGTCCCCGATGCGGCAGCGGGTAGCACACAAGATGGTGGCCGGAGCCGAAGAAGACCGAAACCCGGTCCATGGCGATCACGCTCGAAACCGCTTCCGCCGGCACCAGCGTGCGCCAGGCAACGCGCCCGCCAAACTGGGCGTCAGGCCCTTCGAGCACGTGGCGTCTTGTGTGCGAATGCACGCCATCTGCACCGATAAAGGCATTGGCGCGCGTGGTCCGGCTCTGGCCATCGGCTTCGTCGACCACAACCGTCACCCCGCGCGCATGGGAAACGACATCCCAGCCGCGCACACCGAAAATGATGTCGATATTGGCGAAGCGCCTCGTGGCTCTGTAGAGGGCCTCGGCGAGATCAGCGCGGTGCATCACGGCATAGGGCGCGCCGAAGCGCTCCGCCATGATCGGCCCGAATTCCATGCTGAAAAAGGGCGTCGAACGCCCGTTCTGGTAGGTGTCGAGCGCCGCCGGCTCGAGCGCAACATGCGTCAGCGCGTCGGAAAGGCCCAGGCGATCGAGAATGCGGCGCGCATTGGGGCTGATCTGGAGGCCGGCCCCGGCCTCCTGGATGGTTGCGTTGCGCTCAAGCACCACCACCGTCGCCCCGAACTTGGCGAGGGTCAGCGCCAGCGTAAGCCCGGAGATACCCGCTCCGGCTATGACATAGTTGCGGCCCATTGCGGGCATGGTCTCAACTCAGGCGGCGTATGCCTTGAAGATCGCGGAAGCGGGGTTGGCGTTACCTTCGCCAAGCTCGGGCTTGTAGATATAGAGCGTCGAGCAATAGGGGCAGACCGCTTCGTTGTCCTTGCCCATATCGATGAAGATATGCGGGTGATCGAACGGGGGCAGGGCGCCGACGCACTGGAACTCCTTGGAGCCAACCTCGATGCTGCGGAGGCCTTCGGTGTTGTGGAAATGGGGCGTGGTGCCGTGTGCCATGGTCAAACCTGTGGGGTCGGTATTTTGCGCCGGACCATAGCCAAGTGGAGCCGGGAAGAAAAGAGTTAGAACCCGCGTGTTTGACGCTTCCACGGCGTCATTCCCGCGAAAGCGGGAATCCGGCGCAAGGGGCGGGGCGCTTCCCACCTATCTTGCCCTTGGCACAAGGCGCCCCCCGCGGCTAAACACTCCTCAAAAGGAATTCGCCATGCCCATGTTTCAGTCCAGTGGATATTCGCTCGCCTATGAGACCGCGGGCGATGGGCCGGCGGTGCTCTGCATTCACGGCTTTGCCTCGAGCGGCAAGGTCAACTGGATCGAGACCGGCTGGGTCGAGACGTTGGTCGGGGCCGGGTACAAGGCCATCACCTTCGATCACCGCGGCCATGGCCAATCAGCTAAGCCGCATGACCCGGAAGCCTATTTCCCCGAGCGCATGGTCGACGATAGCCTCGCTCTCCTCGATCATCTAGGCGAAAAGCGCGTCGCCGTACTCGGTTATTCCATGGGCGCCCGCGTCGCCGCGTTTCTGTCCTTCCTTTATCCGGAGCGAGTCGCGGCCGCGATTTTCGGCGGCATGGGCATGAACCTCATCAACGGCCTGACCGACGGCAATGACATCATCGCCGGCCTCCGCGCCCCGAGCCTTGCCGATCTCAGCCACCCCACGGCGCGCCAGTTCCGCATCTTCGCCGATCACACCGGTTCCGACCGTGAGGCGCTGGCGGCTTGCATGGAAACGTCCCGCCAGCCCATGGCGCGCGCCGACGTCCGGCGAATCGAGGTCCCGGTGCTTGTCGCCGTGGGCGAGGCCGACGAAATGGCCGGCGCGCCGGAGCCGCTGGCCGAACTGCTGCCCCATGGCGAAGCCTTCGTCATCCCGCGCCGCGACCATATGCGTGCCACCGGCGACACCAAGTTCAAGGCCGCCGCGCTCGAATTCCTGAGCAGGACTTTCCCCATTCCCTCGAAGGCGTGAACCAATCCATGCGCGAGGGCTTTGTGTTGGACAACCAAATGTCTTATATCGGTAAGTCTCGATAAAGCGGAGTTGGCCCCCATGAGCGGCAATGCCCAGAAATCGGCGCTGATCAAATCGGTCGATCCGGTATGGGAGGCGGTGCGTGTCGGCGCCCGCCAGATTCTCGATTCTGACCCGGCTCTTGGGCAGATGGCGCTGACCACGGTGCTCAACCACGATTCCTTTGAGGAAGCGCTGGCCCATCGTCTGGCCTCGCGCCTCGATCACGAAGACGTTTCGGCCGACATCATTCGCCAGACCTTCGCAGAGGTGCTGCGCGACGATCCGACCATCGGCGAAGCGGCACGCGTCGACCTCGCCGCCACGCTCGAGCGCGATCCTGCCTGCCATCGGGCCATCGAGCCCTTGCTCTATTTCAAGGGCTACCAGGCCATCCAGACGCATCGCTTCGCCAATGCTCTCTTCAAGGCCGGTCGTCGCGATTTCGCGCTCTATCTTCAGAGCCGCGCCAGCCAGGTGTTCCAGGTCGATATCAACCCGGCCGTTCCCATGGGCAAGGGCATCATGCTCGACCATGGCACCGGCCTCGTCATCGGCGAGACCGCGGTTGTTGGCGACAATGTCTCGATGCTGCAGAACGTGACCCTCGGCGGTACCGGCAAGGCCGATCAGGATCGCCATCCTAAGATCGGTAATGGCGTGCTTATCGGCGCTGGCGCCAAGGTTCTGGGCAATATCCGGGTCGGCGATTGCTCGCGCATCGGCGCCGGTTCGGTTGTCCTCAAGGAAGTGCCGCCGCGCACCACCGTCGCCGGTGTTCCGGCCAAGGTGATCGGCGAAGCCGGCTGCGCCCAGCCCGCCTTGGTCATGGACCAGATGGTGCTTGTGCACGACAACACCTGAGTGGTGGAGCAAGTCTCCGTCACAGGTTGTCACCGCTAAAATGCCGACCTCAGGGGTTGTCAGCGCTTCGTGAGGTACTAGATTGCGCCAACCCCAACCGCAGGACGATTGCCGTGAACCATCCAGAGATCATCAAGCTGCAGAAATTCTTGCAGCGGACGTTCAACAACAAGAACATCGACGTTCGCCCGCGCGCCAAGCTCAACGACTCGGTTGAAGTGTTCATCGGCGAAGAGTCGATCGGCCTCATCCACGTTGACGATGAAGACGGCGACAAATCCTACATGTTCTCGATGTCGATCCTCGATATCGACCTTGACGATATCGAATAACGAATTCTGATCGGCGCCAATCAGTTGGCGCCGATTTTTTCTAGCCAGCGGTTCATTTCGGCGTCGAAATCGCGCCAGCCCGGCAGCAAACTCTCTTCAAAGCTGTAGATGGCGGCGAGGCCGCTCGTCAGATGCACGGTGCGCACGCATTTGTCTGGCGCGCCGGTCTCGATCGCGTCGATGCACTTGGCCACGAATGGCTTCGGCGCCAGCGCGTCATACCAGATCGTTTCCCCGCCGTAGCCGTTGCCCTCGAGCTTTTGCCCGATCAGTCCGGGCACGCCCGTCTCCGTTCCCTTGGCGAACTGATGCACATAGACGCTGTCGAGCAGTTCGCTGCTCGATTTTGCGCGGGAGCGCGGCAGCAGCGTCACATCGACCGATCCGAGCGGCAATTGCACCGAAAGGTCGATCTGGCTGACAAAGCCGGCCTGCATCTGCTCGCCGAAGCGGAACCAGTTCTCCGGAATCGTCAGCTCGCGCCCACTGACAGTCTGCTCCAGCATGTTGCCGTCGCTCAGCGACGGTACTTTTCGGCCCTCGGAGCGCCCGGCCTGATCCACGAGATAGGCGACGCCAAGCGCAGCCAGCATTACGGCAAGGGCAATGCCAGCAAGATTATGCACAAGGCCATGAGACCCGTAAGCGGCCGGAGCGGGGTGCTGCGAGGCGGACATGGCCAGCGTTAACCAGTTTTCTCGTGCGAAGGTGACAGTTCACTTCAGCCGGAATATGGTTACCAAACTATTAACACTTGGGCTTGCCGTGGATCGGCGGTTGAGGAGGGCAGGGATGTCGCGCGAACTTCTGCTTGCGGCGTTCATCATGGGCGTGGGTCTGTGCGTTGCTGGGGCGGGGACGCATCTCTATCAGGCGCTGGCACGCCAGCAGGCCATGCTGCGCATGGATGGGCGAAACCTCGTCGGCTCCATCGGCCACCTGATGATGAGCATTGTCTGCGGCCCCTACATCATGCTGCACATGGGCTGGCAGCACGAAGACGATGGCACCCTGTCGATGACCTCGGCGCTGATTGGCGCATTGGTCGCCTTCACCTGGGCCTTCGTCACCGGGCTCTTCTTCATGAGCATCTACGTCGTCGCCATTCGCTGAGTTTTTCAGCACTGGACGTAACAAGGCCGGCTTCGCTGCAGCGAGAGCCGGCCTTGTTCATCAGGTCCCTATCAGGGATTGGGGCGGGACCCGGAAAACGATGCGTTAGCGCGCAGCGATCACCGTCGTACGGTCATCGAACATATCGACCCACTGGCCGGCATGAGCCTGCGACTGGCGCTTGAGATACTGATAGGGCGTCTCGTTCCAGACGAGGATGGCGCTCTCCTGATTGTCGAGCACGAGATCGCCGCGGTCGGTCCGCACCATCAGCACGGCGTGGCCGCTGCCATCGCGCTGGCGCACCACGGCGATCAGCAGAGTGCTCGGCGACCAGCCGGCCTCGATCAGCGCGCGGCGCTTGGCGAGCACGAAGTCTTCGCAGTCGCCATAGCCATTGGTGGGATAGGTCCAGAATTCTTCGACCTGGTAGAGTTCCTGGTCGGTAACCGGAATGATGGTCTGGTTGTAATGAGCGTTGATGGAAACGAGCTGCTGCCAGTTTCCTTCGGTCAGGGTAGCAGCGTCTTCCACGACGCTATTGGCCTGACATTCGGCGGGACGCGAACGGGAGAAATCCAGGTGCCCGACCGGAATGGACGTGTTGGTGCTTGCCACCCGAACGAAGGCTGCATTGGTGAAGTCGACTGCCGCACTGGGCTGGGCCCACATTGCGAGCACCGCTGCAGCCATACCCGCTGCCATAAGGCGCATATTCTTGATTGCCATAACGCGATCTCCCTGATGGAGACCACGCTAAGGGCGGCCACTTGCCTCGGTCCGAAAACTACCAGCGAGTTTTTATGCGTGTTTTAAGCGATCAGGTAAGATCGCGTTTACCCTGCGCCTGGCTACAGCCAAAAGCCGGCTCATGGAGCGGTGACGCAGCTATAGTTGAAAAATCCGAGCCCGGGGCTCAGTTCATGATGCGCAGGTTCTGCTGCACGACGTTGAGCATTTCCTGCGCCGCCGCAAATTCGACGGCCACCCCATTCTGGAAGTGACGCACGACGCGCGCCCGCATGCGGCCGAGCGTGATCGGCGTGCCCATGGCCGGACGGACATCGAGCTCGATGGCTGCGCCCGAAAGCGAAATGTCGATGATCTTGCAGTTGTAACGCCGGCCATCGTCGAGAACGACCGTCGAATGGCGAATATCGGGGACCACACGCTCGTGCCGGCGGTCTTCCGGCAGGTTGAGGATGTCCTTGTTGGCAAGCCAGGTGAGCTGCGCTGCCATCTTGTCGCGCTTGCGCGGAGTTGCGGCGATATCCATCAGGAACCCGCCATCCACCTGCTTGAGAAGCGTGCCTTCGATGCGGCCGATATGATCGAGATAGGCAATGATCCGCTCGCCCTCGATTCCTGCCACTGGCGCAATCACCACGGCATCGCCGGGCGACATTTCGAGAACCTGGCAGGGAAACTCGCGACGGTCGGCAAGCATGTAACGGCCAAGGATGGAAACCTTGACGCGCTGGAATCGTCCTTCGGTGGCCTTGGGCTGCGAAGACGAGAAGGTGCGTGCTGAATCGAGATCGTCACTGAGCATGCGTTCACCGGTCCTCGCCCGCACATGGAAGTGCAAGCAGGTTAGCGAGGTTTGGTTAATGCATGGTTTTTGTGGCAGCCCTGTCGGGGTGCGAGAATTCCCGAAAGAGTCCGGGAAGTGCTGGCATGACAGGGGGATGGACGCGATCCGATGCGGAACCGGATCGCCAGTAGACTAGTTGCGGCCGCCGTCGATCACGGCGAGATGGGCGTAGCGGCGGGCGCTGCGGCCATAAAGAGTCGTGGGCATGGCCATGGACGGCACTGCCGGGGCAAAGCCGATATCGTTGACGACGCTGGCAGCAACGTCGCGCACCGATTCCTCGCGCGGCATTTCATCGGGCCAGATCAGGCGAAGGCCGGTGATACGCTGTTCGGCCACCGGCTGCACGCCGAGCCAATAGGGCTCTTCCGCAGCAGTCATGCCGCCGAGAATGCGGGTGTGGCTGGAGCCGTTGTGACGCAGCGGCATCAGGATCATCTCGAAGGATGCCTTGGTATGCAGCGCGGTCGAACCCTGGAAGGTGACGAGAGCCACTGCGTGATCTTCGGTCACGGCGCGGATCAGCGTTTCCATGGCGTCCTGATCGCGATCATGCCAGAGCGCGGAGAAGGAGCGGCCCTTCAGTTCCCGGCAATAGCTGGTGCACAGATGCGAACCGGCAAGGCGGAAGGAGAACTTGTCGTCCTCGTTGAGTTCGAGAATGAAGGTGTTGGCCAGGGCCTCGCGGATGCGGGTCGGATCGATGTCCTTGCGGTCGGGCGCGCTACGGGCGCCACGAATCGTATTCCAATAGGTATAGAGCGTATTGGTGCTCGGCATCTGCATGGTTAGGACCCGCTTGTTCATAGGCGGCACCATCTCTCCCCGAGAGAGTCCCGCCGCGCAGATGACAATGGCAAATCGACAGGGTGATTGCCCGCTTAAACATTAATTAAGGTTAACGCCGCCGTCCCAATGTGGAAAAGGTTGCTGTAAGCCGCGGAACAAAGGGTTTTGGGGAGAAAAACGATGACTGAGCCCGAGCAAATGCCCGGTTCCCAAGGCCGCCCGCCGCGCGAGCCGATCTTTCTTTTGCCCAATTCGGTGACGGCTCTCGTCGGTATTCTCGTCGCGATTCACCTGGCAGCAACCATGGTGCTTAACGAGGCGGGGCAGACTCAGCTCTATTTCTGGTTCGCCTTCCAGCCTCTGCGTATCGTATTGGCACCACAAGACATAACCGTGGCGATACCGCTTTTGTGGACGCCTTTTTCACACGCTTTCCTGCATGGCGGTTGGGAGCACCTGCTGGTCAATGTGGCCTGGCTCGTGATTTTCGCGAGCCCCGTGACCCGGCGTTATGGGGCAGGGCCCATGCTCGCCATTTTCCTCGTTTCGGCCGCCGCGGGCGCCGCGTTCTTTGCCGTAACCTCGCTCTATGCCGGCGCTTATCTCATCGGCGCCTCCGGCGGCATCGCCGGCCTCACGGGCGCCGCTGTGCGCTTCATCTTCCAGCCGGTGCTCTACGCCCAGCATCCGGAAACCGGCCAGCGCATCGTGCTGGGCCGCCGACTCGCGACGCTTCGTGAGGTGTTCATCAATCCGCGCTCGCGATTCTTCACGCTGATCTGGCTGGTCCTCAATGCGGCCGTGCCCCTTGCGCCTTTGCTGATGGGTGCTAGCCTCGGCGTTGCCTGGCAGGCTCATCTTGGCGGCTTCGTTGCCGGGCTCCTGATGGTTGGGCTGTTCGAGCGCAAGCCGCAGTAATCGTCGCGCGGCAGGCTGTTTCCAAGGACGGGCAGGGCTTTGCAGGGTGGCGCTCGCGCACACTTCAAAAGCCGGCCGTCACACCACTTGCATTTGCGTGCCCGAAGATAGGCCTATATTCCTTGTCGCCAAGACTGTTGGGCGGAGTGGTGCAATCTCCGCCACCTAACGGGAGAAAAGCATGTCATTGAACGTCACGAAGCGCGGCCTGGCAGGGATTGCGGCAGCATGTCTGGCCAGCGTCGCCCTGCCTGTTGCTCCCGCCATGGCGCAGAAGGTGAAAACCAAGCCTGCCGAACAGTCGGCCCCGGCCGAGTTCGCCATTTCCATCCCCACCGTCGATGCGGTTGGTTCCAGCATCGATGCGGACACCATCAAGTCGATTCTCAGCGGCGCGATCATCGAGAATGTTGACGCCCTGGCTGGCCTTAATGCCACCAGCATCACCGTTCCGGAGATCGTGTTGACGGTTACCTCGACCGTCGATGGCCAGAAGCAGGAAGGTGTTCTCACCTTCAACAATCTGGTGCTTGAAGACGTCGTGGGTGGCGTTGCTGCCAGCGCAAGCATCGAAAGCTCGAGCTTCGATGTCGAAGATGGCCATGCCGAAATGGGCAGCACCTCGGCCACACACTTCAATATCGGCGGCATGCTCGGCGTCTATGGCCTCGTGAACGCCGGCTCCACGGAAATGGCAACACTCTACGCCGATTTCCTGATGGAAGGCGGCACGTTCGAGACCGACGAGGTCGCCTGCGAATTCGGCCCGATCAGTGGCGCCGAAGTGCGCGGGCGCCCGATCGGGACCTCGTTCGTCGAGATCATGACGCTCGCCCAGCAGATGGAAGCCAATCCGGACGTGGAAGATCCGGCCATGGTTGGCAAGATCATGCGGATGTATGCGGATATCCTGACCGCATTCGAAAGCTCCGAATTCACCTTCGACGGTTTCTCGTGCTCGGGCACCGATGACGATGGTCGTCCGATGACCTTCGAAATCGGCAACATGACCATGGCCGGCATGTCGCCGGGCATCTATCCGCAGATTTCCATGAATGACTTCCGCGTCAATGTGGAAGGCGATGGCTCCGTTACTCTGGGCAACTTCACCCTCAAGCAGTTCGACCTCTCCTCGACCATAGCCGCAATGGCCGGCGCCCCCGCCGAAGTCACCGAGGCCTGGCTCGAAGCCAATGCCCGCGCGCTGATCCCGGCCTTTGAAGGGTTCTCCTTCTCCGGCCTTGGCATCGACATTCCCGATCCGGATGCGGATGGCGAGCGCATCGTTGCTGACATCGACAATTTCGACCTGACGCTGGCCAGCTATATCAATGGCATTCCCAGCAACATCGACACCTCGGCTTCCGGCATCCGCGCCGATCTGCCCAAGGACAGCGAAGACGAGCAGCTCCAGCAGCTGATCGATCTCGGCATCACCAAGATCGATGCCGGATTCCGGCTGGCCGCAGCCTGGAACGCCGAGAAGAACAGCATCGATATCAAGGAAGTCTCGGTTTCTGGCGTCGATCTCGCCACCATCGTGCTCTCGGGCACCATCGCCAACGCCACCGAAGCCCTGTTCTCGATGGACGAGAACGAAGCCCTGATGGCCGGCATGGGCGTTGCCATCAAGGCGCTTAAGCTCGACGTGACCGATGCCGGTCTCTCCGACATCGTCCTCGCCGTTGCGGCGGCTGATCAGGGCGCCGATCCGGCCACGCTCCGCCCGGTCTTCGCGGGCCTCGCCGAAGGCACGATCATCGGCATGATGGCCGGCGCCGCCGATGCGGCCAAGCCCGGCTCGGCGATCAACCAGTTCGTCAGCGGCAAGGCGAAGTCGCTCAATATCGGCATCGAAGCCAAGGAAGATCCCGGTCTCTCCATGGTCGACTTCATGACCGCCGAAGACGATCCGGCCAGCCTGATCGGCAAGGTGAACATCTCCGCCTCGGCGAAGTAATCAAACTAAAGGGGCGGCCAGTGGCCGCCCCTTTTCCATTCACGGTGTGCTCCCCGCGAAAGCGGGGAGCTGTATTTCAGCGTACGGCCTTCTCCAGCGCAGCCATCGACCACGCCAGCAGGTCCTTCGCCCGCGCCTCGGTCCCAGCCTCGACATAGGAGCGTAGCTCCGGCGCATTCCCCGATGCGCGGAAATGCACGGTCTCGCCGCCCTTCAGGTGAAACTGCAACCCATCGATCGCATTCACACTTGCGATCTCATTGGGCGCGAAGACTTCGGCGGCGTAGGCCTCATCCTTCTGCAACCGCTCCAGGAACGGACCACTCCGCTCCGCCGGCACGTTCTGCAGCCGATCCGCCACCGCCACCTGCAGCGGCAGGCGCGACACGAGTTCAGCTACCGTAATCTTCTCCTTTGCAGCCAGCCCCAGCACCGCAACAACGGGCAGGATGGCATCGCGCGTTGGCAGCGCCGTCAGGTCAAACCCATTGCCCACAAACGTGCCGCCATTGGCCTCAAAGCCAACGACCTTCTCCGCCTTTTCCATTTCGGCAACGACGAAAGGCGATCCCACGCGGGTCCGGACGACCTGGTCAAAATATCCGGTACGCTCGATCGCCGAATTCGACGTCACCGGCGTCACCACCGTCTTGGCATTCAGGAACTGCGCCGCCAGCAATCCCAGTGCGTCGCCGCGCACGAAATTGCCGCTGCCATCCATCACCAGCGGCCGATCCGCATCGCCGTCAGAAGAAACGATGGCATCAAGGCCATGCTCCCGAACCCAACCGGGCAGGGGGGCGAACAGGGCATCCGAAAACGCCTCGGTATCCACCGGCACAAAGACGTCGCTGCGTCCCAGCGACACGACCTGAGCGCCGAGGGCCGCCAGCACCTCGCCCATCAGTTCCCGCGACACTGTAGAGTGCTCGAAAACCCCGACCTTGACGCCTTCGAGCGCACCGACCGGCAGCAGATCCACGCATCGATCGCGATAGGCCTCGATGGTTTCCTCATTTTCGTCGAGCACCGATTCATCGTAGTCCGGCACGTCGACATCCGACAGCGCTGCGACGATTCCCTGCTCATCCGATTTGCTGACCTCACCGGCCGGCTTGTAAAATTTCAGCCCATTACGGTCCGCCGGAATATGGCTCCCCGTGATCATCACAGCCGCGCTCTGTGTCGTCATCGCCTGCAACGCCAAAGCCGGCGTCGGCACCGCGCCGCAATCCACTGGCTCGAACCCGGCATGCGCAATCGCAGCAAGGCAATCCTCGGCAATGGCCGGACTCGACGGCCTGAGATCATACCCGACCAGCACGCGTCCGCCGGACATCTGCCCCGAAGCCTGCAAATGCTTCAGGAACGCCGCCACATAGCGCCGCGCCGGCTGTCCCTCCAGGTCGGTGACAAGCCCGCGCACGCCACTGGTTCCAAATTTGAGGCTCATGAAAATGGTCCTATTCGTCAACGCGAGGCCGCCCGCGGCCCTGCTTGATTCCCGATCGATTGGTTTTGGCGTCCAGCCGCCGCGTTTTGGAGGCAAGGGTAGGGCGCGTCGCAATTCGCGGCTTGGGCGGATAGGCGCCTTCACGCAACAGGGCGACAAGGCGCGCCTGTGCTTCCGCCCGGTTCAGCGGCTGGTCGCGATGAATATTGGCCAGGATGACAATGACGCCATCCTTGGTCAGCCGGCTACCCGCCAGCGCCGCCACGCGCCGCTTCATCGGCTCAGGAATGTTGGGAGAATTTTCGAGGTCAAAGCGCAACTGCACCGCGCTTGCGACCTTGTTGACGTTCTGCCCGCCCGGCCCAGAGCCGCGCACAAAAGTCTCTTCGTTCTCGCTGGGGTCGATCGAAACGGAGCGGGTTATGGCAATGCGGTCAGCCACAGGCCCGCTCCTCAGGTTGTCAGCGCTTCCAGCGCCCGGTGAAATAGACCTCTTCATCGTGGATGATGCGGCCTTTTTCGGTCGTCCGGAATTTGCCCGGCCCGACCTCTTCCACCCATTTCTTCTTCAGCATGCCGGCAAAGGTCTTTTCGCCGATATCCTTGAAGTCATCGGGGCCGAGGACATTGTCCTCGCCCAGATGATAGAGCGCCTTCATTTCGCGATTGGACGGACGCTGCGGCATTCTTAAGCTGCCTGCCCCTTGTCCTTGAGATCCGGCGGGGTCGCCTCAGCCAGAAGCGAAACGATCGCTTCCATCGATGGCAGAACCTGTTGGCCCTCGGTGCCGAGACGACGCACGGAAACCGTGCCTTCCTCGGCCTCGCGCTTGCCCACCACGAACATCAGCGGCACCTTCTGCACCGAGTGCTCGCGCACCTTGTAGTTGATCTTCTCGTTGCGGGTATCGAGCTCGGCGCGAATGCCGACCGCCTTGAGCTGGTTCACCAGCTTCTGGCCATATTCATCCGCTTCCGAAACGATGGTCGCCACGACAACCTGGGTCGGCGCCAGCCACATCGGCATCTTGCCGGCATGGTTCTCGATCAGAATGCCGATGAAGCGCTCGAGCGATCCGAGAATCGCGCGGTGCAGCATCACGGCAAACTGCCGGCTACCGTCCTCGGCCACATAGGTCGCGCCAAGACGTTCGGGCAGCACATAATCGAGCTGCAGCGTACCAACCTGCCAGGAACGACCGATCGCGTCCTTGAGATGGAATTCGAGCTTCGGCGCATAGAACGCGCCTTCGCCTTCGGCGATCTCGAAGTCATAGCCGGTCGCGCGCAGGGCATCGCCCAGCGCCTTCTCGGCCGCATCCCAACGCTCGATCGTACCGCCGAACTTTTCGGGGCGCGTCGCGAGCTTGATGACGACATTGTCGAACCCGAGGTGCCCGTAAACCGAGTAGAGCAGGTGCACGAAGTGCTCCGTCTCGCTCTGGATCTGGTCCTCGCGGCAGAAGATGTGCGCGTCGTCCTGGGTCATCTGTCGCACGCGCATCAGGCCATGGAGCGCGCCATGGGCCTCATTGCGGTGACAGCAGCCGAACTCGGCCATCCTAAGCGGCAGGTCGCGATAGCTCTTGATGCCCTGATTGAAGATCTGCACGTGAGCCGGGCAGTTCATCGGCTTCAATGCCAGAAGATCGCCGCCGCTCTCAAAGATCGGCTTGTCGTCTTCCGTGTTCGGCACCTGGTCGGGCACCACGAACATGTTTTCGCGGTACTTGCCCCAGTGGCCGGACTGCTCCCAGAACTTGGCATGCATCAGCTGCGGCGTCTTCACTTCCACATAGCCTGAGGAATTGAGACGACGGCGGATATAGGCTTCCATCTGGTTGTAGATGACGAAACCACGTGGGTGCCAGAAGACCGACCCCTGCGCCTCGGCCTGGAAGTGGAACAGATCCAGGTCCTGGCCGATCTTGCGATGGTCGCGCTTTTCCGCCTCTTCCATCATCAGGAGATAGGCGTCGAGCTCTTCCTTGGTGGCAAAAGCCGTGCCGTAAATGCGGCTCAGCACTTCGCGATTGCTATCGCCACGCCAATAGGCACCGGCCACCTTGGTCAGCTTGAACGCCTGGCCGACATCCTTCACGGTCCGCATGTGCGGGCCGCGGCAAAGGTCTTTCCACTGACCCTGGGCATACATCTTGATCGACTGGTCCGCCGGAATGGCGTCGACCAGCTCGACCTTGAAGGCTTCGCCCTTGGCTTCGAACCAGTCCTTGGCCTGGTCGCGCGTCCAGACTTCCTTGGTGAAGGCCGCACCACGATCGATGATTTCGCTCATCTTCTTTTCGATGACGCGCAGCTCATCTTCCGTGAACGGACCGGCCGGACGGTAGAAGTCGTAGTAGAAGCCGTTCTCGATCACCGGACCAATGGTCACCTGCGTATCGGGCCACAGCTCCTGCACGGCCTCGGCCAATACGTGGGCTGCGTCATGGCGAATGAGTTCGAGCGCATCCTTGGACCCGGAGTCGCGCGTCACGAACTCGATCTTGCCATCGGCGTCGAGCGTATCCGAAAGATCGGAGAGCACGCCGTTCCAGCGCATGGCGATGGTCTTCTTGGCCAGAGACTTGGAGATGCCTTCGACCACGGTGGTGCCGGTGGTGCCGCGCGGAAATTCGCGAGCTGCACCATCGGGGAACGTCACCTTGATCGACATTTTCAGTCTCCAGAAATTGGGATTATGCAGCGCCAATCGCTGCAAGGGGGCCTGAATAGCATGCTTTTCGCGTCGTGCCAGCCCTTAGGACATGCCGCAGCGGTCAATCGCTCAGCGCAATACTTGCCAGGACCTTGTTACTTCCACCGCCCATAAGTCCACGGCAGATACCACCGGGCCGCGGCCGGAATTGCCTCCGGCACCGGGTCATATCCATGCGTCCCGCCGGGCCGGCAGCGGACGAACCGCGAAAATCCCATCCAGCCGCCGGGCCAGAAGCCGAACTGCCAGATGGCATCCCGGGTATACTCCGAGCACGTCGGCAGATGTCGGCAGGTACGCCCGGCAAAGGCCGAAAGGGTATAGCGATAGATCGTGATAAGAAGGATGGCCGCGACCTTGAACGGAAAATCGACGGCGCGGAGCAGCAGGGCGATGAAGTTCTGCATCAGTTTGCGTCTTCAGGATTCGGCTTCGCCCGCGCTTTTTCTATCGCCTCGGTGACCGCATCGAACACCAGCATCGTCGATGCATGCCGCGCCGGATATTCCCGCACGACTTCGAGATAGCCGAGATCGGACCATTTTCCATCCGGCGGCGAACCTGCCGCCTTCAGCATGTCGCGCATCTGCTGGGCGAGGCGCAAAAAATCCTCGGCCCGCGTCCCCACGATTTCGCGGGCCACGATGGCGGCCGAAGTCTGCCCCAGGGCACAGGCGGAAATCTCGTGGCCATAAGCCGAAATCACGCCGTCGGTAAGCGCAATATCCACCTCGATGACCGAGCCACAGACCCGGCTCACCTTGCGCGCAGAGGCGCCCGGCGCGGCCAGCCGCCCCGGTTGCAAAGCGTTTCCAGCTATGTCCAGGATCTTGTCCGAATAAAGCTCAATCAGCGCCATCGAGGAAATCTGACTTCTTGTTCTCGTCTTGTACCCCTTCTATATAGAGGGACCGATGCGGACTGCCAGAAGCAAAAGTGATCCGGCTGCATCCAAATCGGCGGTATGAACGTACTGACTTCGGTTCCCGAGTTTTAGGAGTGATCCAGTGGACGCGTCTGCAAAGCTGCCTTTCGCTGTGCCTGCCACCTCCACGGCATTGCCGCGGCCGACCCGTGAAGAAGCCGAAGCGGCTGTTCGCACCCTGATCGCCTGGGCGGGCGATGACCCGACTCGCGAAGGCCTGCTGGAGACGCCCGCGCGCGTCGCCAAGGCCTATGAGGAGCTGTTCGCCGGCTACGGCCAGGACGACAAGGAAGTCCTCTCCAAGATGTTCCGCGAAGTCGGCGGCTACGATGACATCGTCTTCGTGCGCGACATTCCGTTCTATGCCCATTGCGAGCACCACATGGTGCCGTTCTACGGCAAGGCCCACATTGCCTATCTGCCACATGATGGCGTTGTCGGCCTCTCCAAGCTCGCGCGCCTGGTCGAAGTCTTTGCCCGTCGCCTGCAGACGCAGGAAACCATGACCGCGCAGATCATCGACTCCATCAATGAAAATCTTGGGCCGCGCGGCGCTGCCGTCATGCTCGAAGCCGAACACATGTGCATGACCATGCGCGGTGTGCGTGCCCACGGCGTGATGACCATCACCCACCGGTTCACCGGCGTTTTCGCCGAAGACCGCGTCGAGCAGGATCGCTTCCTCGCAATGATCGCCCGCCGCTAGGCGCCGGGCAGGAGGCTTCGGCCCGACAATGACAAGCGCGATCAAATGCGCTTGTCCCCGATATGGCATAGAATACCCGTCTCAAGCGAGTTCGTGCCATGTCAGTCGTCTCCAAAATGCTCTGGGTTCTCGAAAGCCGCTCACGCGAGCCGCTGGGGCTCGACGAGCTGGCGGAGGTGACGGGGCGTTCCAAAAGCTATCTTTCGCGCGTCTTCCCCCTGGTGACCGGCTATTCGGTCACGGCCTATCTGCGGGCGAGGCGCCTGAGCGATGCGGCGCGTCAATTGGCTGACGGCGCACCCGATATCCTCTCGGTGGCGCTCGACGCCGGCTATGGCTCGCATGAGGCATTCACCCGCGCTTTTCGCGATCAGTTCGGCGTCACGCCGCAAGCTGTCCGCCAGAGGCGCGACCTTGAAGGGATTACCCTCGTGGAGCCTCACAGAATGGATATTCAAGCCCAAGTCACAGTCGAACCGCCCCGGTTCGAAAATCGTCCCGCCATGTATTTCGCCGGCATTGCCGAGCGTCACAACATGAACAATCCGGCGGGCCTGCCTGCCCAGTGGCAGCGCTTCCAGCCCCATATCGGTCATATCGACGGGGCCATTGTCGGTGCGGCCTATGGCATTGTCGGCGAGATTGCCGACGATCGTTTCGAGTATGTCGCCGCCATGGAAATGCGGGCCGGCGCCGAAGCCCCATCCGATCTGGAACTGGTTTCAGTGCCGGCCCTCAAATGGGCACGTTTCCCGCACAAGGGCGATCTCTCCACCATCCGCCAGACGATCGGCGCCGGAGAGAAATGGCTGACAGCCAATGGCTATGAAGCGAGCGAAGCGCCATACAGCTTCCTCGAATATTATGGGCCAGCCTTCGATGGACGCAGCGGCAGCGGCGATATCGAAATCTGGTTCGGCCTCAAGAACTGAAGCACTGGCGCCCGGTCATGATGCGCACCTCGGCCTCCGAGCCAGAATTGCGCATCATGACCACTGTTTTCGCCGCTCTCAAACGGCCGAGCCAAGTCCGGCGGCCGGAGCGGCGTTCAGATGTCGGCCTGCATGGCGGCGGCGATGGCCCGAAAATCGTGCTCTGAAATCTCGAACAGACCAAATCGCATCTGGTAGCCCCAGTTGCGGTTGCCGCGCGTAGTCGACATTGCGGCGCCAGGGCGTGAAGTCACCCCCCATCTCGCCCTGGTATAGATCTTCGTCCCGTACCCGGCCGATTGTCGTAAAACTTTGCAGTCGATCCTTGCCACGGATGGTTTCGGCCGGCGAATAATAGGTCACGCCGTCACCGGCCCGAATACGCTGGAGAGGCGTTTTCTTTCCGTGATTGACCTGCATGAATCCGACCTTGCCGCGCCGCGCATGCTCTGCTGAAGCCACTGCTACCCAATATTTCGTCATGATCGGTCTCCGTTCGGCGGAATATATACGTCCCCGACCTGCCAGTTTTCGGCAGTGGTATTTGATGGCGATGCGCGCTAGAGCCTCGAAACACTTTTAAGGTGCCGCATGACCACATTTGCCGATCCGACGATGCTAGACCACGATCAACTCGAAGAAGGCACGGTCTTCGCGCCGCGCTTCGACGCGCATGGCCTCATCACCGTCGTGACGATCGAAGAGGGCAGCAAGGACGTCCTCATGGTCGCACACATGAACGCCGAGACCCTTGGCCTGACGCTGGACACCGGCATCGCCCACTATTGGTCGCGTTCCCGTAAAGCCATCTGGAAGAAGGGTGAAACGTCAGGCGAACTGCAGGAAGTTGTCGAGCTACGCACGGACTGCGATCAGGACTGCCTCGTCATGACCGTCCGCCAGACCGGCCGCGGAGCCGCCTGCCATACGGGCCGCAAGAGCTGCTTCTACCGCAGCGTCGAAACCGAGAACGGTATCGCCAAGCTCGAAGACACGGGTCTGCCGAAGCTGTTTGATCCGAAGGATGTCTACGGGAAGTAGCGTCGCGGACTTTACGTCGCCCTGAAATTTCTCCCTCCGTCGTCATTGCCGGGC
>NZ_JAFKHD010000070.1:61080-63487 GCF_017307565.1 Devosia sp.
TGCCGGACTCGTTCCGGCAATCCACCTCACCTCCGCATGGACTACCGGGACAAGCCCGATAGTGACGACAGACCATGGGGTATTGACCCCAACCAAATTCACCGTGTCATCCCGGCGCTCGGGGGCATGACGCGGGGGGTATGTGCGGCCTTAGCCGCCCTGATAGACGCTGGTAAGCACTTCGATTTCGCGGGAGCCGCCGGATACAACCTGCACTTCGCGGTTGTAGACCTTCTCGCCTTGCTTGGCGAGAATGAGGTATTCACCCTCTGCCAGGACGGTCGAGGGGAACGCGCCGCGATCGGTAAACACCGTAGTGCCATCGGACGTTTTTACCGTCCATTCCACGTCGGCAATCGCCTCGCCGCCTTCTTCCGAAGCCAGCTTGAACGAAACTTCGCTGGCATGGTGGTAAAGCGTCGCGTCCGTGAGTTCGCCGGCCGTCACGCGAAGGTCCGCGCGCACCACGGCGTTGATCGTGCCGAAATGCGAGACGATGTGATAGGTGCCGGCATTGAGCGTCACGATGTCGTTGGGCGGCAGGTTTTCCGCGATCATCACGCGGCTGCTTTCCTCGCCGGCCGTGAAAATGTCGAAGCGCAGCTGCGTCGGCGGAATCGGAATGTCGCCGGTAACGGCCGAGTTGAGCCGCAGGGCGCCGGCTTCGAGGTCGACGACCTTCTCGTTCGCTCCGGGAACCACGGACAGCGACTCGCTCAACTGCGCCCGCCCATAGGCGGCATGAACCACATATTCGCCCGGCGGCAGGTCGAGCCGCGCCGTGGACTGTTCCGATTTTGCCACCAGCGTCATGTTGCCCTGCGCATCGGGCACGCTGTTATAGACGCGCCACACCACGCCATCGGGAATGGCCGGGCCTTCCTGCGTGATGCGTGCCGACAGTGTTACCGATTGCGGAGCGCTCGTGGCCGCAGCGATTGCTTCCGCTGCCGTGCCGCCATTGCTCGTTGGGGCCTGCGCGGCAGGCGCTGCGGGCAACGACTTGGGATCGGGGCGCGGACGGGGCAGGGGCGGGATTTCGGCATTTTCCTGCGCGAACGCAACGGGCGCGGGGGCAAGCGTAACGCTTGCAAAGCCGAGAATGGCACAGGCAATCAGGCGGGATACAGGCAGCATGGTTGTTCGGGCCATCGAAATAGGGCGGAATGCCCCGACTCTTGCAAGCTAGGGCGCGAATACGGAAAAGCTGTGTCACACTCGGATCGGCTTGAAAACCGGTGCGGGTTTGGGTCAAAGGATTTTTGTCAGGCCCGCCCTTTCCCTCAAGGATAATTCATGCCCGCCAATCCCGCTCTCCGCGACTATCTTCTTGCCCGTCGCTCCGTCGGCCAGGCTTTTCTCACCGAGCCCGCGCCCACCGGCGAGGATCTGCAGACGCTGTTGACCATCGCGACCCGCGTTCCTGACCACGGCAAGCTCGCGCCCTGGCGCCTGGTCCTCTTCACCGGCGATGCCCGCGTCGCGGCCGGCGAAAAGCTGGCCGAACTGGCAAAGCGCAAGCGCCCGGAACTCGACGAAGCCGGCCTCGAGATCGAGCGCCGCCAGTTCCTGCCGGCCCCGCTCGTCGTCGGCGTCATTTCGACCGCCAAGCCGCATGTAAAGATTCCGGAATTCGAGCAGTTGCTCTCGGCCGGCAATGTCGCCTTCAATCTCGTCCACGGCGCCTATGCCCTTGGCTATGCTGCGACCTGGATCACCCGCTGGTACAGCTTTGACGCTGAAGCCGCTGCGCTGCTCGGCGCCAAAGAGGGGGAGCGGTTTGTCGGTTTCGTCCACATCGGCACCCCGAGCACCATCATCGAGGACCGTCCGCGACCCAATCTGGATGAAATCGTAACAGAATGGCGTCCGTGACCATCTCGGTGTTAACAGTCTGTTAGCCATAATAATGCAGAGGTTAACGCATTAGTCGCTAACCGCAGGCTGTTCATGGGCGTCCAGTCCATCTCCGTTCCGCAGAACCTTGCCTCAGCCCTGACCGCGGCCGGCAACCGAAACGGCGTGGACTTCTCATACCTTTTGCAGACGGCGATGCGCGAAAGCAGCCTCAACCCGTCTGCAAAAGCCAGCACGTCCTCTGCAGTGGGCCTCTTCCAGTTCCTCGAAGGCACTTGGTTGCAGGTAATGAAGCAGGAAGGCCCGCGCCTCGGCTACGCCAATATTGCCAATGAAATTCAACAGCGTAGCGATGGCAGCTACACCGTTGCCGATCCCGCGCGCAAAGCCGAAATCCTGAAACTGCGCGAGGATCCGCAAATCGCCGCAGACCTCGCCGCCGCCTTCACCCGGTCCAACGGCGAGTACCTGAAATCGCGATTCGGGCGCAATCCCAGCGCCGGCGAACTCTACATCGCCCACTTCCTCGGTGCCGAAGGCGCCGAGCGCA
>NZ_JAFKHD010000101.1:0-3812 GCF_017307565.1 Devosia sp.
AGCACCATCCAGGCGAACGGCGAACCGAGCAGGATTTTCAGTTCCTTATGGGCAATGGTTAAAATCATGGCTGCGGGTAACGCGAATAATCGGGAGAAGAAGCAGCGGCCTCATGAATCAAGCGAGGAGTCGCTGCGTGGCGGTTGAGGCGGTTCATCGAAGCGTTCAGCGAGGTGATCGGACACTTCCGATCCCCCTGCCCGGGTTGACGCCAGATGACGAAGAGCCAGCACCTCGGCGCGGTTTTTTCTCACATAGGACAGATGCCCCACGACGAAAGCCGACACGCGCTGCCACTCGTCATCAAGCGCCTCCGCGCCATCGACGACCGCGCCCACCATCTGCTCGCGCACGCTGGCAAGGGCGGCATCGAAGAGGCCGTCCTTGCTGCCGAAATAGTAACAGATGATGCCCTTGGCGACCTTCGCCTCGGAGGCCACTCGCGAGAGCGAGGTGCCGGCAACGCCATCGCGCACCAGCACCGCTATCGTACAATCGATGATGTGCCTGCGACGCTGGGCTTCGAGGGACTTCATCTTTCGCATCGCCCCTCTCAGGCGACTTTGGAGATGTCCGGAACAGCGTCCAGAAGCATCCTCGTGTAATCGGCCTGCGGGCTGTCAAAGATCGCGTCGGTTGGCCCACGCTCCACCAGCACACCATTGTGCAGAACGCCGACAGCGGTCGACATCTGCCGCACGACAGCCAGATTGTGGCTGATGAGCAGATAGGTGAGCCCGAATTCGGACTGCAACTCACTCATCAGGTCCAGCACCTGCGCCTGCACCGACACGTCGAGCGCCGAAGTGGGCTCGTCGCAGACGATGAACTCGGGCTGGCTTGAGAGAGCCCGGGCGATGGCGATGCGCTGGCGCTGACCACCCGAGAATTCATGCGGGAATTTCCGCATGACCGAGGGATCGAGCCGAACCTTGTTGAGCAATTCGGCAACGCGGTGCTCGACCTCAGTACGATTGCGGGCAATGCCGAGCGTGCGCATGGGTTCGGCGATGATATCGCGGACGCGCCAGCGTGGATTGAGGCTGGCATAGGGGTCCTGGAAAATCATCTGCACGCGCTTGCGGCGTTCCTGGTGCCCTGCCCCGCCGGCCCAGATATCGTGCCCATCGACGGTGATCTGGCCAGAGGACGGACGTACGAGCCCGACGATCATCTTGGCGCAGGTCGATTTGCCCGAACCGCTCTCGCCTACAAGGCCGAAGGTCTGGCCCTTGGGGATCGAGAAGCTGACGTCGCTGACCGCCCGGAACATTTCGACCTTGCCGGGCAGCAGCTTGGTAAAACTGCCGCGGCCGAGTTCGAAATCGCGGACAAGGTTTTTCACCTGCACATAGGCGCCGTCATCATTGGCGGGTGCCGCAGTCGCGATGTGGCCTTCACGACGCTCGATGGTGGGGATCGAGTCGATGAGCTTAACCGTATAGGGCTCGCGCGGGCGACGGATGATGTCGCCCACCGTGCCGGTTTCGACCACCTTGCCATGATGCATGACGACCAGACGATCGGCCGTCTGCGCGATGACGCCCATGTCGTGGGTAATGAGCATCACGGCCGCGCCATGGTTGGAGCAGAGCTTTTTCAGCACCTTGATGATCTGAGCCTGCACTGAGACGTCGAGGGCCGAGGTCGGCTCGTCGGCGATGATCAGCTCTGGCCCTGCGGCGATAGCGAGGGCAATCACCACGCGCTGCCGCATGCCGCCCGAGAACTGATGTGGGAAGCTGTCGATGCGCTCGGCGGCCTTGGGAATACCGGCTTCTGTGAGGAGGTCGATAGCCTTCTGCCGCGCTTCGCTTTCGCTGAGCGGCAGATGAGCGCGGATGGTTTCAACCAACTGCCGGCCGACCGTGTAGAGCGGGTTGAGGCTGGTCAGCGGGTCCTGGAAAACCATACCGATGCGCTTGCCACGGAGGCGAGCCTTTTCGGCTTCGCCGAGATTGTCGATGCGCTCGCCCTTGAGGCGAATTTCACCGCTCGAGATGCGCCCCGGCCGCTCGATGAGGCCAATGACGGCCGAACCGGTCATGGACTTGCCGGCGCCGGACTCGCCCACCACGCCCACGACTTCGCCGGGCATGATGTCGAATGAGACGCCGTTGACGGCGCGGAAAACCTCGTCATGGAACGGGAAGTCGACGACGAGATCCTTGATGGAAAGAACGGGAACGGTCATCAGCGCAACTTCGGGTTGAGGGCGTCGCGCAGCCAGTCACCCAGAAGGTTGACCGAAAGCGCAAGCAGCACCAGCGTGATGGCGGGGAAGAGCAGGATCCACCACTCTCCGGAGAACAGGAACTGCTGGCCGATGCGGATCAGCGTTCCAAGCGAAGGCTGGGTCGGCGGCACGCCTACGCCGAGATAGGACAGGGTTGCCTCCTCGATGATGGCGAGTGCCAGGCCAATAGTGCCGATGACCAGCACAGGCCCAACCACATTGGGCAGAACGTGGCGGAGCAGGATGAAGAACGGATTGACGCCCAGAATGCGCGCCGCCGCCACGTAGTCCTTCTGCCGCTCGACCATGGTGGCACCTCGCACCGTACGCGCGAACTGCGCCCAGTTGGCCAGACCAATGGCGAGGATCAGCACCCAGATTGCCGCGCCTTCCTGCTGGTTGGGCGGAATGACACCGCGCGCCACGCCGAAGACAAGGAGCGCGATGAGGACTGCTGGAAAGGAGAGCTGCACGTCGGCAACACGCAGGCTCACGGCATCGATGACGCCGCCGACATAGCCGGCGACGAGGCCAAGGCCAACGCCCATGATCATGGCGAGAAGCGTTGCGAGCACGCCGACGAAGAGCGAAACGCGCATACCGTACATGATGGTCGAGAACACGTCCCGGCCCTGATTGTCCGTGCCCATCAGGAAGTAATTGCCCGAATAGGACGCCGAATTGGGCGGCGTGAAGCCATCCATCAGGTTGAGGGTCGCCGGGTTGAAAGGGTTGTAAGGCGCCAGCCACGGCGCAAACACCGCCATGAGCACCAGCAACAAGGCAACGATGGAAGCGACGATAGTCACCGGGGAGCGTCGATAGGACCAGACGATGTCGGAGCGCCAGAACGCCTTCCAGCGTGACGGCGACTTGGCAGCCGGCTCGGGCTGCGTCGAGGTTTGGGGCAGATCGGTCAAGATGCTACCTCCCAGACTTGGCGCCGTCGCGCAGACGCGGATCGACGATGAAATAGAGGATGTCGACGATGAGGTTGATGACCACAAAGACCAGCGCCACGAAGACGAGATAGGCGGCCATGACCGGCACGTCGACGACTGCGACCGAATTGACGAACAGCGATCCGACACCGGGCCACTGGAAGACCGTTTCGGTGATAATCGCAAAAGCGATGACCGAGCCCAACTGCAGGCCGGTAATAGTGATCACCGGAACCATGGTGTTGCGCAGGGCGTGGCCGAAATTGATGGCACGCTGGCTGAGCCCACGGGCCCTGGCGAAGCGGATATAGTCCGTACGCAGCACTTCCAGCATTTCCGCACGCACGAGGCGCATGATCAGGGTCAGCTGGAAGAGGGACAAGGTGATTGCCGGCAGGATGAGCGAGCGCAGGCCCGACTCAGTGAGCAGCCCGGTGCGCCACCAGCCAATATTGACCACTTCACCACGCCCGAAGGACGGCAGCCACTTGAGCTCCACGGCGAAGACATAGATCAGGCCGATACCGATGAGGAAAGTCGGCAACGAAACGCCGATCAGCGATAGGGTCATGATGACGCCGGTCGAGAAGGCACGCTGACGTAGCGCCGTGTAGATGCCGAGCGACACCCCTACC
>NZ_JAFKHD010000101.1:3865-6395 GCF_017307565.1 Devosia sp.
CACAAGCGCGATCAGCGAGGACGCAAAGGCCAGCTCGATGGTGGCCGGCAGGCGCTCCATGATCAGCTGGCTGACCGGTTGCTGCAGGCGATAGGATATGCCGAGCTGCCCCTGCAGGGCATTCACGACGAAATGGTAGAACTGCGCATAGAAAGGCTCATTGAGCCCAAGGCGTTCGCGCAGGGCGTCGTGGTCGGCCATGGTCGAATCCTGGCCCAGCATGGAGCTGACCGGATCGCCGACATAACGAAACACCAGAAAGGCAATGAACGCCACGACGAGCATGACGATGACGGATTGAAGCAACCGTCGGGCAATGAAGGCCATCATAGCGCCCTCCAAGACGAGGAAGCCGCCGCGAGAGCGAAAAGACTACGCTCCGCGCGGCGGCTCCGGACTATGGGGACGATTAGTCGGCGAACTCGATCATCGTCATGTAGGGCTGGTTTTCCGGGTGTACCGGCAGCGTCATGTCATCGCGCATGGCGTAGGCAAGCACCTGGTTGTGCACCGGCAGCAGGACGCGGTCGTTCTTCACGACTTCCCAGATCTCCGCAACACTGGCATTGCGCTTGTCGAGGTCGACTTCGGTGCCCAGCGCAATGATCTTGGCATCAAGCTCGGGGTTCGAGTAGAGGCCGACATTGTAGGTGCCGTGCTTGTCGGTCTTGGAGTGAACCAGATCGTTGAAAACATAGGCACTGTCGAAGGTCGGGACGCCCCAGCCGAGCAGGTAGAAGTCCGACTCGTTGGCAAGGATGATCGGGGAGTGTTCGGCGACCGGGCGCGAAGCCAGGGTGACCTTGATGCCGATCTGGCCGAGCATGCCGACATAGGCGGTGGAGATCGCCTCGTCGTTGACATAGCGGTTGTTCGGGGTGTCGAGCGTCACGCTGAAGCCATCGGGGTAGCCGGCTTCGGCCAGCAGTTCCTTGGCCTTGGCGACGTCCGGGGTCGGGTAGGCGTCGAGTTCGGCCGTCCAACCACTGACGAATGGCGGGGTAGCGATACCTGCCGGCAGCGAATTGCCGCGCATGACCACCTTCTGGATGGCGTCGCGATCGAGCGCGAGCTCCATCGCTTCACGCACCAGCGGATTGTTGAAGGGGTTGGAGTCAGTGATGTTCGACGACTTCAGCGGCTCTTCGCCAAAGCGGTAGCCGAAGTAGATGATGCGGTTTTCAGGGCCGGTTTCGACCTTGAAGCCTGCCGAATTGCTGAGACGATCAATGTCCTGCACCGGCACGTCCTGCACCAGGTCCACGTCGCCAGAGAGCAGTGCCGCGATGCGCGTGGCATTGTCGGCGATCGGCAGGAAGTGGATTTCGGTGACGGCCGGAGCATCGCCCCACCAATCTTCGTTGACGTTGAGCACCGAGCGAACGTCGACTTCGCGCGAGGTCAGCTTGTAGGGACCGGTGCCGTTGGTGTTGAGCACGGCATAGTTGGTTTCGCCGGCTGCGAAATCCTGGACTTCCTGCAGGTCGTGCGCTTCCGACCAGGTCTTGTCCATGATGAAGGTGTTGGTGATGTTGTTCGGGTAGAGCGGCGACGGGCCGATCATCTGAACTTCGACCGTGTGGTCATCTACGGCACGCACTTCGGCAACTTCGGCATGAAGCTGCTTCATGTTTGAGCCTTCCGAACGGGCGCGATCGAGCGAGAAGACGACGTCCTCAGCGGTCAGATCGGCGCCGTCATGGAACTTGACGCCCTGACGCAGCTTGAAGACCCAGACGGTCGGATCGCCGTCCTTGATGAACCACTCGGTCGCGAGCCGCGGCTGCAGTTCGCCGGCAACGCTGCGATCGAGCAGGGTTTCGTAGATGTGGTGCGCGAAAGTGAAGTGTGGGTGACGCCCTGGTTCTGAGAGTGCGTATCCAAGGTGAGCGCATCGGACGAACGCGCCCAGCGGATGGTTTCTGCATTGGCCACACCAGCGAGCATAGTCGTCGCCGCCAGTGCCGCTGCAATGCGTGTCAGTGATTTTTGCATTACGTACTCTCCGTTCCTGAATAATCGCCCCCTCGTGAATTGCATGGGGAGCTTTGGGCACAGAGAAGCCCAGAAATTTCAGGAGCGCAATTGCATGAAATTGCACGCAACAGTCACGGAATACACACAAAGCTGTTATAACAGGCAAATCGAACGCATTTTTACAAATCGGTTCGGTCTATTTTTTTAGGAAATACTTTAAAATACGAAACTTGCTACTGAGCACGCTTCGTATACGGATGGAAGACTGCATTTCTTCCATCGCAACCCAAAAAAACGCTCAAAAGTTGCAAACTATTGGGCCTGAAAGCGGATGCGACTGGTCTCCCGATCCAGGGAATACTCGAATCCTAACGTTCAAGCGCGTTGCGAGCGATGAAGTCGTCCGACCTCGAAAGAGGCCGACCGGGACTTGTTTGGCGAACAAGGTAGCAGGGATGGGTTCGCCCCAAATGGAGCGATCAAAAATCAGGATACTTTTGAAGGAAAGTGGCGGAGAGGAAGGGATTCGAACCCTCGAGACCGTTCCCGATCT
>NZ_JAFKHD010000102.1 GCF_017307565.1 Devosia sp.
CCAGTGCCACGGGCGGCAGCGTTCTCGGAACCGTTGTGGGTGCCGGTATCGGTGGCGTGGTTGGCGCAGCCGCTGGCGACGTTCTCGGTCGCGTCGACGGCAGCAATGACCGCTGCGTCTATCAGCGTCCGAACGGTACCCGTTACATCGACACCTGCCCGCGCGGCTAGGTTTCGCAGGGGCGGTTGCGTCCCCAACCGTCACTTGTGCCAGACACCCGGCCGGCGCCCCCACTGGCCGGGTGTTTCGCGAGCAAACACCGATACTGCCTTGATAATTTCATAGCGGGTCGCAATAATCTCAGACCATACGAGCCACTTGTCTTGCGCTATCTGAACGACCGGTTTTCCGGGACCTTAGTTACCTCCTGATCTTGTGCATCGTAAAACCCGGCCTCATGTGCCGGCAGAATCCGGTGCCGATGTCTGGCGCCACAGACCACGAGGAATAAGGTCATGTCTTCCATCACGGGTACCGTGAAGTTCTTCAACACCACCAAAGGCTTTGGCTTCATTTCGCCCGACAATGGTGAAAAGGACGCTTTCGTTCATATCTCCGCCGTCCAGCGCTCGGGCCTGCAGGGCCTGTTCGAAGGCGACAAGGTCAGCTTCGAGCTTCAGACCGGTCGTGATGGCAAGGTGTCGGCGGCCAATCTGTCACTGCTGAGCTAATCTCACAGCCGAATCGATGAAATTTACCTATGTTCGGGGGGCGTGAGCCCCCTGAGCTTTTTGACGCTTTTGTATGCCGAATACCCTTGGAGCCCGACTTGTTTCGCGATTTTCTGACCAATTGGAGCCCCAAGATTGAGACGCCCGGCGACCTGCGTCAGGCTGGGGCGTTACCCTATGCCGTGATCGAGGGGCGCGTTGCATTTTTGCTGATCACGACGCGTCGCACCGGTCGCTGGATTTTTCCCAAGGGTGGCATCGAGCCCAATATGACGCCATGGGAAAGCGCAGCTCTTGAAGCCGTCGAAGAGGCGGGTGTGGCCGGGGAAATCGCGCAGGTGCCGGTGGGTAGCTATCGCGCCAGCACAGGTGGCAATGCCTCCGTCCTCATAGACGTTGACCTTTATCCCCTGCGCGTTACCCAGCAATTGGACGACTGGCGTGAAAAGGGCCAGCGTCTGCGCCATTGGGCTGCTCTCGACGAGGCCAAGCGCCTTCTGGCGGACCGGTCGCTAGGCCGGCTCGCCGAGAAAGTGGAAGCGACCTACGCTGCCTCTATCGTCCGATAATCAGGCCTAAACCCAGATATACCAGCGCTGATAGAATTGCCGAGGCCGGGACGGTGACGACCCAGGCCGCAGCGATGCTGTAGACGTGGTTGCGACGCACAAGGCGGCGGCGCTCGATCTTGCGGGCGCTCGCGAGGGCCTGTTCCGGCGTTGCGTTGAGCGCTTCCGGATCGACGAAGCGGGAATTGGCCGGCACGGCCGAGCCTTCCATGTCGCGTCGCGAAATGTATTCGCGTAGGAAGCCGACGCCGAAAATCGCGCCGACTGCGATATGGGTGGACGATACCGGCATGCCCAGCGCAGATGCCACGAGAACCGTGACTGCAGCAGAGAGCGCTGCGCAATAGGCGCGGATTTCGTTGAGGCGAGTGATGTGTTCACCAACCGTCTTGATCAGTCGCGGGCCAAATAGCGCCAGACCGAGCGAGATGCCTACTGCACCTATGGCGAGGACCCAGAAGGGCAGGGCCACGCCGGCGATCTCGCTGTGGCCGCTTTCAAGGCTGGTGACGACGGCGGCAAATGGGCCGATGGCATTGGCCACGTCATTGGCGCCGTGTGCGAATGACAGCAGGGCCGCTGCGATGACAAGCGGGAGACGGAAAAGCGTCGCGACATGCTTCTTGCGATTCTCCAGGTGCAGAGACCGGCGCCGCACCCATGGCATAGCGACAATCCAGCCCAGCAGGGAGGCGACGACACCCAGCAGAATGGTGAGTGGCAGGCTCGGCTCCCAAACGCGGCTCAGCCCTTTGGTCGCAAGGTACATGGTGAAGATGCCGGTCATCGCGGCCACGAAGATCGGGACCCAGACGCGTGCTGACGAAATCTTGTCGAGCCGCGTGGTGATCGTGGCGCGGATGACAATAAGCAAAAGAGCAGCAAAGATGCCGCCCAGAACGGGCGAGATTACCCAACTCGCCGCAATAGTGCCGATCATGGGCCAGGCGACGACAGAGAAGCCAGCCGCCACGATGCCAGCGCCCACGACGCCTCCAACCACGGCATGCGTCGTCGAGACCGGCGCGCCGATATAGGTGGCTACGTTCACCCAGAGCGCCGATGCGAGCAGGGCCGACATCATAACCATGATGAAGGTGGTGCTCTCCATTTCAGGGACGGTGAGCAGGTCACGCGCCACGGTGGAGACAACATCGCCGCCAGCGAGCAGGGCGCCCGCAGCTTCGAAGATCGCTGCAATAATCAGCGCGCCCGTCATGGAGATGGCGCGCGAACCGACGGCAGGACCCATATTGTTGGCAACGTCATTTGCACCGACGTTCAGCGCCATGTAGCCGGCAATGACGGCACCTATGACGACGATATAGGTTGTCGGGCTCTGGCCCACGGCAAAGCTGGCCCAGACGCCCGCAGCCAGCAGGAAGACCAGGGCGATGCCGGGGGCGGCGAGGGCGCGCGACAGATTGTGTGTCGCCTTTTCAATGCCTACGACCTGCTGAAGGTCTTTATCGAGTGCGTTTGCCATGTCACCGAGTTGTCATAAATCTTCGTGGAGGGCTTTAGCATCCTGGCTGCGCTCTGCCAGCCCCAAACTGATCTTGGCCCCATGTATGGCAGCCCAATGCTGCGGGCTTGACACTCTGGCCGCAATACTCCTATCAATGCGCGACTAATTTTTTGGAGAGGTCCCGTGCGGGCACTCATTCTCGTAGTAGGTAGGCGCATCGGCAACGTGGGGTAAAACCCCGCGCGATAGCTGGTGCGCCGAAAACAGGTCCCGAAAGGGGCCTTTTTTATTGCCTTTTTTCCGCCAAGGCGGTTTTAAGGCGTCAAGGACGTAACGCCCGGTACGGCGGGCACGAGGAGTAGGAAAGCGCAAATGGCCGAGAAAATGACCGGCGCGGAAATGGTGATCCAGGCGCTAGCGGATCAGGGTGTTGAACATATCTTCGGTTATCCGGGCGGTGCCGCCCTGCCGATCTATGACGCGATGTTCCAGCAGGATGTCGTTCAGCACGTTCTGGTGCGCCACGAACAGGGCGCGACCCACATGGCCGAGGGCTATGCACGCTCGACCGGGAAGCCGGGTGTGGTGCTGGTCACTTCGGGCCCCGGCGCGACCAATGCCGTGACTGGCCTCACTGACGCGCTGCTCGATTCCATTCCGCTGATCTGCATCACCGCCCAGGTCCCGACGACGCTGATCGGTTCGGACGCCTTCCAGGAATGCGACACCGTTGGCATCACCCGCTCCTGCACCAAGCACAATTACCTGGTGAAGTCGGTTCAGGATCTGCCGCGCATTTTGCACGAGGCCTTTCTGATTGCGACCACCGGCCGTCCGGGTCCGGTTGTCATCGATATTCCGAAGGACGTGCAGTTTGCCGTTGGCGAATATTATCGTCCGGAAGCCGAGAGCCTGCGTCACCAGTCCTATCGTCCTCAAGTCGATGGCGATCTCGCCGCGATCGAAGCAGCCGTTGACCTCATGCTCAAGGCTGAGCGTCCGGTGTTTTATACCGGCGGCGGCGTGATCAATTCGGGGCCTGAGGCGTCCGAAAACCTGC
>NZ_JAFKHD010000103.1 GCF_017307565.1 Devosia sp.
AGCTTGCCCCCCCGTTCCGTCAGGTCGAATTCGACATCATGTATGGCGAAGGTATTTCCAAGACCGGCGAGCTGCTCGATCTCGGCGTCAAGTCGGGCATCGTCGACAAGTCAGGCGCCTGGTTCTCCTGGGATAGCCAACGGCTGGGTCAGGGCCGTGAAAACGCCCGCCAGTTCCTCAAGGACAACCCGGAAGCCGCCGCCGCCATCGAACAGGGCGTCCGCGAAAGCTCCGGCCTCCTCGGTGAAGTCCTCCTCGTCGCCGGTGGCGAAGACGACAGCTCTGGCGGCGACGAATAGACCGCCTCGATCCCATGCAGTTTTCGACCCTCGCCAAAAGCGGGGGTCTTTTTGTTAGGTGCCACGTGGCCCGACTATCTCGGTGTGGCTGGAGCGAGCAAAGCCGTGCCTCGGGAGGTGGCCTTTGCAGAGAAGAGGCAAGAGGTCGGCGCGGCAAGCGCCAAGCCCGACTTTCTCCCATCTCAATATCGCCGCAAAGCTGGACATTTCCGCGTTTTGCACGATAGAAAGCCACGTTTCTATTGGACGCGCGCCGTGTCCGTTCCGCATGAAAGCTAGTTGATGACCAGCGTAAACGATCTCCGTTCGAGCTTTGTCGATTACTTTGCCCGCAATGGTCATGAAGCCATCGCGTCGAGCCCGCTCGTGCCGCGCAATGATCCGACGCTGATGTTCACCAATGCCGGCATGGTGCAGTTCAAAAACGTCTTTACCGGCGTTGAAAAGCGCCCCTATTCGACCGCGACGACGGCGCAGAAGTGCGTTCGCGCCGGCGGCAAGCATAACGACCTCGACAATGTCGGCTTCACTGCGCGCCACCACACCTTTTTTGAAATGCTCGGCAATTTCTCGTTTGGCGACTATTTTAAGCCGCAAGCGATCGAGCTCGCCTGGAACCTTCTCACCAAGGACTGGGGCCTGCCGCGCGACAAGCTGATGGTCACCGTCTATCAGGACGATGACGAAGCGCTTGAGCTCTGGAAGAAGATCGCCGGTCTCTCTGAAGACCGCATCGTGCGTCTCGGCGCCAAGTCCAATTTCTGGCAGATGGGCGATACCGGTCCATGCGGTCCGTGCTCGGAAATCTTCTATGACCATGGCGACAAGGTCTGGGGCGGTCCTCCGGGTTCGCCCGACGAAGATGGCGATCGCTGGATCGAAATCTGGAACCTCGTCTTCATGCAGTTCGAACAGCATGCCGATGGTTCGCGCACCGGCCTGCCGCGCCCGTCCATCGATACCGGCATGGGTCTCGAACGCGTCGCTGCCGTCATGCAGGGCGTCCACGATAACTATGACATCGACCTCTTCAAGGCGCTGATCTCGGCCGCCGCCAACGCCACCAACGCCGACGTCAATGGGCCGGGCAATCGTAGCCTGCGTGTCATTGCCGACCACCTGCGCTCGATGAGCTTCCTCATCGCCGAAGGTGTGCTGCCCTCCAACGAAGGCCGCGGCTACGTCCTCCGCCGCATCATGCGTCGCGCCATGCGCCACGCGACCCTGCTCGGTGCGAGCGAGCCGACGATCTACAAGCTGGTTCCGACTCTCGTGCGGGAAATGGGTCAGGCCTATCCCGAACTGAGCCGTGGCGAAGCCATGATCGCCGAAACCGTTCGCCTCGAAGAAGGTCGCTTCCTCAAGACGCTCGGCCGTGGTCTCCAGATTCTCGAAGCTGAAACCGCCGGTCTCGGCGAAGGCGACGTGCTCAATGGCGCTGCCGCCTTCAAACTCTACGACACCTATGGCTTCCCGCTCGACCTGACGCAGGACGCCCTGCGCAACCGCAACATCACCGTCGACCAGGCCGGATTCGACGCCGCCATGGCGCAGCAGAAGGCCGAGGCCCGCAAGAACTGGGCTGGCTCGGGCGAAGCTGCCACCGACACCGTCTGGTACGGACTTGCCGACAAGCTCGGCCCGACCGAATTTTTGGGTTACGAAACCGAGACCGCCGAAGGCGAGATCAAGGCGCTTCTCATTGATGGTGCCGAAGTCGCCTCGATCGCTGCCGGCCAGGAAGGCATTGTCGTCGTCAACCAGACACCGTTCTATGGTGAAAGCGGCGGCCAGGTCGGTGATTCCGGCGTGATCAAGGGCGATGGCTTTGCCGCCGAAGTTCTCGACACCGGCAAGAATCATGGTGTTTTCAGCCACAAGGTGAAGGTCACCGAAGGCACGCTCAAGGTCGGCCAGGCCGTCGAGCTTATCGTCGACCACGAGCGTCGCTCCTCAATCCGTTCGAACCACTCGGCAACCCACCTGCTGCACGAAGCCCTGCGCCTCGTGCTCGGCGATCACGTCGCCCAGAAGGGTTCCATGGTCTCGTCCGATCGCCTGCGTTTCGACTTTGTGCATACAAAGCCGATGACCCCGCAGGAAATCGCCGAGGTGGAAGACATCGCCAACGAGATCATCCTGCAGAACACTTCCGTCGAAACCCGCCTGATGGGTGTCGAGGAAGCCAAGGAATCGGGCGCTCGCGCACTCTTTGGCGAAAAGTACGGCGATGAAGTGCGCGTCGTTTCCATGGGCCTGCCGACCGGCAACGGTCTTGGTTGGTCCGTCGAACTTTGCGGCGGCACCCATGTCCGTCGCACTGGGGATATCGGTCTCGTCTCCATCGTTACCGAAACGGCTTCTGCTGCCGGCGTTCGCCGCATCGAAGCGCTGACCGGCAAGGCCGCGCGCCATCGCGGCAATACCAACGTCAATATCGTTTCCTCGGCCGCTGGCCTCCTGCGTTCCGGCACCCACGAAGTGCTCGACCGCATCGAAGCGCTGCAGAACCAGCTCAAGAGCGCCGAAAAGGCCCTCAGCGATGCCCGCCAGAAGCTGGCTCTCGGCGGTAGCGGTGAAGGTGGCAATGCCACCGAAACCGTCAACGGTGTCACGTTCGTCGGCCGCGTCGTCGAAGGCGTCGCCGCCAAGGACATCAAGACCGTCGTCGATGCCGAGAAGAAGCGTATTGGTTCGGGCGTCGTCGTCATCGTTCTGAAGGGCGAAGACGGCAAGGGCACCGTGGCCATCGGCGTGACCGACGATCTCACCGGCAAGTATGCCGCCGGCACGCTGATCAAGTCGGCGACTGCCGCGCTCGGCGGTCAGGGCGGCGGCGGCCGTCCCGACATGGCCCAGGGTGGCGGGCCGGATGCGAGCAAGGCCGACGATGCCGTTGCGGCGATCCGCGCGCTGATCTAATCAGCAAGACATCCATGTTCGGATAGTGCAAGCCGCGGCCGTGCCGCGGCTTTCGCATTTGTGGGCCCAGGGTTACGCTCGATGCTAACAGTCTGCTAGCGAAGCGCCCGCTTATTCGCCGATGCGGAAGAAGAAAACACGCGGCTTCCAGCGGATCGGCCGCTTCTCGCTCAGGACGTTCATAAGCCCGGCACCGACCACGATCAGCATACCGACAATGGCGACCCAGTCGGGATATTCACCGAAGAACATCGCGCCAAAAAGGATAGCCCAGATCAGCTGGCTATACTGCACCGGGGCAATGAGATTGGCCGGGGTCACCTTGCTTGCCTGGATCAGCAACAGGCCGCCAATGCCGCCCAGAACGCCGATCCCGAGCAGGATGACGAGTTGCTCCAGCGTGGGAATGATGAAGGTTGGCACCATCAGTATCCCATTGAAAATAGCGGAATAAAACACCTGCAGGCCGACGAGGCTGACCTTACGTTCCTTGGGCGCCACATGCCGGAGCACCGTGGTCGTTACAGCGCCGACCCAGTTCCAGCTCGCGCAGGCCGGGGCGGATAACCAGCACAACCCCGAGGAAGCTGATCAACAGCAGCACCCATCGGTGCACCGCGACGAACTCGCGCAGTAGCAGCACGGACAGCAGCGTCACAAACAAAGGCGTCGTAAAACCAATGGCATAGACATCGGCAAAGGGGATGTGCGTGAAGGCGAACATCACGCAGGCGGTGCCACTAATGGCGGTCGCACAGCGCAGGTGCACCAGGTAGGGGTGGTGCAGCTTGTAGATGTCGCGCCAGCGCTCGCCGCGCTTCGTGAGCATCGCCGGAATGATCGAGAAGCTCGTCGTGAAGAACGCGATCTCGAAGACCGACATGGCGGGGCCAGTGGCCTTGATGAGCGCATCAGACACTGAAAAAACGGCATAGGCCAAAAAGGCCAGAATGACGCCGACGGGCATCGCAGTACCACGAAGTCAGGAATGGAAGGATTCGGACGGGAATTACTCTAGCATACAAGTCATTTTGAACGCCGTCATGACAAAAGCAGCGCTAATTTGCCCATGTTCCGCGGCCGAGCGCTGGTCCGATGACCTCGATGCGATTGGTCCACACATAGCCCGAGAAATCCCCGGGTACCTGATCCAGTGTTACGGTGTCGTCGATCCCCGCTGTGCCGGGATCGCCCGCGCCATAGGGCCCGAG
>NZ_JAFKHD010000104.1 GCF_017307565.1 Devosia sp.
GGCGCGCGTGCAGGGCACGGGGCGGTTCTATGCGGCCGGGTTCCAGAATGGCGAAGCGGTCATTGTGAAGCATGACTTTGGGCAGACGGTGCTCGCGAGCGTACCGTTCAAGCCCGAGGCCGGGCGCGTCTATCGCGTGGAGCTGAGCGTTGAAGGCGACAAGCTCGCGCTTGAGATCGATGGCAAGGCGCTGGCTTCGGCGACGGACGCGACTTTTGCCTATGGAATGTCCGGGCTGCGGCTTGGATCTGCTGGGCGCATGGCGGTCGATCGCTTTGCCGTGACGGAAAAGTAGGAGGCAGAAAAATGCCGGAAATCGAACTCCGCAATGTCAGCAAGAATTTTGGTGGCGTGGCCGTCATCAAGGACCTGTCGCTTTCCATGGAAAGAGGCGAGTTCGTGGTGCTGGTCGGGCCTTCGGGCTGCGGCAAGTCCACGCTTTTGCGCATGATTGCCGGGCTGGAGCCGATTTCCGGCGGCGAGATCACCATTGGCGGGAAGGTCGTCAACAACATGCCCGCCAAGGAACGGGACCTCGCCATGGTCTTTCAGTCATATGCGCTCTATCCGCATATGAAGGTGGCGGACAATATGAGCTTTGCGCTGCGGCTTGCCGGTATTTCCAAGGCGGAGCGCGATAAGCGCGTCGCTGAAGCGGCGGCGATCCTGGGGCTCGAAAACCTGCTCGATCGCCTACCGAAGGAACTGTCGGGCGGGCAGCGACAGCGCGTCGCCATGGGTCGCGCCATCGTGCGCAATCCACGGGCGTTTCTCTTCGATGAGCCGCTGAGCAATCTCGATGCGAAACTGCGTGTGCGCATGCGCGGCGAGATCAAGGCGCTGCATCAGCGGCTGGGCAAGACCACGATCTATGTGACGCATGACCAGACCGAAGCCATGACCATGGCCGATACGATCGTGGTGCTGAATGGCGGCAAGATCGAGCAGGCCGGCGCGCCGCTCGATCTCTACAATGATCCCAATAATCTCTTCGTGGCGGGCTTTATCGGCTCGCCGGAAATGAACCTGCTTGAGGTTACCACGCTCGGACCGGACGTTTCGAGCGTGGCCCTGGCGGGCGGGGAAAACCTCCCAATTCCCCGTCCGCTGCCGCTGCCTGCTGGTACGCCTGTGGTCTATGGCATCCGGCCGCAGCATATCGGGCTCAATGCTGGTGGCGTTGAAGCCGAGGCGTTGGTGGTGGAGCCAACGGGCGAGGCGCAGGAAGTGCGCGCGCGGATTGGGGCGACGGAGATCAGCGTCGTCATTCGCGATGCGGAACTGCTGTCGCCGGGCCAGAAGATTGGGCTCGGGATTGATCCCGCAAAAGTGCTGCTGTTTGACAAGGCGAGCGGGGAAAGGCTCGACCGGTGAGTTTTTCGCAGCTTCGGTTTGATGGCACGGCGACGGGACCGCTTGAGGGTATTCGCGTCGTCGATCTGTCGCGGCTGATGGCGGGCAATATGCTGAGCTTGCAGCTCGGCGATTTCGGCGCCGATGTGATCAAGGTGGAGCCGCCCGAGGGCGATCCCCTGCGCGACTGGAAGGAGGAGGGGCACTCCTTTTTCTGGAAGGCCTATGGACGCAACAAGCGGTCGATCTGCCTTAACCTCCGCGAAGCGGCGCAGATGGATGTGCTGCTGAAATTGATCGATACGGCCGACGTGTTCATCGAGAACTTTCGGCCGGGGACGCTCGAAAAGATGGGGCTGGCGCCGGAAACATTGCTGGAGCGCAATCCGCGGCTGGTGGTGGTGAGGATTTCGGGGTTCGGGCAGACCGGGCCTTATGCGCATCTGCCGGGCTTCGGAACCATCGTCGAGGCGATGAGCGGCTTTGCGGACCGGACGGGGTTTGCTGATCGCGAGCCGGTGCTGCCTCCCCTAGCGCTGGCCGACATGATCGCAGGCGTCTATGGCGCCTCGGCGACGATGACGGCGCTCTATGCCCGGGATGTGCGGGGCGGACGGGGGCAGGTGATTGACTTGTCGTTGCTTGAGTCGATGTTTTCGGTGCTGGGGCCGGAGGCGGGGATTTTCGCCAAAACCGGAAAGATCAAGCAGCGAGTGGGGAGTGCGTCCAACACGGCTTCGCCGCGCAACGTCTATCGCTGTGCCGATGGGGGCTATGTCGCGCTGTCGGGATCGACGCAGACGGTGGCGCGGCGGATTTTTGAGATCATCGGGCGACCGGACATGAACGATGATCCGCGCTTTGCCACCAATTCGGATCGGTGAAGCATCGCGATCTGGTGGATGGAGCGATTTCGGAGTGGTTTGCGACGCGAACGCGCGACGCGGCGCTCAAGGAAATGCGGGCGGCCGGGGCGACGGTGGGACCGGTCTATAATATCGGCGATGCCATGGGCGACGCGCATTTTGCCGAGCGCGAGATTGTCGTGGCGCTCGAGGATGAAGAGTTCGGCGATATGCCGATGCACAATGTGGTGCCGCGGCTTTCTGGGACACCGGGTGGATTTAGACGGCCGGCGCCGGGGCTCAACGAGCATGGCGCGGAATTGCTCAAGGAGCTTGGGTTCGACGGGGAATTCCGGAGGGTCGCGTGATGCGTTCGCTGCTCTATGTGCCAGCTGATCAGGAGCGGTTTATCGCCAAGGCGCATCTGCGGGGGGCGGATGCGGTCATTCTCGATCTTGAGGATGCGGTGCCGGAAGATCGCAAGGCGTTTGCACGGGGCAATCTTGTCGAGGCGGCAAAAAGCCTGAGGCAGGGTTCGGGCGCCGTGGCGGTGCGGATCAATTCTGGGTCGGAAGAGGACGTCGAGGCCGCCCTTCGCACGGGGGTGGACCTGTTGGTCTTTCCCAAGGCCAATTCCTTGGCTGTCCTGGATGAGCTTGATGCGATGATGCAGCAGCACGGTGGGGCCGAAATCCCGGTGCTGGCGACCATTGAAAGCCCGGCGGGGGTGCTCGACGCGGCGGCGATTTGCCGGCATCCGAGGCTGGCTGCGGTCAATTTGGGTAGCGAGGATTTCGCGCTTGAGCTGGGCGGGGTGCCGGACCCGGATGTGCTGCGCATGCCCAAATTGCTGGTGCATTATGCGGCGAAAGCGGCGGGGAAGCGGTCGTTGGGACTGCTGCGCTCGATTGCCGATTATGCGGATACCGGGGCCATTGCTGAGGCGGCGCGGGAGGCGCGGCGGCATGGATTTGATGGGGCGACCTGCGTGCATCCTTCGGCGGTGCAGCTGCTGAATGAGGCGTTTGCGCCGACTGTCGCGGAGATCGAGTGGGCGCGGGCGGTGGTGGCGACCGACGGCACGGTGAGCCTGAATGGCAAGATGATCGACAAGCCGTTGCGTGATCGCGCGGCGGCGATTTTGCGGCAGGTTGGGTAAGGTCAGGCCCACACGCTTACCGGGTCCTTTCCGCGAAAGCGGGTGTGGCCCCTGCTCACTCAGTCCCTGGCCGGATCAAGAGAGGCCTTGACCAGGCGCTTCAATGCTTCGAGGTCGGTTGCGAGGGCCTCGGTGGCTTCGGGCTGTTGGGGCGCGATGTGGGCGAGGACGAATTCGCCAGTTTTTATGACGTCGCGCCAGCGGGGGCGCTCGGGCAGGGTTTCGATGAGCAGGTATTTGTCGAGCGTGCGCGATTGCAGTGAGGAGCGGTCGAGGCTGACGCGCCAGATGCCGCTTTCCTCGGCGAGGTCATATTTGGATTTGCCGGTGTCCTTGCGCCAGAGGTGTAGGCTTTCGGTCATCACCGCAACGATGGTTTCGCGATAGAGCGTGCG
>NZ_JAFKHD010000107.1 GCF_017307565.1 Devosia sp.
ACGAGCTCGTTGACGACGCCGTCGCGCACCCAGTCGACCGAGTGACCAGCCGTGCGCAGCCGTCTTTCGATGGCTTCGCCCAGGTCCTCATTGTCTTCGACAAGCAAAATTCGCATGCGCGGTCGTCTCTCCCCGCGCGGGATATTATATAAGCGCCGCCGTCAGCGAAACCGGCTTACATCACCTGCGACAGAAACGCCCCGGCAATACCAACGACGCAGAGCGCCGCAAGGCCCGCGGCCACCAGCATCTGCTGCGCCCGCTGCACATGCGCCCCGCGCCGCGCTTCGAGCCGCACCTGCTTCAGTCCTTCTGCTCCGAGATCGGCCATGCTCGTCCCTCATGTGGCGCCGGCCTTTTGGGCCAGGTGTCGACATTGGGCAGCCGCCTTTAAGAGAGCTGTTTCTCACCCGCACCAGCACGATAACCTCGCTTGGTCTCATGACGAATTGCAGTTTGGAAGAGCAGTTAATTTGTCTTAAATCTTCACAACCCACGTCTTGTATGGAAGATATTGAAAGCCTGCCGCGAACGTGGCACTTTCCCTCCATGACCCAGCCAGCCCATCTCCACCCCGACCGCCTCTTCCCCGCTTCCGAGCCCGCGCAGTCCATCGCCAGGGATCTCTATCCGGCGGTAAAAGACCTCCCCATCGTCAGCCCGCATGGCCACACCGACCCGTCATGGTTCGCCCAGAACGGTCGCTTCGCCAGCCCGACCGCCCTGTTCCTGACGCCCGATCACTATGTGCTGCGCATGCTGAGGAGCCGGGGCATCAGCTACGATGCGCTGGGCATTCCCCGCAAAGACGGCAAGCCGGTCGAAGCCGATGGTCGCAAGGCCTGGCGCCTCTTTGCCGACAATTATTACCTCTTTGCCGGCACGCCGTCGAAAACCTGGGTCGATCACTCGCTCCACGCCGTCTTCGGCATCACCGAGGTACTCTCGGGCAAAACCGCCGACAGCATTTTCGACGCCATCGATGCAAAGCTCGGCGCGCCCGAACTGCTGCCGCGCGCCATCCTCGAGCGCTTCAATGTGGAAGTGATCGCCACCACCGAATTCGCGCTCGACCCGCTGACCCATCACCAGTCGATGGAAGAGCAGGGCCTTATCGGCCAGGTTCGCACCACCTATCGCCCCGATGACGTCACCGACCCCAGCCGCCCCGCTATCGTCGAAAACCTCAAGAAATTCGGTGAGCTGACCGGCGAGGACATTTCCAAATGGGATGGCCTCATCAACGCCCATCGCAAGCGTCGCGAATACTTTCGTCGTTTTGGCGCCGTCGCCACCGATCATGGCGTGCCCACGGCCAATACTGCTGACCTGCCGCTCGCCGAAAAGCAGGCCTTGTTGGAAAAAATTCTGGCCGGCAAGCACGACGCCAATGACGCCGAGCTCTTCCGCGCCCAGATGATGACCGAAATGGCGCTGCTGTCGGTCGAAGACGGCATGGTCATGCAGATCCACGCCGGCTCGCGCCGCAATACCGATCCGCTGCTTTTTGGCGAACGCGGCCCCGATCTCGGCGCCGACATTCCCGGCCCCACCGACTATGTCGGCGGCCTCCGCGCGCTGCTTTCGCGCTGCGGCAACGAGCCAAACCTGCGGCTCATCATGTTCGTCCTCGACGAAACCACCTATGCCCGCGAACTCGCCCCCATGGCCGGCTATTGGCCCAGCCTGATGATCGGCCCGCCCTGGTGGTTCCACGATTCGCCGCAGGGCATCCGCCGCTATCTCGATCAGGTCGTCGAAACCGCCGGCTTCTACAATCTCGCCGGTTTCAACGACGACACTCGTGCGCTCCTCTCCATCCCCGCCCGTCACGACGTCTGGCGCCGCGAAGTCTGCGGCTTCCTCGGCCGCTGGGTCGGCGAAAATCGGATTACGAAATCGTCGGCCGAAGAGATCGCCAAGCACCTGAGCTATCAGGCGGCCAAGGACGCTTATCGGATCAAGTAGGTCCTGGGATCACGCCCTCCCAGCCTCCCCCATCAAGGGGGAGGTGCAGCATCGCGTTTTGGGCTGGATCTAGTCCCGCCCACCGGCCAGACACCTCCCCCTTGATGGGGGAGGAAGGGTGGGGGTGATACCCCACGCACCAAATCCCACCACACTTTCATCACCTTCTCGCGCCAACAGCGATTGACCCGTCGAATCGCACGCCGCCTTCTGCTCTAATGGCGCCATGATGAATCAGTCCCCTGTTGAAACCGCGCTTAGCCGCGCCATGATCCGTTGGTCCCTCACCAAGTCCACGCCGGTGGCCGAAACACCGCGTAGCTGGCTCTATCGTGTCGAACAGAACGGCCGCAATTTCGCGGCGCTGAAAATCATCAAACCTGAAGCATCGAAGGAAGAGGGCAGGGGCGTGCGCCTGCTCCAGTGGTACGAGGGCGATGGCGCTGCCACGGTCTTCGATAGCCACGGCGACACCATCTTCATGGAATGGCTCGATGGCGGCACACTGGGCGAGCCCGTCCGAGCCGGCCACGACGACGAAGGCACCATCGCTATTGCGACGGTCATCGCCAGCCTCCACAAGCCGCGCCCCGATATCCCCGAGGGGCTTGAGCCCCTGCGCGATCGCTTCCAGACGCTCTTTGATACCGACGTGCGCGCCTGGCCCCACACCGCGCGCGATCTCTATGCCCGCGCCGCCGGCATTGCCCTGAAACTTTTCGATCGGCCGAGCGCCATCGTGCCGCTCCATGGCGACCTGCACCATGACAACATCATGAGTTCGGATCGCGGCTGGCTCGCCATCGACCCCAAGGGCATTCTGGGCGACCCGTCCTATGAAACCGCCAATGTCTTCATCAACCCCCAGGGCGGCGACAAGATCGCGTCCGATCCAAAACGCATCGCCGCCCGCGCCGATATCCTTTCCCAGCGCCTCGGCTACAACAGGAAGCGCATTCTCGGCTGGGCCGCCGCTCACGCCGCGCTTTCTGCCTGTTGGGATCTGGAAGACGGCAATGCCATTGCCGGGCAACTCGCCTGCCTGCCCCACCTTCTCAGTGCCTACGACCTTGCCTGATCGCACCGGAACTCTCTCGATGACGAATTTTTCGCGCCGCGCCGTCCTCGCCCTTGGCGCCGCTGGCCTGCTCTCGGCCTGCTCGGCCACCATTCCGCCGCTCCCTGCCGCCACCTCCAACCGGCCGGAAGACCTGACGCGCGACGAAATCCTCGCCGCCATCAACGCCACGCGAAAGGCCAATGGCGCCCCGCCCTGGACCTACAATCCGCGCCTTGAAACCGCTGCCCTGTCCCAGGCTCGCCTGATGGCGCGCAAGGATACGCTCAGCCACGATCTCGGCGTCACCCTGCGTCAGCGCGTCACCGAAGCGGGCTATCTCGGCGCCGTTGGGGAAAACGTCGCCAAGGGTTATAAAACCCTGCCCGACGTCATCGGCGGCTGGCTCGAAAGCCAGGGCCACCGCAACACGCTGCTCTCCTCGAAATTCACCGAGTTTGGCCTCGCTGTCGCCCGCACCGGTTCCGGAAAACTCTATTGGGCCATGATCGCCGGCGGTAGTTTCGACGCCTGGCGAGTATAGCAGTAAGCCTTGGATTTCTTTGTCGTCACTACCGGGCTTGTCCCGGTAGTCCATGCGGAGGCGAGCTGGATTGCCGGGACAAGCCCGGCAATGACGATGGAACTGGAGCAGGGACTACCCCCGGCTGAACACCAGCACCGTCTCGAGATTCCCATCGCCACCGGCGATCGGCGAAACC
>NZ_JAFKHD010000108.1 GCF_017307565.1 Devosia sp.
TATCCACATCGTGACCGCCACGCAGCGTCCGTCCGTGGACGTCATCACCGGTACGATCAAGGCCAACTTCCCAACCCGTATCTCCTTCATGGTGACGTCGAAAATCGACTCGCGCACCATTCTGGGTGAGCAGGGCGCCGAACAGCTGCTGGGCAATGGCGATATGCTCTACATGGCCTCGGGCGGTCGCACCAAGCGTCTCCACGGCGCCTTCGTGTCCGATGGCGAAGTCGAGGCGGTGGTCAACCATCTCAAGAGCCAGGGCGCCCCGGATTACCTTGATTCCGTTACGGCCGACGAAGACGAAGGCGGCATGGATGGCGGCTCGTCCGGTGGCGGCGACGACTATGCCGGCTCGGGCGACGAGCTCTATGACAAGGCCGTCCATGTCGTTCTGACGGACAAGAAGGCTTCGACCTCCTATGTCCAGCGTCGCCTCGCCATCGGCTATAACAAGGCGGCAACGCTGATCGAGCGGATGGAACGCGAGGGCGTCATCAGCCCGGCCAACCATGCCGGCAAGCGCGAAATCCTCGTCGGGAACAATGCCGACGGCTACTAGGTGATTTTACCTATGTGAAAAAAGCCCCGGCCGTGTCCGGGGCTTTTGTGTTTCAGCAGGCGAGCGGATCGGGCACCGCCTCGAACTCGCGGGGGCCGACCCAGCCGGGCGCATGTTCCTTTGCTGCATCGACGATGCGCACGGTGAGCGTGCAACTGCCGGAGCGGACGGCATAGACATCGGGGCCGGTCAATTCGATGGCGTCGATGATATTGCCAATGCCCAAAGTCTCGGTCGCGACATTGAGGACTGCAGTCAATTCAGCGCGTCTCTGGTATTGCGGTGGCAGGGCCGCCAGGGCCGGCAATGTCGTCGCCAGAACAAGTGTTAAGCTCATCACCAATTTGCGCATTGTCGTCCCTTCTTGGCCGGTGGAACTTTCCACCTCTTGCCGCAATTGCTTCCTAGGTTAGTTTATCAGACTAAAAACCCGCGAGGATATCCCGCCGATGATTCGCCGCCGCCACGTTCTGCTTCTTGGTGTTGCCGCCGCTCTGGCTCCTGTCGTCCCGGCCCTGGGTCAGGGCAGGACGCTGACGCCCGAGGAACAGCAGCTGATCTCCGAGATCAATGCGCATAATTCGGCGATCAAGACCATGGTTGGGCGCTTCCTGCAGATCGACACCAATGGCGGCCGGACCGAGGGCACCTTCTTCCTTGAACGGCCCGACAAGGTGCGTTTCCGCTACAATCCGCCGAGCCGCGAAGAGATCGTCTCGGTGGGGCGTGGTTTCTATGTGCTCAACCGCAAGGACGAGACCTATTACGCCTATCCCCAGGACACGATCCCGCTGCGCCAGTTTCTCGGCGACAAGATCGACCTGCTCAATGCCAATGTGATCGATGTCACCTTGTCCGATGGCTACATGGCCATCACGGTGATCGACGAGACCGTGGCCGGCACCGTGCAGGTGTCGCTGATTTTCGACGTCGAGACCAAGGACCTGGCGCAGTGGAGCCTGGTTGAACCGAGCGGGTCGGAACTGACCTTCTCGCTCTACGATGTCGAAAAGGGCGTCGACATTCCGCGCTCCTACTTCTCGATCCCGGCGACCTATAAGGGCGTCGATCCGGCCAGGCGCTAGGCGCTTCGGGCCCTGAAAATGAAAAGCCCTCCCGACCGGGAGGGCTTTTTGTTTGGCGCTGGAGTCTTCTTCTGGCCTAGCGGCCGAAGAAATAAATCCCGATCAACCCGAAAATCCCGACCGCGATGCGCCACCAGGCAAAGGGGGCAAAGCCGTAGCGGGAGATGAAGTTGAGCAGATACCGGACGACGATGGCGCCGACGACGAAAGCGGCGGCAAAGCCGATCGCGACGTTGAGGGCAATCGAGCCATCGATGAGGTCGCGGCTCTTGTAGAGGTCATAGCCGAAGGCGCCGACCATGATCGGCAGGGCAATGAAGAAGGTGAACTCGGCCGCGGCGCGCTTGGTCGCGCCGAACAGCATGCCGCCCACCACGGTCGAACCCGAACGCGATACGCCCGGCACCAGCGAGAGTACCTGGAAAAGGCCGATGATCACGGCGAGGTGCCAGGGAAAAGTGTAGATATCGTCGTACTTTGGCTCGAGCTTGAGCCGGTCGACGATGAGCAGGATGAAGCCGCCGATCAGCAGCGTCCAGCAGATCAGCGCCGCCGATCCCCAGAGATCGCCCTGGATGAAATCGCGCAGCAGCACGCCGGCGACGACGGCCGGGAAACAGGCAAGGAACACCGAGAGGGCGAACTGCCAGGCCTGGGGTTTTCCCGTCAGGGCGTCACGGATGAGCAGGCCCAGCTTGGCGAAATAGACGGTGATAACAGCCAGAATAGCGCCGAGCTGAACCAGCACCACAAAGGTCGCAGGCTGGGTCAGGCCGAAGAAATGACCTGCTAACAAAAGGTGTCCAGTAGAGCTGACCGGTAGGAATTCGGTAAGGCCTTCAATAATTCCCAGAATAAGGGGCACAAAAAGACCTTGATCGGCGTTCATCTGATCTCCTAACTCGTCTCATGGGCCATTTTGCCCACTCTCTTATCGGTGTTCGTCCACTGCGCCAAGCGAGGGAGCAGCAGACCAGCTTCGCGTCAACCGGGTCCCCTTCATGCCGACACTCGTGCACTATCCTCTCGATCCAGCTTCGCGCCTCATCCGGCTCATGTGTGCCGAATATGGCGTGCCGCTGGACGTCGAAGAGATAAAGCCCTGGCTGCGCGAGCCGCATCTGCTCGATCTCAACCCGGCCGCGACCCTGCCCATTCTGGTGACGGATGACGATGTGCCGATCATTGGCATTCTCGCATCCATCCATGTGGTCGAGGATATCTACACGCTTGAGACCGTGGGTGGCCTCGTGCCTACCCACCCTCTCGATCGGGCCGAAATGTGGAGGCTGATCGAATGGATGCTGGTAAAATTCAACGATGAAGTGACCCGCTATCTGTTCGAGGAAAAGATCGCCAAGCGCGACATTCCGGGCGCCTCGCCCGAGCCTTCGGTGCTGCGTGCGGCCAAGGCGAACCTGGCCGAGCACATGCTCTATTTCAACTGGTTGCTGGCAAGCCGGAAGTGGCTGGCGGGCGACGACATGACCCTGGCCGATTTCGCGCTCGCCGCGCATCTTTCGACGCTCGACTATATGGGCGATATCGACTGGTCCAAGGCCGCCGAAACCCGCGACTGGTATTCGCGCCTCAAATCCCGCCCCGCTTTCCGGACGCTGCTCAACGACCGGGTCGTTGCCATGCAGCCGAGCAAGGGATATGCCGACCTGGACTTCTGACGGCCAATCCACATTCAGCTGATGGTGGCCTGCAAACGTCGATCTTCTGCGCTTCCGGTGCTCACGTAGCCAATGTACGCTCCGGTTCCCGAAGACCGACATTTTCGGCTCACCCTGAGCTGACTGTGAATTGGCCGGGGGCCGGGGATAAAATATGCGCGCCTTCTTTTTCGGCCTTGGCTACTCGTCGCAGGCGAGTGCGCGTCTCATGCAAACGAGTGGCGAATTCGTTAGCACACTGGGAACAGTGAGAACGACCGATAAGGCCAATGCGCTGGTCCATGAGGGACTGCCTGCCGTGCCACCTCGTGACGCGCCATCGCTTCCGTCACGGCAGACAACAGCTGTACCGCCAGCAGCTGCAGGAACGACTTCAGGTTCTCTAAAGTCTAGCCTGG
>NZ_JAFKHD010000109.1 GCF_017307565.1 Devosia sp.
AATCGCTCTCTTCGGCCGAAAGCGCGTTGGCGATGGTCTACACATGCTCGCGGTCGCCATGGTGGCGATCGGTACGCTGATTTCGGCCACTTGGATCACCTCGGCCAATTCCTGGATGCAGACGCCCGCAGGCTTCAGCGTGGACGCAACAGGCGCCTTCATACCTCAAGATTGGTGGGCGATCGTCTTCAATCCCTCGTTTCCTTACCGGCTGACCCACACGGTGCTTGCTGCTTTCCTCACCACCGCCTTCGCGGTCGGTGGCGTCGGTGCCTGGCACTTGCTGAAGGATCGGGAGAACCGTCAGGCCCGCATCATGTTCTCCATGGCGATGTGGATGGCCGCTATCTTCACCCCGATCCAGATCTTCGTGGGTGACCTGCATGGTCTCAACACGCTCGAACATCAGCCCGCAAAGATCGCGGCTATGGAGGGGCACTTCGAGACCCACACAGACGGTGCACCGCTCATCCTCTTCGGCATCCCTGACGACGAGGCGGAAACCACGCATTTTGCGCTCGAAATCCCGAAACTAGGCTCCCTCATCCTGACTCATGAGCTCGATGGGGAAATCAAGGGGTTGAAGGAGTGGGCCCGGGAAGATCGTCCACCGGCCTTGATCCCCTTCATAACGTTTCGGGTGATGGTTGGCCTCGGCATGCTGATGCTCGCCATGGGCGTCTGGTCGCTATGGGCGCGTCTGCGGAAAACACTCTACACCAGCCGCTGGCTGCATCGGGTGGCGGTGCCCATGGGAGGCTCTGGCTTCGTCGCCGTGCTTGCCGGTTGGTACACCACGGAAGTCGGCCGTCAGCCCTACACGGTCTATGGCCTCATGCGCACGGCCGACAGCCTTTCTCCGGTGGACGCGCCAGCCGTCGGCGTATCACTCCTTGCATTCGTCATCGTCTACTTCCTCGTCTTCGGCGCTGGCGTTTTCTACCTTTTCCGGCTGTTCCGTCGTCCGCCCATCCTTTCGGAGGATCACGAGCTCGAAAAGGCCCCACAGCGTGCCGCCGGCATCACGCCCGGTCCCGCACAGGAACTCGCCATCAGGGAAGGATTGCACAATGCCGATTGATCTCCCCACCATCTGGGCCGCCATCATTGCGTTCTCGGTCCTCGCCTATGTCGTCCTCGATGGCTTTGATCTCGGTATCGGCATCCTCTTCCCGTTCTTTCCAGAGCGGGAGTCGCGTGACCTCATGACCAATTCGATCGCGCCGGTATGGGATGGCAACGAAACCTGGCTGGTTCTTGGGGGCGGGGGGCTCATGGCGGTCTTTCCCGCAGCTTATTCCGCGGTGCTGCCGGCGCTCTATATTCCGATCATCATAATGCTGCTCGGGCTGATCTTCCGTGGCGTCGCATTCGAGTTCCGCTGGCGTACCCGGCGCGGCTCCCGCTATTGGGACCATGGCTTCTGGATCGGCTCCACGCTAGCGGCGTTCACACAGGGGATTGCTCTTGGTGCCCTCGTGCAGGGCATTGCCATCGAAAACAAGGAATATGTCGGCGGTTGGTGGGACTGGCTCACCCCGTTCAGCGTCCTGACCGGGGTTGCGGTGGTCGTCGGGTACGCGCTGCTGGGAGCGTGTTGGCTCAATCTCAAGACGCTGGGCGATGTGCAGCATCGTGCCAAACGCCTTGCCGGCGCCTTAAATATTATCACGTTGGCGCTGATCGCCGCGGTTTCGCTATGGACGCCCTTCATCAATCCCATCTATTTCGAGCGATGGTTTGGCTGGCCCACGACCTTTTTCTCCGCCTTCGTGCCGCTGCTACTGTCGCTGTGCGGCGGCGCCCTGCGGTATGGCTTGCGGACGGACAGGCATCTGCAACCATTTCTCGCCGCGCTAGGTCTTTTCGTCCTCAGCTTCGTGGGCCTCGGTATCAGCTTTTTTCCCTACATCGTACCAGGGGCCCTGACGATCGAGAGCGCCGCCGCTCCGGAGTCGTCGCTGCTGTTTTTGCTTGCCGGCGCTGCCGTGCTCATTCCCACGATCCTTGCCTATACCGGCTACGCCTATTGGGTTTTCCGAGGCAAGCTTGATCCGGAGGAGGGCTATCACTGATGAGCCGACCTCAAATGCAGAACATGATCTGGTTCGTCGGGCTCTGGATTGCGGGCGTTCTTGCGGTAACCGCGATCGGCCTGGTAATCCGGCTGTTTTTGGCGCCGCATGCCGCCTAATCTGCCGGAACCCCGTGGCGCCATGATTTCTTTGCCGAGCGGGTGACGTCCCAACTCTCCGCCTGCTGCTGTAGGCGGAGGTCGCGGGGCTTGGTCGCGCTACGCGCTACCACCGTACCTTTAGGCCCAGGGCTCCGTGGAGGGTGGCGCTGGAGCCGAAATTGGCCAGGCCAGTACTGGCCGAAACATCGCCATAGAGGCTGTATTTTCCGTCGGCCCAGGCGTAGGTGGCGCCCAGCCCAATACCGCCCCACAAGCTATCGCTACGGCCACCGAGGCGTGTGCCTGCAACCTGAACCTCACCCGTAGGAAGAAACTCGTTGTAGACATTGACGATAGCTGTCGTATCGAGACTGGACGTCTCGCCTGCACTGTCCTGCCAGGTGTTCAGATAGTTGGCGGCCAGCCCCAGTCGGCCACGCAAACTATCACCACCAAGGGCAGTAACCGTGGCGCCGTAAGAGTCGCTGAACGAGTCGAACATTGTGTTTGAGTAGATCAACTGAGCCTGCGGCGTGAGTTTCCAGTGATCGTCGAGCCAGAGATCCTGGCCCACTTCGATGCTGGTTGCCAGGCCCATACCGCTGTTCTGGCGGGCAACAGCGCGCCTCAACTCGTTCGAGAAAAGGTCGCTATCATACCAGTTCACTCCCAGTTGACCGTCGGCGTAAAATCCGCTGCCGTCGAGCCAGCTGAGAGTTCCGCCCAGCCCATAAGTGGTCGCACCAACGGTGCCGGTGCCGTACGCAGAAGAAACCGTGGAGTGTGATGTGCCATATTGGGCGGTGAGGGCGGCGATAAGTTTGCCTTGGGCACTTTCGTGCAGGAGGCCGTCGGCCGCCACTTGCATGCGCAACCCGGTCGTCTCGAAGCTGGTGCCGCTCGCGGTCAGGCCTGGATCGGAATAGTCCCGTCCCGCTTCCAGACGTCCCCAGACACCGCCCGCGGGGCGGCTTTGACCATCGCCGGTCGCACGGTTGGCCGGATCGTAATAGCGCTCACCGACGCGCTGGCGGAAGGTGGGCAGGGTGTTCAAGCGCCGCAGAATGGCCGGGTAAGCCTCGTAAAGCGCTACGCCAGGCTGATAGAGCGGCGTAGAGCCGTTTGGACCTACCAGGGAGCGCAAGTACCAGTTGCCATCATTGGCGTCAGCTCCCACGCCGTTCTGCTGCAGGGCATAGGCATAGAGCCCTCCCGCGACCGCTTGCTGGCCATTGGAAACAAAATCGCCGTTCAGTACGAAAACGCCAGGCTGAGAAAGCGTCTTGTTGCGCACTTCCACCAGCGCAATGCCATTGCCGGCAGTAACGGCGCCAAGACCGCCCTTGTTGAAAACGCTAATCGCCGTTGCCCCGGTTCCCAGCTGCGTGCCATCGACGATCAGCATGTCCGAGTACGACCCTGTCTGGCCGCTCAGGGGGAGGCCGGCGTTGAGCGTCGTATTGAGGAGCAGCGTGCCGCCATTGGCAACAAAGAGGCCATTGCCGGTCGGGCCACCCGCTGCCGCATTGGCGGTAATGAC
>NZ_JAFKHD010000110.1 GCF_017307565.1 Devosia sp.
ACACTCGGGCACCTGAAAAGGCCCCCTCACCCGGCGCGTTGCGCCGACCTCTCCCCCAGAGGGAGAGGTGAAGAAAGATCAGCTCGCTTGGGGGATAACCCCGTAGGTGATGCCCTTCTGGCTCAGCCAGCGGCGATAGGCGATGGCCGATTTGTCGGCGCGGATCGGAGTTTCCGAGCGCGGGTCGAGCGGCAGTTTCTTGGGATACTGGTTTTCGAGGATCGGCTTGTCCTGGCCGAAAATGGTCTGCTGGAAGCGGCGCAGGTCTGTGATGGTCGAATAGGAGTCGATCATCGACTGCAGTAGATGCGCGCGGCAGGTCTCTTCGGTCATCGGCTGGAGGAAAATGCCGATGACGTCGCGGCGGTTTTCATCCTCGGGGCATGACTTGTAGAGCACCGAGCAGAAGGGGTGCGGCACGCGATAGACGTATTCGACTTCCATCGCGCCGGTGGCCGACTTGGCGGCCATGGGCTGGATGAACTTGCACTTGGTGGCCAGCACTTCGTCGCGTTCTTCGGAAACCTCGACGTCGTATTCCTTGACCTCGGTGTGCGGCTCAGAGCCCAGAATGTCGGTATGGACATAGGGGAAGTGACCCATGTCGAGGAAATTTTCGACGGCGCGGGGGGCGGAGACGTGAATGCCGATGGAGCCGCAGCTCATATTGGTGCGGTCGGGTTCAGCATATTCCGGGATCGGGAAAAGCTCGGCCGAAGGGGTGCCCAGACAAGTCCAGGTGTAGCCATAGGCGGTGCGGACGGGGAGGCGATCGAGCACGGTTTCGGCGTCGATCTCGTCGCCGTTTTCCTCGTCGCTTGCGAGCCACACGACCGGCTCGCCGTCGAGCCCGCGCGTCAGGGCGATGCGGCGATCGAGAAGGAGCGTCGTTTCGACGAGGCCGATGGCAAGTTCTTCGGTCGCGGCGACGACGTGCCAAAGGTCGTTGGTAGTCTGATCGGGGGCTTTGGGCATGGGGCTGGTCTCAACTTTGGGTCGAGAATAGCGAGACCGGCCAGAGGTGCCAACTAAAAGTGCGCGGAGAGGTGGATTGCCTGAACAGGCCGGGCAATGACGACGGGGGAGGTTTCGGCTTTCGCCTTGCGGACCCCGTGGCTAAAACGGGGTGAGGGAGAGACCAATGGACATTGAAAACACGCCGCGCTTTGCCGAGGATCTGGTGCGGAGCCGCGTTGAGGCGCGATTGGCCGAGGCGGGGGCGAGCGAGGCTTCGCGGGCCGCGGCGATCAAGGCGATGATCCACGCGTCGTTGGTGGGCGTTGATAGCCATGGCGTGCGGTTGACCGACCACTATTGCAAGATGCTGGGTGGCGGGCGGCTCAACAAGAACCCGCAGCTGAAGGTGGAAAGCCGGGGCGCGGGGAGCGCGATGGTCGATGGCGATGATGGGCTCGGGCACTATGCGGCCTATAGGGCAGTCGAGGTCGGGATCGAGCTGGCGCGGCAGGCCGGTGTCGGGGCGGTGGGCATAAAGCACTCCTCGCATCTCGGCGCTGCGGGTGCCTATGCGCTGGCGGGGGCGGAGCAGGGGTTTGTGACCTTTGCGACGACCAATACCGACTCCATGGTGGCGCTCTATGATGGGGCGCAGAAATTCCATGGCACCAATCCGCTGGCTTTCGCGGCGCCGGTGCCGAATGCGCGGCCGTGGCTGCTCGACATGGCGACCTCGTCCATTCCGCTCAATCGCGTGCTGCTGCATCGTTCGCTCGACAAGGTGCTTCCAGAGGGTGTTGCGGCGACGCCGGATGGGCAGCCGACGACCGATCCACATGAGGCGGACATGCTGCTGCCCCTCGGTGGGGTCGACTATGGCTACAAGGGCGCGGCACTAGCTGGCGTGGCGACGCTGTTCTCGGCGCTTCTTACAGGCGCGACGCTCGATCCAGATTTTATCCCGATGTATGGCGGCGACGATATTTCGACGCCGCGGAACATGGGGCATTTCGTGCTGGTGATCGATCCCGACAAGTTCGCCGGGCGCGCGGTATTTGCTGCGGCTATAGGCAGCTATCTCGAGAGTTTGCGCGGGTCGCGGGTGCGCGAAGGCGGGCGTGTGATGGCGCCGGGGGATCGTGAGTGGGAAGAGATGGATCGGCGGAAGGCTGAGGGGATTCCGGTTGATCCGGATACGATGCGGTTTTTGGGGCTTTAGGCCGGAGCCACCCCTCCAACAGCGCAGCACCTCCCCCTTTTGATGGGTGTGTGGCGGCTACTCTGCCTCCGCCTTCGGCTCCTCGTAGTCCACGTAGCCGGCTTTCAGTGCGCCGTCCTCGATGGTGAAGTGGATCACCGCCGAGCCACCCGTCGGACAGCAATTGCCGTCGGTTTCCTGCCAGAGGCTGGTGCGGGCGACGTATTGGCCCCAATAAGCCTCGCCGAAATCGTAGGAAACGCCCTTCCAGATTTCGAGGCCTTTGGGCAGCTTGCCATCGATGGCTTCCCACCAGCTGTCCATGTCGACGCGCTGCCAGTGGGGCAGTTCGGTACTCTCGGGCAGGACGAATTCAAACAGCAGGTCGGCGTTGAACGAGCCGGTGCCGGCGGTCACGCCTGGCACATGGAACACGATCGGCTCAGCTTCAGAGAGGCGCGGCAGCTGATACCAGACGCCAGAAAAATCCTTGGCCAGCAGTTCCCACTTGCCATCGACCTCGGAGAAGACGACGACGCCACCGGCGATGCCGTCATATTCATCGACGCCGCGCTGAATCTGGTAGGCGAGGCGGGTCGTATCCTGGGGAGCGACGAAGCCCGATGCCGCGACGGTGCAGTTCTGCAGTTCGGATTCAATGCAGGTGTCGTTGATGGATTTCAGCGACACGGGCGCAGCAAGGGCGGCGCCGGGCACGAGGGCGACGAGCAGGGGTAGAAGCAGGCGGGGCAGCATGAGGTCCTCCACAATCGGCCGCATACTGCCCGTTTTGACCGAGCCTGTCAGCTTTCGCGGAATATGTCGAAAGGCCCGATGGCTTGCGTGGTGGCCATCAGCTCGATCTTGTTGATGTTGACATGAGCCGGGAGCGTTGTGGCCCAGAAGATACTTTCGGCTATGTCGTCGGCATTCATGGCCTTGGTCTTGGAATAGGGCGCGGCGGCCTTGCCCTCGTCGCCCTTGAAGCGAACGAGCGAGAATTCGGTTTCGGTCAGGCCCGGCTCGATATTGGTGACGCGGACATTCTTGCCCTGCAGGTCCGAGCGCAGGTTGAGCGCGAACTGCTTTACGAAAGCCTTGGTCGCGCCATAGACCGAGCCACCGGGATAGGCATATTCGCCGGCCACCGAGCCGAGGGTAACGACATGGCCGCCGCCGCGGGCGATGAGGCCGGGCAGGAGCAGGCGCACGGTGTAGACGAGGCCCGAAATATTGGTTGAGATCATAGTCTCCCAATCATCGAGCACGGCTTCGGCGGCGGGCTGAAGGCCAAGTGCGAGGCCGGCATTGGCAAGGACGATATTGATTTCGTTGAAGGGCGCGGGGATTTCGGCAATGGCCTTTTCCATCGCGGCGCGATCCTGCACGTCGAGCTCGATGATGTGGCAGTTTTCGGCGCCGAGTTCGGCCTGCAGCTTTTCGAGGCGGTCCTTGCGGCGGCCGGTTGCGATCACCTTGCCACCGGCGGCGACATAGCGGCGAGCGGCAGCTTCGCCAAAGCCCGACGTGGCGCCGGTGATGAAGACGACAAAGCGG
>NZ_JAFKHD010000071.1 GCF_017307565.1 Devosia sp.
TCCACATCTTCACCGGCCCGATCAAGGACAATACCGGCACCGAACGCGTCGCCGCCGGTGTGACCATGACCGATGCCGAACTGCTGTCGATGGACTGGTATGTCGAAGGCGTCGAACAGCCGGCGTAACGCTGGTTTCTGACGCGACTATGGGGGGCGGGCGCACGCCTGCCCCTTTTTACGTGAGCCGCCCAAATTTCGGTGATTACCTTCTCCCTTGCGGGAGAAGGTGCCCGAAGGGCGGATGAGGGGTACGCGACCTTTCCAGTCATTCCTCTGCGGAGGACAGAGACCCCTCACCTTGATTTTCTGCTGGACGCAGAAAATCTGTTCCTCTCCCGCAAGGGGCGAGGGAAGGCGCTGTGGTTGAGGTGAGAGAATGCCCGATTATGCGATTTTTTATGAATGGCTGATGTTTGCCGTGCGCTGGCTGCACGTCATCACCGCCATCGCCTGGATCGGGTCGTCCTTCTATTTCATCGCGCTTGATCTTGGGCTGCGCAAGACGCCGAGCCTGCCGCCGCTGGCGCATGGCGAGGAGTGGCAGGTGCATGGCGGGGGCTTCTACCACATCCAGAAATACCTGGTGGCGCCTGAGTTTCTGCCGGAGCACCTGACCTGGTTCAAGTGGGAGAGCTACTGGACCTGGATGAGCGGCGCGATGCTGCTGGCGCTGATCTATTATGTTGGTGCCGATATTTATCTCGTCGATCGCAATGTGCTCGACATTCCGAGCTGGGGCGCGATCCTGCTCTCTGTCGGCTCGATCGTGTTGGGCTGGGTGCTCTATGACACGCTCTGCAAGTCGCCGATCGGTCAATCGACCACCGGGTTGATGCTGGTGCTGTTCGCCATTCTGGTGGCGGCAAGCTGGGGCTACACGCAACTTTTCACCGGGCGGGCGGCCATGCTGCATATGGGCGCGTTTACCGCGACCATCATGGCGGCGAACGTGGCCATGATCATCATTCCTAACCAGAAGATCGTGGTGGCCGACCTCAAGGCGGGGAAGGTGCCCGATGCCAAGTATGGCAAGATCGCCAAGCAGCGATCGCTGCACAACAACTACCTGACGCTGCCCGTTATCTTCTTCATGCTCTCGTCCCACTATCCGCTGGCCTTTGCCACGCAGTGGAACTGGATCATCGCCTCGCTGATCTTCCTCGTCGGCGTGGTCATCCGGCACTATTTCAACACGCGCCATGCGCGGAAGGGCAATCCGCACTGGACCTGGGGCGTCGCGGTTGTCCTGTTCCTCATCATCGCCTGGCTTTCGACGGCCCCGAAACTGCCGGGGGCGGATACCGAGACGCTGGCCAGCGCCACGGGCGAGCGCTTCATGGCGACCGAGCATTTCGCGCTCGCAAGCCAGACTGTGCAGACGCGGTGCGGCATGTGTCACACGGCCGAGCCGGTGTGGCCGGGCGTATACGAAGCGCCGAAGAACGTCATTCTCGACAATGACGTGGCCATCGCCAATCACGCCAAGGATATCGCCATTCAGGCCGGCTATGCCCATGCCATGCCGCCGGGCAATGTTACCGAAATGACGGCGGAGGAGCGGGCGCTGCTGGTCGAGTGGTTCCGCGAGGGTTCGCGCTCATGAGCCGTACGCTGCTGCGCGGGCGCGTGCTGAGCTTTCATCGCGCGCCGGAAGGCATCGAGGATAGGGAGAGCTTTCTCTATCTCGAGGATGGTGCGGTCAGCATCGAGGGCGGGGTTATAGTCGCGGTTGGCGACTTCGCCGCGGCGGAAAAGACCGGGGCGGTGATCGTCGACCACCGGCCGAACCTGATCATGGCCGGCTTCATCGATATGCATCTGCACTATGTGCAGAGCCAGATGATGGCTTCCTATGCCGGTTCGCTGCTCGAATGGCTCAACGGCTATACCTTCATCGAGGAACAGAAATTCTCGCAACAGGGGCATGCCGATGCGGTGGCAGTCGATTTCTACGATGCGCTGATCCGGCACGGTACGACCACGGCCGTCGCCTATTGCTCGAGCCATCCGCGCTCGGTCGATGCGTTCTTTGCCGAGGCGCAGCGGCGCAACATGCTGATGGTCGGCGGCAAGGTGATGATGGATCGCAATGCGCCGGAAGACCTGCTGGACACGGCGCAATCGAGCTATGACGACACCAAGGCGCTGATTGCCCGTTGGCATGGCCGGGGCAGGGGGCTCTATGCCATCTCGCCACGCTTCGCCATCACTTCAACGCCCGAGCAGATGGCGGCGGCGCAGGCGCTCGTCGCCGAACATACTGACTGCTACGTGCAGACACATCTCAGCGAGAACGACGCCGAGATCAGCTATTCCATGGAGCTCTATCCCGATGCGCCGGACTATACGGGCATCTATGAGGGCTATGGGCTACTGACCGAGCGGACGCTGCTGGGCCACTCCATCCACCTCAATCATCGCGAGACCCACGCGATTGCCGAAGCGCGGGCGGTCGCGGTGTTCTGCCCGACCTCCAATCTCTTTCTGGGCTCTGGGCTCTTCGACCGCGAGCGCCTGCTGAAGCAGGGAGTGCGTATCGGCCTCGCGACGGACATCGGGGCCGGGACGAGTTTCTCGATGCTCCGTACGATGGACGAAGGGTTCAAGGTGCTGCAACTGCGCGGTCAGCGCTTCAATCCGCTCGCCTCTTTCCACCTGGCGACGCGTGGCAATGCCGAGGCGTTGGGGCTGGCTGACGCCATCGGCAGCGTAGCAGTGGGTCGGGCTGCGGACCTGGTCGTTCTCGACGCGCGGGCGACGCCGACTATGCGGATGCGCATGACGACGGTCGAGACACTGGCCGAGGAGTTGTTTCTATTGCAGACTTTGGGCGATGATCGCGCCATTGCCGAGGTCTATGTGGCTGGTGCAAGGGCGAAGTCAACGTTAGGCGGGTTGTGACCCGCTGTGCGATGGCCTAAAGCTGTCGCCAACCTGTTACTTTGGGACTCAATGGCATGAGCGACTATCTGACGAAATCCGGCCTTTCCGTGCACCCGTTGCTGGTGGATTTCGTAGAGAAAGAAGCGCTCAAGGGACTTGCCGTTTCGGCCGATCAGTTCTGGGACGGTTTTGCCGCGCTTGTGCGCGAACACGCCCCAACCAATGCCCGTCTCCTCGCCCGGCGCGATGACCTGCAGAGTCAGATCGACGAATGGCACCACAGGTATGGTCCGGTTTCGAACAATGTTCAGGGCTACGAATTCCTGCTCAAGGAAATCGGCTATCTGGTGCCGGAACCCGCCGACTTCACCATCGAGACAGAAAATCTCGATCCGGAAATCTCCAGCGTCTGTGGCCCGCAGCTCGTCGTGCCAGTCTCCAATGCGCGTTATGCGCTGAACGCAGCCAATGCCCGCTGGGGCAGCCTCTATGATGCGCTTTATGGCACCGACGCCATTTCGCGCGATGGCGAGCTGGCACCGGGCAAGGGCCTTAATGCGGCTCGTGCTGCGGCTGTGGTGGCTCGGGCGGCAAAATTCCTTGATGAAAGCGTGCCGCTTGCCTCCGGCAGCCATGCCGATGTGACCGGCTATCACGTGGTCAAGGAAGGCGAGGTGCGCCGTTTTGTGGCCGATACGGCTGCCGGTCGGATCAGCCTGCGCGATGCCGCGGCTTTCGTTGGCTATGGTGGGAATCAAGAGCGCGGCGAAGTCGTGCTGCGCCACAATGGCCTGCATATCATTCTGGTGATCGATCCAAAGAGCCCCATCGGTTCCCTGCACAAGGCAGGCCTTTCCGACGTTGTGGTCGAGTCGGCGCTGACGACCATCCAGGACTGCGAAGACTCCGTTGCTGCTGTCGACGCCGAGGACAAGGTTGGCGTCTATCGCAACTGGCTCGGGTTGATGACCGGGACGCTGGAAGACACCTTCGAGAAGGGCGGGCAGACCGTTACCCGCAAGCTCAAGGCGGACCGCGTCTACAAGGACGTCAATGGCGGCGAACTGGTGCTCAAGGGCCGTTCGCTGCTGCTGGTGCGCAATGTCGGCCACCTGATGACGACCGACGCCGTGCTGCTCGACGGCAAGGCCGTCGGCGAAGGGCTGATGGATGCGGCGGTGACTGCCCTCTGCGCCATGCACGACAAGGGCAACAATTCGCGCACCGGCGCGACCTATGTGGTCAAGCCGAAGATGCACGGCCCGGAAGAAGTGGCTTTCGCCTGCGCGATCTTTGCGTCGGTCGAAACGTTCCTGGGCCTCAAGCCCAACACCATCAAGATCGGCATCATGGATGAGGAGCGTCGCACCTCGGCCAATCTCAAGGCCGCGATCTATGAAGCGCGGCAGCGGGTGTTTTTCATCAATACCGGGTTCCTTGACCGTACGGGCGATGAAATCCACACCTCGATGGAAGCTGGCGCGGTGCTGCGCAAGGATGAGATCAAGTCGGAGCGCTGGATTTCATCCTATGAAGATCGCAATGTGCTGATCGGGCTTGCCTGCGGCTTCTCGGGCAAGGCGCAGATCGGCAAGGGCATGTGGGCCCGGCCCGACGACATGGCTGCCATGATGGATGCCAAGATCGGGCACCCGAATTCCGGTGCAAACACAGCCTGGGTGCCGTCGCCGACGGCCGCGACGCTGCATGCGCTGCACTACCACCAGGTCGACGTTTTCGAAGCACAAACGCGCCGCCATAACCAGGCCGTGCCGTCGCTTTCCGATCTCTTCTCGATGCCGGTGCAGGTGCCCTATTCGCTGAGCCGCGAGGAAATCACGCGCGAGCTGGAGAACAATGCCCAGGGTATTCTGGGCTATGTCGTGCGCTGGGTGCAGCAGGGTGTTGGCTGTTCCAAGGTTCCGGACATCAACAATGTCGGCCTGATGGAAGACCGCGCGACGTGCCGCATTTCCTCGCAGGCCGTGGCGAACTGGCTGCGCCATGGGCTCGTGAGCCGTGACGAAGTCACGTCCACCTTCGAGCGCATGGCAGTGGTTGTCGACCAGCAGAACGAGGGCGACCCGATCTATCGGCCGATGGCCGAGAATTATCAGTCGGTGGCCTTCCAGGCGGCGCTTGATCTGGCGCTCAAGGGTGCCGACCAGCCGAGCGGCTATACCGAGCCGCTGCTCCACGCCGCACGCCGCAAGGTGAAGGCGCGCGACGCGAAGTAGGTCAGTTACAAAAATCCCCGCGGAAGCGGGGATTTTTATTGGGATTAGTAGTAGACGATGCGGGTGTCGTTGAGCAGTACGCGCAGAATTCTGTAAGCGTAGAAGAAGGCAGCGATACCCAGCGTCACGATGATCAGCAGAAACCAGATGATCACGTGGCCGATAGATGAGCCCAAGTTGAATTGGCAATCGAGCTTTCCGATTGCCTTGCCGCTGGCGTCGATGACTTCAGTGCGGTTGAGCACGGCCTTGTTGAAATAATAAGGGAATACGAGCAGCGCGAGACCGAGCGTAACAATGCTCAAAACGATCCAGATAATAACCTGGCCGATGGTCTCAACGAGCCCGAAATCACACCGGAACTTTGCCGGCATGCCTGAATTTCCAAACGATGACATGATATGCCCCCAAATAAAGCGGGGGCATATCTAGTTTCTATTTGGCGATCTGACTAGGTCAGACTTCCATGAAGGCGACGCGGGCGGCGCGGGCCATCTGGACCAGGATCATGTGCATGTCCTGGGGAACGGTGATCGGCTTTTCGAAGAAGATGCGCCTGATATCGTCGCCATTGGCGATGTCGATGCCTTCGGCGTCGATGCCGGTGAGGCCCCACTTGCCCGATGGCGCCTTGGCGAAATGGCGGGCGTAGAGGTCGATGGCCTCGGAGTGATCTTCGTTCATATGCTCGATTGCGCTGGCTTCGGCCGCGGCAAGGGCAGGATCGGCATTGGAAAGCAGGTCGGCGGCGGTCATGGCAAAGGCCTTGCCGAAGCCGCCGTTGAGGCTTGCCGAGAGCGGTTCGAGGCGAACGAAGCGGAAGTCGCCCAGCTGGGCATAGAGCTTCGCCTTGGGCTGATGGGCGAGATAGCGCGCCGCGATGCGCTGGCTGTCGGCATCGTCGCGCTCAAGGATATTGGCATTGGCGGCAATGGACATGCGGGCATAGGCCAGCGGGTCGCCCTTGCCGGGTTCGCCGAGGAGAAGCGAGCAGCGACCATCGGCCTTGAGCGCCGGGAAATGCGCAGCGAGCCCGGAGATCAGCAGGGTGGGGGCGCCGTCGAAATCGGTGGAGACGCCGACGCGCGTTACCTGCGGGGCGCCGGTTTCGGGATCGAGCGTTGCCAGCGCGCCAAAGCGGGCCGAGCGGATCATGGTCTTGGCCTGACGGCGGGCGTCGTCGCCGGTTGGTTGCAGGACTGATTTTTCTTCCATGGTGCTTGTTCCCTCAAATGGTCTGGGGGCACTACGGGATTAAATGGTGATAGTCAATGTCATGTTAAATCGAAAGACGGCAGCGTGATGCCGGTGCCATCGCGCACGATCTCGATGTCGTTGGCGAGCAGGGTTTGGGCGGTGCTGATCGGCTCGCTGGTGCCGTGATTGCGCGCGTAGCGCGGGTGGGCGCCGGAGGCGATCAACAGGCGCAGGCGGTGGCCGGCGAGGAAGCTGTGGGCCGTGGCGTGCAGCGGGAACGTCAGCGACCAGGAGCCGTCTTCGTTGCGTGGCGTTTCCGGGGTTACGCGCAACATACCATCGCAGATATTGGTCGAGACACCATCCGAACTAACGTCGGAAAGGCGCACGAAGAAGTCGCAATGGGGCAGGCTCGCCCGGGCGTGGATGCGGACGTGACATTGGCCGATGATGGTCAGAGGGCGGAGGAGTGGGGTGCCGGTATAGGTGAGGACGTCCGGTCGCGCTTCGAGCGGGGCATTGTCGACAGCGCCGGCGCCGGTGAAGGCGAAGATGGCGCCGCCGAGGTTGGGCGTGGGATCGTTGGGATCGTAGCGGTAGGTGTCGCTGCCCTCTTGTGCGCCGGTGCCGTCGAGCAGTTGCCGGTCGGCAGCGATCGAGAAATTGACGGGTGACGGCGGGCCGGGCGGATAGCGGTCGAACTCATACCAGTTGTTTTCGCCCGAGATGTGGATGCGCACCGGATTTTTACGCAGGCCCGAGTCGTCGCCGAGGAGCTTGGCGCGCATCCAGAACAGGGTTTCGCGCAGGTTGTCGCGCTGCAATTCCTCGGCGATGTGAAACCAGGTGCCGATGGTGAGGTAGGGCGTGTGGCCGAGCTCCACCAACCGCTGATAGTCGGCCAGCAGTGGATCGACCATGAAGTCGTACCAGCCGGAGATGAAATGTACCGGTGGGGTCGTGCTGGAAATGCGGTCGCTGTGATCAATCTCCGCCCAGAACGCATCATTGCCGATGGCATGCTCGAACCAGTCGCGCCAGAAGCCGACCTTGTGGCCGACGGCGACCTTGTCGGCCTCGACAAGCGGCAGGACGGCGGCGGCGCGATCGGTCCGGCGCTCGATGACGCCGGAGAACATGCGAGCGGCAGTCGCGAGTGGGCGATTGCGCAGGCCCTCAATGACCTGCACCCAGGAGAGCCAGAGATTGAGGTGGAAGGCGCCGGAGGGGAAGACGACGGGACGGAAATTGGAGGTCGTGACCTTGGTTGCCATGGCGGCCACGGGTGGCAGGGCGTCGGAGATGGCCCATTGCGCGTAGCCGAGATAGCTGGGGCCCGTGAGGCCGATGCGGCCATCGAACCAGGGCTGGGCCTTGATCCAGTTGAGCGTGGCGAGGCCATCGGCGCGCTCATTGGCGAAGGGGTCGAATTCGCCGCCGGAGCGCTCGGTGCCGCGGCATGCCTGGATGACTACGTGGAAACCGCGCTCGGCATAGGCCTCGCAGATGGCGCTGAACCCGCGCCGCCCATAGGGCAGGCGCATGAGAATGGTCGGGTGGGGACCATCGGCGCGGGGCGCATAGTGGTCGGTCTTGAGGATGACGCCGTCATCCATGGTGAGGGAAATGCCGCGCGTCTTGGTCACCCCATTGAGCCGGGGCGGCAGGTCTTCGACCCAGGCAAGATAGAGCGAGGCGAGGCCCATGGATCAGCTCACGAAATCGAACTTGTCGACGTCGAAGAGTCCACGGTCGGTCATCTTGAGGTGCGGAATGACCGGCAGAGCAAGGAAGGCGACCTGCAGGAACGGCTCGGGCAGGACGCAATCGAGCGCCTTCGCCGCATCGCGCAGATGGTGGAGGTCGTGCGCCACGTCTTCGAAGTTTTTGAGGCTCATGAGCCCGCCGATGGGCAGGGCCAGTTCTGCCGTAACCTTGCCGCCGTCGGCAGTGACGAAGCCGCCGCCCAGTTCGATGAGCCGATTGACGGCGACGGCCATGTCCTCGTCGGTGGCGCCGACGACGGTGATGTTGTGGCTGTCGTGCCCGACCGACGACGCAATGGCGCCGCGCTTGAGGCCGAAGCCGGTGACGAAGGAGCGGCCGATATTGCCGTTCTTGCCGTGGCGTTCGATGACGGCGACCTTGATGACGTCGGCCTCGAGGTCGGGTTGCAGGCCCTTGTCGGATGAGGCGAGTGAGGCTTCCTCGCGGAAGGTGAGGATCAGGCCCGGCTTGACGCCGATGACAGGTACGCGGTTCTGGCCGGGCTTGGGTTCGGTGATGAAGGCTTCTGCGGTGACCGGCTTGGCCTTGACCGAAGTGAGGCCCACCGGCGTGACGGTGCCGCGGGTTTCAAAGAGGGCGGGCGCGACGACGCGGCCGGCGGCAATCACGTCTGACACGCGGCAATCTTCGAGGCTGTCGACAATGGCGATATCGGCGCGCCAGCCGGGGCCGAGGAGGCCACGATCCCGAAGGCCGAAAATCCGGGCGGCGGAGTGACTGGCGGCACGATAGACGTGATGCAGCGGCCGGCCCATGGCGATCAGGCGGCGAATGGAGCTGTCGAGATGACCTTCCTCGGCGATGTCGAGCGGGTTGCGGTCGTCGGTGCAGAGCGCGACGAAGGCGGAGGTGTTCTCGTCGAGAATTTCGGCGAGGGCCACGAGGTCTTTCGACACCGAGCCTTCGCGAATGAGAATGGCCATGCCCTTGGCCAGCTTTTCGCGCGCTTCGGCGGCGCTGGTGGCTTCATGGTCTGTGCGGATGCCGGCGGCGAGATAGCCATTGAGCCCCATACCCCGCAGCAGGGGGGCGTGACCGTCGATGTGGCTGTCCTGGAAGGCGACGAGTTTGGCAAGAATGCCGGGGTCAGCATTGAGCACGCCAGGAAAGTTCATCATCTCGGCAAGGCCGAGGGCCTTGGGGTGGCTGCGGAAGGGCAGCAAGTCTTCTATTTCGAGCTGGGCGCCTGCGGTCTCGAATGGCGTTGCCGGCACGCAAGAGGAGAGGTTGACCCGCACATCCATGATGGTGTGCTCGGAACTGTCGAGGAAATAGCGAATGCCCTCGGCGCCGAGAACATTGGCGATCTCGTGTGGATCGCAGAGGGCCGTGGTCACGCCATGGGGGAGGACGCAGCGGTCGAATTCAAGCGGGATAACCAGCGAGGACTCGATGTGCAAGTGCGTGTCGATGAAACCGGGAACGGCGAAACGGCCGGTGCCGTCCAGCTCGACCTTGCCCTCATAGCGGGCATGGGTGCCAACGATGCGATCGGCCACGATGGCGATGTCGGTGGTGGTGATCGCCCCGGTGATGACGTCCAGCATGCCGACATTGCGGATCACCAGATCCGCCGGTTCCTTGCCCTGTCCGGCCATGATCATGCGGGTGAGGAGGGCGGGGGTGGTCATGGTTTCGGTCTTTCTGGTGGTCATGCCGGAAGGTCGGCCGCCGCGCCCGCTGCGTCAAGCCCCGCGGAACCCTGCCAGCCGGCAGGCGTTGGATTCACGAGGCTTTTGGGAGAGAACTTATGGAAACCTATGATCCGCACAAAAGCACAACCGAAGTACGCCAGGCCAGTCCGCGCAAGATGAATGTCCGGGTACTCGCCATGTCGCTGGCCGGTGTCATCGTCGCCTTTGTGATTATCTACATCGTCTACAGTATGGCTATGTCGGGCCCTGCGAACTGACCGGAGTGGTGTCTGAGCGCCGGGCGATGAATGCCTCGCGCAACTGGGCATCCAGCCGGGCGGGCTCATTGGTATCGCCCGAGCCGTAGATGCAGTAGCGGTTGCGCCCACCGTTCTTGGCGCGATAGAGCGCGTCGTCAGCAAAGCGGATGAGTTCGGTCTGATCGTGTGCCAGGTCCGGCGCCGTGGCGATGCCGATGCTGACGCCGATGCGCGAGACCCCGGCGGCCAGCGAGATCGGCCTTGCCAGGGCGTCGATGATGGACTGCGCCAGTGCGGCGGGTTGGCCGTGGCCCGAGATACCGGTTTGGACAATGGCGAATTCGTCGCCGCCGAGACGGATCAGGGTGTCATGGGGGCCGAGCAGCGGCTGGATGATTGCGCCGATGCGCATGAGCAGTTCGTCGCCGGCCTGATGGCCCATCGTGTCGTTGACTTGCTTGAACTTGTCGAGGTCAAGCGCCAGGACGGCAAGGCTTGGGGTGGATTTTCTTCCAGTCGGGAAATTTTCAGCGAGCTTGAGGTGGAAGAGACCGCGATTGCCGAGGCCGGTCAGCGGATCGTGCAAGGCCCGGTGGCTCGCATCTTCGCGCTCGGCGTTGAGCTGGGAGAGGGCCGTGTGGAGGCTCCGAAGCAGCAGGCCGACGATGACGATGCCGATGGCCAGTGCGGTCAGCAGCGCGGGCAGCGTGACGCCCACAAGCCTAGCGCCGGGTGTTTCCGGTTGCCAGGCGATCCAGGCCACGGGCTGCCGATCCTGGCCGAGCACGGGGAGGCTTGCGGTGGTCGTCGGCTCGGTGAGGACGAAGGTGGGATTGGCGATGAGGTATTGGTCGCCGAGATAGCTGGCCAGTTCCGCATTGAGCAGCAGGATAGACACATAGAGCGGCTCGGTGCCGGCGGGCATGGTGTAGTCGCCGCTGTAGGAGAGGATCGGCATGACGGCGATCAGCGCCGGCTGGCCTTCCAGCATGGCAAATTCCATTGCCTGGGGAGCGGTGTCGCTTACGCCCGAATTGTAGGCGGCAATGGCGGCCTGGCCATCGAGGCTCTGGAGGCGCTCGAAAAACGGCGTCAGGTCAGGGACGTATTCCGACGCCGTCGAGGGCGCGACCTGGCCGCCTTCACGGATCGCCATGACGGGGCTAAGGCTGGAATCGAAGACGTAGACGCGATTGTGCCCAAAAGTGTCGAAGGCGTTGACGCCCAGGTTTTCGGCCAGCCAGCGCCAGTCGCCATCCTCATAGGCCGTAACGGCGTCGTCCCATACGGCCAGCTCGGCCTGGGCGATATACATCTGGGTCTTGAGCTCTTCAAAGGCGCGGTCGAGCAGTTGCTGCTCGCGCGCCAAGGCGTCGCCGTCGATCTGCTGAACCGACCAGGCCAGAAAGCCTGCCAGAGCCAGAATGGTCATGCCGGTTGCCGCCACGATGGGCAGGAGGAACCGGGCCTTGAAATGCGTTGTGTCCCGCAACTGCACTATCGCCCCCAGAAATTCGGCCGACTTTCGGGCGCGGGCCGTTAGCGGAGAGTGAATCCGTGCGGGAGCGGGCAATTCTGGGTTAATGCGTTGTTTCGGCTGGTGAAGCTCTGGCGGTTGCCCATGTGATGGGCTAATGCTCGCAAACTGGATTTTGGAGGATGCCATGGCCAAGGTGCGCGCGCTGGTGCTGGAAAAGCAGCATGAACTCAATCTGCGCGAGATCGACCTGCCGCTCGAGGTCGGCCCCGGCATGGTGCGGATCGCGATCCACACGGTCGGCGTTTGTGGTTCGGACGTGCACTACTATACCCATGGCCGGATCGGACCCTTCGTGGTGGACGCGCCGATGGTGCTCGGCCACGAAGCGGCGGGCACGGTTGTCGAGGTGGGGGAGGGCGTGAGCCACCTCAAGGTCGGCGATCGGGTCTGCATGGAGCCGGGCATTCCTGACCCAAGCTCGCGCGCCTCGCGGCTCGGCATGTACAATGTCGATCCGGCCGTGCGCTTCTGGGCGACTCCGCCAATCCACGGCGTGCTGACGCCCGAAGTCGTGCACCCGGCCAATTACACGTTCAAGCTGCCTGACAATGTGAGCTTTGCTGAAGGCGCTATGGTCGAGCCGTTCGCTGTGGGCATGCAGGCAGCGAGCAAGGCCCGAATTTCGCCCGGTGACACGGCCGTGGTGCTTGGCGCAGGGCCGATCGGCACGATGGTGGCGCTGGCCGCCCTCGCCGGCGGTTGTGCCCGGGTGGTCGTGGCCGATCTTGCCCAACCCAAGCTCGATATCGCTGCGCAATACCAGGGCATCATTCCGGTCAATATCCGGGAGACGAATCTGGTCGGAAAGGTTGGTGAATTGACCGAGGGCTGGGGCGCGGACGTGGTGTTCGAGTGTTCGGGCTCGCCGCGCGCCTGGGAAACCATCATGGACCTGCCGCGGCCGGGCGGCGCCATCGTGGTGGTGGGGCTGCCGGTGGAACCAACCAAGGTCGATATCGCCGCCGCCTCGACCAAGGAACTGCGGATCGAGAACGTCTTTCGCTATGCGCACCAGTATGACCGGGCGATCGCGTTGATTGCCTCGGGCAAAGTCGACCTGAAGCCGCTGATTTCGGAAACCTTCGGCTTTGAAGACGCAAAGGCTGCCTTCGATCGGGCAGTGGAAGCGCGGCCGAGCGACGTAAAACTGCAGATACGCGTCGCTTCCTGAGGCGGAACCAAGTCCATGCCCCGGAGATTGTGACGGCAGCGTCACTTTCAGGAGTTTTGGGGCATGGATACTGGCAATGCGTTTGGGCTGACCCAGACCTATCTGGCCGAGCACATCATCGCCATTCGGCTGATCATCGCCGCGCTTTGTGGTGCGGTCATCGGCTTTGAGCGCGAGGTGCGGACAGCTGAGGCGGGGCTGCGGACGCATATTCTGATCGCCGTGGCGGCCGCGCTCTTTACCATTCTCACCTTCGAGATTTTTCACACCATCGGGGGCGGTTCGGAGTCGCGGGCCGATCCCATTCGTGCGGTCGAGGCGGTTACGGCAGGGATTGCGTTCCTTGGGGCCGGCGCCATTTTTCGAGCGGGCGGTGGTGTGCAGGGGTTGACGACCGGCGCAGGCATGTGGCTCGCGGGGGCCGTTGGCGTTGCCTGTGCGTTGGGGTTTTATACGATAGCTGCCGGCACGACCGTGCTGGCCGTCGTCGTGTTGGCGGCGCTGCGTGCGGTGTCGCATCGGCTTATTGGTCACAAGGCGGGCGAGGACCAAGCTCTGCAGGTTATGCGGGAAGATGAAGCGGGCACATGGGGCCGCGGGGAGAAGCATGATAGGCCGCCCGACGGCGCAAAGGGACAGTAGCGCTGCCAGGCCTGATGCTTCTCCCCCCGTACGGTTGCGATCGGGAGGTATCGCCACCGTGCCCCCACGCCAGTTCTCTTGGAGCCGAACCGGCGATGCGGACGTCGATGGTGCAGATCGACGCCCGTGTTTTGAGTGCGGAGAGCAACGCTTGGGAATGCAGGATCGCGGTGGGAGCCGGATCTAGCAGCGCTGCTCTCCGTAAGGCACGTAACCTGTGGACGCAGGAGTCACATGCCAACAGCATCCAGGCGCTCACTGCGCGCCCAGAAATCGGTGATGGCGGCCAGTTCATGCCTATAGGCATTGACTTCGGGCTGCCGGAAGAAGACGGCGGCGGCACCGGCTTCGTGATACATCATGCGCACCGCCCGACTGGTGGGCGGCACCATCACCACCACGGCAACACCCTTTTGGTGTAGCCAGGCCTGGTGGCGACGAACGAACTCAACATTGGCATTGCTGTGGCCCTTGAGGTCCACGACCAGCAGGTCCGGCCAGTGCGAGCGCGGGTCGCTCAACTCACCAGCCAGCTCCGCGAGGCCTTCCACTTCGTCGCCATAGTGGCGCACGGAAGGGCCGTCATTGGCAGCCAACATACGCATGAACAGGTGTGCGGAATGGCCGTCATCGTCGATCAGCCCAATGAAGGGCGATTGTTGAAGCCTGTCGGTCACACGCTGCTCCTGCCCGTGTTTTCAACGGGCAATTTACTCTTGTGGACAAACATGCGGCCGCCGCGCCGCATGCAAGTTCAGAAACGCTTTGGTGGTTTCGTCTCGGCAGGGCCTGGCTGCCGGGAGGAGTGCCGGACTAATCGACCCGACGTCCGCCATATGAGGGAGGTCGGGCGAGGCGGGTAGGCAAACTCGCGTAAAATGAGAGTAAGTCGCTCTTGCTTTTTACATGTTAGCAATGACTATTAACCTCCCAGTGGGGGTAAAATGGTCGATGACCGGGACGACAAGGATGCGGTGCTCGCGGCACTGGATCGCCTGACGGCGTGGTCAGAAATGGCCAGGTCGCCGCAACTCACTCGTTTTCTTGAATACATCGTCAAACGCCGACTCGATGGCGACACCCAATCGATCAAGGCCTATTCGATCGCCGTTGACGTCTTCGGGCGGCCTTCGGACTTCGATCCGCAGACCGACCCGATCGTGCGCGTGCAGGCGAGGCGTCTCCGGGCGCTGCTGGATCAATACTATCGGGGCCCCGGCGCCGAGGAAAAGCTTCAGATCACCTTGCCGATCGGGCGCTATGTGCCTGATTTCATTGTCGCGGATGGGACCGGTCCGGCCCCCCCGGCGCGGCGCGGGCAGAGGACTTTCGATAAAGAACTCGACGCGGCGCTGGCGGCGCCGAGACGCAAGGGGCACGTGACCATTTCGTGGTTCGTGCTGCTCGTCATCGCCATTGGGGCGGCGGCGCTGGCCTATTCGCTCTCGACCTGGGGGCCGCGGCAGGTGCAGACGGAGGCGCGGAACGGCCTCATACAGCAGCCGCACCTGCGGATCATGGAGTTTCAGAATCTCACGGATGACCCGACGATTACAGCGGCTGTTTCGGGTCTGGCGGTCGATCTCGTGGACCGGCTGGAGCCCCTTCGGTTCCTCGTTGTCGACTATGGGGGGCGTGGGGAGGCAAATTCTGCGCCGATGCCGGCTGATGGCTATGTGCTCACCGGCATCGTGCGTCGCGACCCTGCTGTGCCTGCCAATTTACAGTACAGCGTGATTCTGACCGACCTCTCGACCAATAGCGTGATCTGGAATCGATCGCTGATTCTGACCGAGGAGCAGCTATCCGATCCGGGTCGAATCGATCGGCTCTCGATCGATCTTCTGGCCGTGCTCGGTAATCCTCGCGGCCCCTTGCACACGCGTGCGCGGCAGTTTCTCAGCCGGAACACGCTTTCGGGTGGAGAGAACCTTTATCTCTGCCGGCAGCTTTTCACCATGTATCGGGAGACGTCGACCCTCGGCGCGGCGGAGCGGGCGAAGTCCTGCTATGGCGCGCTTTCGGTCGAGGATCGGAATACCGGTGTAGCGCTGGCGGTGATGGCGAGCCTGACTGCCGAGGAGAACGAATTCGGCACATCGACGCCGACAACGCGGCTGGAGCGTTTTCGTACGGCGAACGAGTTGCTGGCACAAGCGGTGCAGGTTTCGCCGACCAGTAGTTTCGTTTGGGAGCAGCGCGCCCGGCTTTACGAAGCACAGGGAGAGCATGCCCAGGCGGAAGCCGCCTATGGCACCTCTCTCCAATCCAACCCGTCCAACATGGATGCGCTCGCGGCCCATGCGCGGCACATGGCCTTCATCGGGCAGCTCGACCAGGCCATCGTCATCGCCCAGCGAGCGCTCAGTGCCTACACGATCATTCCTGACTGGTACTATGGCGTGCCGACGCTGGCGGCTCTTCGGGAGGGCGATTTCGCCAAGGCGGCACGCTATGCCGAAATCTATGCCCGCGCGGATCGCGAGATCGGGCCGATCCTTGCCATCATGGCGGCGCAGGGGGCGGGGGATGACGCACAGGTGGCGCGCCAATTGCCCCGCGTGCTGGAGGTGCAGAGCTTCCGCAATGTCGGCATCATCACGCAGTTGAGGCGGCGGATTACCGACAGCGCGCTCCTTGACCGCATCCGCACGGCGCTGTTTGACGCGGGCGTGCCGCCGATCTCGCTAGTGACCGCCTTCTGATCAGTGGGCGCTTGAGTGGCTGAAAAGGTTGATCACCAGCACCCCGGCGAGGATCAGGCCGATGCCGATCAGCGCCGGTAGGTCGAGCGTCTGGCCGTAGGCGAAGAAGGCGATGATCGAAACGAGGATGATGCCGACGCCAGACCAGATGGCGTAGCCGATGCCGACCGGGATGGTCTGGAGCGCCAGCGAGAAGAAGTAGAAGGTCACGCAATAGCCCACCACCACGACGACGGACGGGACGAGCTGGGTAAAGCCGGCCGAGGCGCGCAGGAATGAGGTGGCGATCACTTCGCCGACGATGGCGATGGCGAGATAGGCGGCACCGTTCATGATTGTGCGTCCGAAAAATGGGTTTTGCAGAGTTCTACGAAGCGATGCCCGCGCTCTTCGAAATTCTTGAACTGGTTATAGGACGGGGCGCCTGGCGAGAGGATGACAGTGTCGAAGCGGTCACGCTTTTCTTCCAGAGCGGCGACGGCAGCGTCGAGGTCGGGCACTTCTGTCACGTCGATATCGGGCGCGGCCTTGCGTGCGGCGGCGGCGAGGCGTTCGCCGGTTACGGGCAGGGTGACTAGCGTCGTCACGCCGCGCTGGCTCAGGAGCGTTGCAAGTTCAGCATAGTCCTGCTGGCGCTCGTGGCCGCCAGCGATCAGGGCAATGCGGCGAGCCGGATAGGCGGCGAGGGCGGCCTTGGTCGCTTCGGGTGTCGTGGAGATGGAATCGTTGACTATGGTGACGTCGCCGAAACGATGCTCTTCGAGTCTGTGGGGCAAGGGGCGGAACGCGGCAATGCCTGCCAGAACGCCATCCATGCTGGCGCCAACGGCGAAGGCGATTTCGGCGGCGAGGACGGCGTTGTCGAGGTTGTGCGCGCCCTTGAGGCGGGACCGCGACACGGCGCCTTCGATGGCCATGGCCTGTTCGGCGGAGAGCGGCTTTACGAGCCGTCGGTGGTCGCGCACTGCCTTGGCGACGCGGGCGTTCGCGGCGGCGGCCTGACCGAGGGCAACGGCGAAGTTGCCGTCGCGGTCAACGAGGTTGAGCTTGTCGTCGTAATAGCGCTCGACCGAGCCGTGCCAGTCGACATGCTCGGGGTAGAGATTGGTGATGGCCGCCACGTCAGGGATAAAGCCCATATCGGCGGTCTGGTAGCTTGAGAGCTCGAAGACGACGATGGCGTGTTTGTCCGCGATTTCGAGCGGCGCGAGGCCGACATTGCCGGCAAGGCCCGCGTCGAGGCCGGAGCGTACCAGCATCAGGTGGACGAGCGTCGCCGTTGTCGACTTGCCCTTGGTGCCGGAGATGGCGATGACCGTGCGATCGGCACGATAGGTCGCACCCCAGAGGTTGAGGTTCGAGGTGATCGGGATGCCGGCGGCCGAAGCCTCGGCGAAAAAGGGCTTGTAGCGCGAGACACCGGGGCTTTTGACGATGCTGCCGAAGCGGCGGGCGGCAATTGCCGCGGACAGGTCGGACGGCGCGATGGCTTCGGTATCCGGAATGTCGGTGGAGCCGGAATCGACCGTGACGAAGATCTTCAGGTCCGGCTGCAGGCGGTGCAGGAAGTGCCGGGTGGAATTGGCTTCGCGGCCGGCGCCATAGAGCAGAACGGGCTCGTCAAACCGCATAGGCGGCCACCTTGGCGGCGAGCGCCGGAGGAATGTGGTGGTCGTGGCTATCGGTGAGGCATTCGGCCATGGCCAATTGCAGCCGCTCCTCGCCATATTGGGCGAAGAGATCGGCCTTTACGGCGCGCACGACGGCGTCTTCGTGCCAATCGGCGTGTCGGGTCAGCGTGTAGAAACAGGCGGCCGCTTCGAGGATTTCGCCCACGCATTCCCAAGGTTTCTGGCCGGCAAGGCCGGACAGTTCACGGAAAGAGCGTTCGTATTCAGGCACATCAAGCAGGTTCTTGCCGAAAATCCTGAGCAGACGCTCTTTCGACATGAAAGGGGCGAAGATCAGGAAAACGAAGTGGCACTTCGGGCACTCGCCGCACCAGAGCGGGCCATCGTTGCCCGTGAGGCGGAAGTTGCGATTGCAGCTCGAAAAGACCGAGTCGAACCGCTGGCCCTGGGTGAACAGCGAGGCGATCCGCGCTTCCGAATAGGGGCGCAGCAGCGAAAAATACTTCAGGGCGCCGCCGGTCGCGTTGGCGAGGATGTCGGCAATCAGCAGCTCGAAGCCGAGGGATTTTGAGTATTGGTGGTTGGTTTCGCGGCCATCGAACTCGACATTGCCTTCGCTGGCCGAGCGCTCATTGCTCAGCACGATCTGGTCGTAGCCAAAGAGCAGAGCGCAGAGCGAGGCGATCATCGAGTTGATCGCGGTCGAGGGAACGTGGCCGTTATAGTATCCGGGTTCCTTGCCAAGCCGGATCATTTCGGGGTCGAGCTTGCGCATCACATAGACGGGCTGGCGGCCGATGGCCTCGACCGAGGTGATTATCGGGCCCTTGGGATTGACCGCGAAGGGCGTGAAATCGACGCCGACATGGCTCAGGAGTTCGACGCTGACCAGCGAATCCTTGCCGCCGCCGATGGGCAGCAGGGTGCGTTCGGGCAGGGTAGGGGCGGGTTTGCGCGAGACGCCATCTTCGGCCGTGCTCAGTTTCAGGCGACCAAAACGGGCGAGATTGTTGCGGGCGTAGAATTCCCCGAGGCCGTTTTCGTAGACATCGATGACGAAAGCGCGCTCGGCCTCGGTCAGCTTGATGTCCGGGGCCGTGATGTCGAAGGGCGCGCGCAGCTTGAAGTAGCTTACGCCCAGAACGAAGGCCGTGAGGTCGAGCAGCTTGCGGAAAGCGGGGCTTTCAGCCGCTTCCGGCCGGGTGATGTTCGGCAGATCCAGAACTTCGGTGAAGTTCAGTTCGCCTAGGCGATAGGCGAAGCGAGCTTCGCCGGTGCTTGCGTCAAAACTCGGCGGCAGAATGGAAAAGGATTCGGTCACGGGCAACTCACGCGGCTTTGCATCATCATATAGGTGATTTGCGGCTGTGGCGGGAGTGGGGCTTCGCGACCTCCCGAAAGTGAAAGGTTCCGGTGGAGCCTTTCGAAGTTGTGGGCGCCGCCAGACGAACGGACTCAGTAGATCCGCATCTGCATGCGCATGACGATGTCGCTGCCGATGCGCTGGAAGCCGTATTCACGCATGGTGCAGGTCCAGCCGGCGCCGTTCTTCTCGATCCGGAAGAGATTGTAGCGGGCCGGATCATCCAGCGTGCCGCCCTGTGCAGCGCTGGCGGCGGCAACGCCGATCACCGGCACTTCGTGGTCGAGGCCCGGAATATGGTGGATCGAGGAGCGGTGGGTGTGGCCGTGCAGGATCATTTCGGCGCCACGGGCGGCGATGACCTTGCGGAAAAGCCGGTGCCCCTTGAGGCCGAAGGAAGGGTGCTGCAGCTCGGCATTCGGCGGATGGTGAATAAGTACGACGCGGAAATAGCCGGCATCACCCAGAAGCTTCAGCATCCGGTCGAGCCGGGCTGCCTGCTTTTCCTCGAACCGGCCGATGGCAAAGAATGGCGCGGTAGGAACGGCGCTCGAGCAAGAGATGATGGCGAGTTCGCCGATGCGACGAACGAAGGGGAAGGGCGAGCCTTCGAGCGTTTCGCCCTTGAGGTAGTCGCCCCACATGTCCCGCGCCATTTCCAGCGCGCCGGGCACGTAGGCGTCGTGGTTGCCCGGGCAAACGGCGATGCGTTCGCTGTCTCCCAGGTCTTGCAACCACTTGCCGGCGCGGCGCACTTCGGCGGGCAGGGCAAGATTGGTGAGGTCACCGGTGACGGCAGTGAAATCGGCGTTCTGTTCCTGCATATGCGAAACGAGACGGCCAAGGGTTTCGGAATTGAGTTCGCCGTGGCGCTTCAGCTTCCAGTTGAGGTAGCCGGTTACACGTTTCCCGACGAGGTCACTCAAAGCCACCTCAGGCAGGGGCGAGAGGTGAATGTCCGATATGTGCGCGAGCGTGATCATCGGGAGGGGTTGTGCCAGAAGGTTTTGCGCAGGGAAACGGTCAATCGACTGCCAAAGTCGGATTTTCCGGGCAAAAACTAGTTACTGACCGGGGTGCCGTTTTGCAGGAATGCACTGTGTTCGTGATTGGATGCATCGGAAAACCGCAAAAAGCGCTATCGACTTTTGCGCAGGAAACGCTACCCCTCGGGGCAGAATTGACGGAGAAACCAGCATGATGAACCGATTCCAGCGCGTCCGCGCCAAGGTGTTTCTCACCATTATCGGGATCATCAGGCACATGACCATCGGCACGCGGGTGATGCTGATCGATGGAAACAAGGTTTATCTGATCCGCCACACGCTCATTCCCGGATGGCAATTTCCTGGCGGCGGTATCGAGCCGGGCGAAACGGCAGAGTTCTCGGCCGCGCGCGAAACGCTCGAGGAAACGGGTCACCGCGTGACCGGCCCGATGGAGCTTTTCGGCGTCTATCACAATACCAGCTCGGTCACGAACCGCGACCACGTGCTCTTCTATGTGGCGCGCTCGCACGAGTTCGTCTTTGTGCGCAAGAAGGACCACGAGATTTCCGAGGGTGGCTGGTTTGACATTACCAAACTGCCAGAAGGGGTGACCCCCGCGACTTCCCAGCGCATCGACGAAGTGTTCGACGGCGCGCCCAAGCGGGATGTCTGGGGGTACTGAGCGCCCGTTTTCCCTCCCCGGTCAAAGGGGAGGGACGGTCACCAGGGCTTAGTCCAGAAAGGACAACTCTGGGCCAATCGGCACGACGCGGTGCGGATTGATGGTGATGTGACTCCAGTAGTAGTGCGTCTTGATGTGGTCGATATCGACCGTTTCCTTGACGCCGGGCACTTCGTAGAGCGCCTTGAGGTAATGCGACAGGTTCGGGTATTCCGCGATCTGCCGGCGGTTGCACTTGAAGTGGCCGAAGTAGACCGCATCGAAGCGAACCAGCGTGGTGAACAGGCGCCAGTCGGCCTCGGTGATGGTGTCGCCGGTCAGGTAGGCGTTTTCGCCGAGCAGGCACTCAACCCAGTCGAGCGCGTCGAAGAGCTTGTTGGCGGCCTCTTCATAGGCGGCTTGCGTCGTCGCAAAGCCGGCCTTGTAGACGCCGTTGTTGATGTCGTCATAGACGCGGGCGTTGAGCGTATCGATCGTCTCGCGCAGGGCTTCGGAATAGTAGTCGTCGGTATTGCCGGTCAGCTCGTTGAAAGCCGAGTTGAACATGCGGATGATTTCCGCACTTTCGTTGGAAACGATGGTGTTGGTCTTCTTGTCCCAGAGCACGGGCAAGGTGACGCGGCCGGTATAGTCGGGCTTGGCGGCGGTATAGACCTGATGCAGGAATTCCTTGCCCAGCAGGGTGTCGCCGGTCGAGCCTTCGTCGGTCTTGAAGCTCCAGCCGGTTTCGTCGGGCATCTTGGGCGAGACGATCGAAACCGAGATCAGGCCATCGAGTTCCTTGAGCTTGCGGAAGATCAGGGTGCGGTGGGCCCAGGGGCAGGCCAGCGACACATAGAGATGGTAGCGGCCTGCTTCAGCCGCGTAGCCGCCTTCGCCGGACGGGCCGGGTGCGCCATCGGGGGTGACCCAGTTGCGGAAGCCGGAGGTCGAGCGGACAAACTTACCGCCGGTCTTGCTCGTGTCGTACCACTTGTCCGACCACTTTCCGTCGATCAATTGTCCCATCTTTTGTCCTTTCCGGTCATCTTGCTGTCGGCTTTGCCCGTTCTGGTGCGGCGTGCCTCGGTTTGTGACTTTGAACTTAGTCATCGCAACGAGGACCGATAAGGCACCGCGGGCGCAACAATGCGTTGTGCAATTGGGATACACCGATCCAAGAGACAACAGGAATTTCCGTCATGACGCCGATATTCCCATTTACGGCCGACAATGCTGGTGCTAATGCGGATTCAGACGTGGAGGCGTCCAGGATGGTGAAGGTTTTGCAGATGTTCCGACGACCCTAGTTGGTCGTGTCGCGCGGTGCCCTCGGGTTGCCGTTTGTCTTTCTGCACAAATTTTCCCTGGATGAACCAATGACAACGCTCGTTGCGGCCGAGGCCGTCGCTACCCCTGTTTCTGGCCAGCCTGTCGTGCGGCCTGCTACGCCTGCCGACGATGCTTTCGTCGAAGAGCTGCAGGCCATTGCCTTTGGCCCTGGCCGGTTTGCGCGTACGGCTTTCCGGGTTCGCGAGCGGTTCCCGATCGATCCCAGCCTGAGCCTGATCTCGGAAATCGACGGCACGCCATCGGGTTCGGTCTGGATGACCCCGATCAGCGTCGGCGGCATGAAGGGCTATCTGCTTGGACCCCTGGCTACCCACCCCAATTTCCGCAAGCGTGGTGCGGGCAAGCTGTTGGCCATGGAAGTCAGCAAGCGGGCCATGGCGCGCGGCGAGGGGCACTTTGTGCTCCTGGTCGGCGACCAGGATTACTATTGCCCGCTCGGCTGGGTGACCACGACCCCCGGGAACATCCAGTTCCCAGGCCCGGTCGATACCAGCCGCGTGTTGCTGCTGGCTGACGACCCAAATCTGGCCAAGACCCTCACCGGATCGATCGCGGCGTTCGAAGCCGGCGTCTGAGGCGATCAAAACGGGTGCATCGGGGCGGGGGCTGGCATAAACTCCCGTCCGAGATGCTGAATGATCCGGACGCTTCCTTGCCCTTCGATATGCCGATTGCCGAACTGCTTGCCGGTCGTCTGCTGGCCGAGCCGCCGGCGACCGCGTCGACTGACGATGAGCTGGTTCCCGACTGGGCGCCGCTCGAGCCTTTTTCTCGGCCCCCCACGCCTGCCGCCGTGCTGATCGGCCTTGTTCGCCGGCCCGAGGGGCATACCGTCCTTTACACTGAACGTTCGCCGGACCTGCGCTCGCATTCGGGGCAGGTGGCGTTTCCGGGCGGCAAGATCGATGCTTCTGATCTGCATGCCGGGGCGGCGGCGCTGCGCGAGGCCTATGAGGAAGTTGGGCTTTTGACCCACGAGGCCAATGTGCTCGGCTATATGGAACCCTATTTTACCGGCAGCAACTATCTCATCACGCCTGTGGTGGCCGAGGTTTTTCCGTCGGGGCCGTTCGTGCCCAATCCCGGCGAGGTTCACTCCGTGTTCGAGGTGCCGCTGCGGCGCATTCTTGATTCAGCGAGTTATGGGCATTTTCGTATCAAGCGGGGCGGTAAGGAACACGTGACCTGGCAGATCGACCACGACGGCCACATCATCTGGGGCATTACCGCCAATCTGACGCGTAAGTTTCGCGATCTCGTGCTGGGCGAGGTTGAGGCATGATTCCCAAACATCTGCCCAAGGCCGAGTGGCTCGATAACCCGGATGTGCAGACCATTTTCGCCGTGCTCGACGGGCAGGCGGGAAAGACCCGCGCTGTGGGCGGCATTGTGCGCGATACGCTGATGGGGCGCTGGCGCCCCGAGGCTGACATCGACATGGCGACGGAATTGCTGCCGGTTGTGGTCATGCAGCGGGCCAAGGCGGCGGGAATCGCAACATATCCGACCGGCATTGACCACGGCACGGTGACGCTCCGGCTCAACGAGACCAGCGTCGAGGTGACGACGCTGCGGCGCGATGTGCTGACCGATGGCCGTCACGCCCAGGTGCAGTTCGGCACCGACTGGACGGAAGACGCCAAGCGCCGCGATTTCACGATGAACGCGCTTTATTGCGATTTCGACGGGACGCTCTTTGATCCATTGAAGGGGGCAGGAGACGCGCTCAATGGCCGGGTGCGCTTCATCGGCAATGCTGCCGAGCGCATCGCCGAAGATGGTCTGCGCGTTTATCGCTTCTTCCGTTTTTCCGCGAGCCATGGCGAAGAAAAGCTCGACGCCGAGGGGCTGTCGGCCTGCCAGTTGGCGGTGGGGCAACTCGATCACCTTTCGGCGGAGCGCGTGGGTTCGGAAATGATCCGGATGCTTGGTCTGCCCAAGATTGCGCTGACGGTCGCCGTGATGAATGAGATCGGGCTGTTGACGCTGTCGCGGCACGATCTGGCGGCGGTGCTGCGATATGAAGTGCTGGGCGGCCACAGCCCATCGGCACGGCTGGCGCTCGTTGCTGCCGGCGACATCGATGCGCTGCAGACGCGGTGGCGGCTTTCAAACGCGGTGGTTGAGGCGGCTCGGCACGTTGCCGATGCGGCTGCGCTGATGGCGGAAGATCGCGTGGTGCTTGGCGTCTATCGTTATGATGAGGATGCTGTCGAGGGCATGGCCGTAGCCGCGGCGCAAAACAATTGGCCGCGCGACCGACTGATGGAAGCGGCGCGGGAAATCTCGCGGCTGCCTGACCCAAAATTGCCCATTGCGGGTGGCGATGTGGTGGCGCGAGGGGTTGCCCCCGGGCCAGAGGTGGGGGAAACCCTGGCCCGGCTTGAAGCACTTTGGGTGGACAGCGCCTTTTCCCTCAGCAGGGACGAGCTGTGGGAAAGGCTTGGTCGGTAAGGGCTTAGTGCTTTACGGCGCCCTTGCCGTCCACGTCGACGATGCGGTCCTTGATGCGTTGCACCATGTCCGGCCGGACTTCGGTTTCGCCGTGAAAAGCCTTGAGGTTTTCAACGGCGCGACGCACCACCTCCGCCTCGCTTTCGGCCTCGGCCTTCCAGGTCGAGCCAGGAATGAGCGTACCGGAATCGAAGCGTTTCATGGGACATTCTCCTTACCTGTCAGAAGGGTAGAGGGGAAAATGCATTCCGCTTCGAGAAGTTCCCTTATTCGTCGAAGAATATGCCGAGTTCCGAGATGCCCTCGATTGAGGTGCCGCCATCGCGTCGGATGGCCTGGCGGGGCGTGATGCCGGTCTCCTCGGCAATCGCATCGGCGAGCACCTGGGAGTGCGTGACGACCCAGACCTGGCTGCGCTCGGCTGCCTTCGCAATGGCGCGGGCCAGGGCCGGGAGCAGGTCCGGATGGAGGCTCGCTTCCGGTTCGTTGAGGGCGATGAGCGGGGGGAGGCGGTAGGATAGCAAGGCGCCCATCAGGGCGAGGAACTGCAGCGTGCCGTCGCTGAGCTCGCCAGCGCCAAAGGGCCTGTTCGGCAGGTCGGGGAAAACGAGCGAGAATTCTGCCGTCTTGCCGGGCGGCGGGACGATAAGCCTGGCTCCGGGGAATGCCGCGTCGATCGCTGCATCTAGGTCGACCGTGTCGCCGCGAATGTGGACGAGCGTTGCGAACACGGCTGCAAGGTTGCCGCCATCGGCGTCCAGAAGGGGCGCGGTGGTGGCGAGGGCGGGCCGGCGGAGCGGCGCGTCCGAGTCGGTTCGGAAACCGTGATAGAAGCGCCAGTTGGAGAGCAGGTGCCGAACGGCATCGAGCTCGGGTATGGTGCCGCGCAGTGCAGCAAGGGCGGTTTCGCTGGCAAGAAGCGGATCGTCGAACTGGCGGCGCGCGCCCTCCTCGTCGCGAAACCAGCCGGCAGGGCCCTTGCGCTCCAGCAGTGTGACGGAGCGCTTGCCCGGTAGTTCGAGGCTTTCGAGCCTGATCTGCGGTTCCTCGGCAAAGACCGCCTCGTATTTGGAGTCGCCGAAGCCGACTTCTACCCTGTAGCGGGGAAGAAAAACCGCGTCGGCGTTGGGGCCTGCCATATCCAGCCCCACTTCGAGGCTGAGGCGGGAGCGCTCGTTGATGCGCCGCTCGCCCGCCCAGAGCACTGAGGCCAAGCCGCCCTCGCGGGCGATGGCCATGGAGAGTTCGCCGGTTGCTGCCAGCCGCACCAGTTCGAGGGCCCGGTAGATATTGGTCTTGCCGACGCCATTGGCGCCCACCAGCACGGTCAATTGCCGCACAGGCAGGCGCAGGTTGCGTACCGAGCGATAGCCTTCGATGTGGAGGTCGGTCAGGCTCATCGCTTGTCCGGGTTCAGGGCCAGCGGACCGCCGGCGGCATGGAAGACAGAATCGAGTTCACGTTACCGCCGGTCTTGAGACCGAAAGTGGTGCCGCGATCGTAAAGCAGGTTGAACTCGACATAGCGACCGCGGCGCACCAGTTGCTCCTCGCGTTCAGCCTCGGTCCAGGCGGTTTCGAAGTGGCGGCGTACCAGCTTGGGATAGATGTCGTGAAAGGATTCGCCGACGGCCTGGGTGAAGGCAAAGTCGGCGTCCCAATCGCCGGAATTGAAGTGGTCGTAGAAAATCCCGCCGATCCCGCGCGCTTCGTTGCGGTGGGGGAGGAAGAAGTATTCGTCGCACCAGGCCTTGAAGCGATCATAGTCGACGCCCGGCCTACCTTCACAGGCGGCGCGCATGGCGGCGTGGAATTCGAGCGTGTCGGGATCGTCCTGGGTCCGTTTGCGGTCGAGTACCGGGGTAAGGTCGGCGCCGCCGCCCCACCACTGCTTGCCGGTCACGATCATGCGTGTGTTCATGTGCACAGCCGGAACGTGCGGGTTCCATGGGTGTATGATGAGCGAAATGCCCGAGCTCCAGAAGGCCGTGCCGGCTTCGGTGCCCGGCATCTGCTTGGCAAAGTCTTCGGAGAAATTGCCGTGAACGGTCGAGATATGGACGCCGGCCTTCTCGAAAACCCGGCCATGCAGCATGGACATCTCGCCCCCGCCGCCCGCGGCGCGATCCCAGGGGGTGCGCTCGAACTTGCCGGCGGGCATGTGGGCATTGGGGCCGGTCACCTCGGCCTCGATCGCTTCGAGGCCGGCACAGATGCGGTCGCGCAGGGCGCGGAACCAGGCGGCGGCGGTGATTTTCTTGGTTTCGATATCGGCTGGGAGGGTCATGGGAGAGGGAATGAACTTTCAGCTAAGCTCTGTAAAGCGGCCAATCTGTCTCAGGGCCTCGCCAGCTATCATGCTGCCGGCGAGGGCTACATTGATCGAGCGCAAGCCCGGCTGCATTGGGATGCGCACCCGGAGGTCGCTGCGCGCCGCAACGGAATCGGGCACGCCGGCACTTTCGCGCCCGAGAAGAAGAATGTCGCCATCGGTGTAGAGGGCCTCATAGGCGGACTGGCTGGATTTGGTGGTGAGGAGGACTAGCCGCCGACCCGCCTCGCTGCGCCAAGCGTCAAACGTCTCGAAGCTATCATGCTGCCGGATCACGGCATGCTCCACATAATCGAGCCCGGCCCGCGCCAGATTTTGCGGCGTGATCGGGAAGCCAGTGGGGTGAATGATGTGTACCGTCAATCCGAGGCAAGCGCCGAGGCGGATTAATGTGCCGGTATTGTTCGGAATATCAGGCTGATATAGGGCGAGATCGAGCGACAAGGCAGGCGTCCACGGGCCTTGCCCGGTCCATTGGAGAGGTTTGATCCTAGGATATAGTTGCGCTCTCGCAAACTGTCACCCGCCGCACACTGGACAAGCCCCTCCGACAGTGCAAAAAGAACCCCAACTGACGGACCGCTTGAGGGCGGCTGGCTGACGATTCTGCTTATGTGGTCGAAGGTCGGCGCCGGTTCCGTCATTTGTGCATCGTACGGGGAAACGGACTTGTCCACGCAAGCAGAACACTCAACCACCAACCGGCGGGATTTTCTCTTTGTCGCCACCGGCGCCGTTGGCGCAGTTGGTGCCGCCGCGGTGGTATGGCCGCTGATCAACCAGCTCAATCCGGACGCGTCCACGCTGGCTCTCGCCAGCATTCAGTATGACGTGTCCCCGATTGCCGAAGGGCAGTCGGTGACCATCATGTGGCGTGGTCTGCCGGTCTTCGTGCGTCACCGTACGCCCAAGGAGATCGAAGAGGCCAAGGCTGTTCCGCTCTCCGAACTCAAGGATCCGGAAACCGACGAGCAGCGCACCAAGCCGGGCCATGAAGAGTGGCTCATCATGATCGCCAACTGTACGCACCTCGGGTGTATCCCGGTCGGTCAGTCGGGCGATTTCGATGGCTGGTTCTGCCCGTGCCATGGTTCGCACTACGACTCGGCTGGTCGCATCCGTCGCGGTCCCGCACCCAAGAATCTGGTCGTGCCGCCGTATGAATTCCTCAGCGATACGCTGGTCCAGATCGGTTAGTGGGGGCTTTTCCGATGTCAGAACATTCGACTTACGTTCCGGGAAATGCCGTTGAGAAGTGGCTGGACGACCGCCTGCCGGTGGTGCGTTTCGCCAAAGAACATCTCATGGACTTCCCCACGCCGAAGAACCTCAACTACTGGTGGACTTTCGGCGCTATCCTCGTGATGTGCCTCGGTGTGCAGATCGTCACCGGCATCATCCTTGCGATGCACTATACGCCCAATGTGGCGCTGGCTTTCGACTCGGTCGAACACATCCGCCGCAACGTCAGCGGCGGCCGCGTCATCCAGGCGACCCACGCCGTGGGTGCTTCGATGTTCTTCGTGGCGCTCTACATCCACATGTTTCGCGGTCTCTTCTACGGCTCGTACAAGGCCCCGCGCGAAATCCTCTGGATCCTGGGCGTCGTGATCTTCCTGCTCACCACTGCGACTGCGTTCATGGGCTACATCCTGCCCTGGGGCCAGATGTCGTTCTGGGGTGCCACGGTTATCTCGAACATCTTCTCGGCCATTCCGCTGGTCGGTGACAGCATCAAGCAGCTCGTTCTCGGTGGCTTTGCCGTTGGCAACCCGACCCTGAACCGCTTCTTCTCGCTGCACTACCTGCTGCCGTTCATCATCGCAGCCGTCGTGGCGCTCCACATCTGGGCGCTGCACGTTCCGGGCAACAACAACCCGGTCGGCGTCGAAGTGAAGGACAGCCGCGACACCGTTCCCTTCCATCCCTACTATACGATGAAGGACCTGTTCGCGATGGTGGTCTTCATGATCCCGTTTGCCTGGTTCGTATTCTTCGCACCGGACATTCTGGGTCACCCCGACAACTACATCATGGCGAATCCGCAGGTGACGCCGGCTCACATCGTGCCCGAATGGTACCTGCTGCCGTTCTACACGATCCTGCGCGCCATCGACTTCAACATCCTGTTCATCGACTCCAAGCTCGGCGGCGTGATCGCCATGGGCGGCGCGATGCTCTGCCTGCTGATCGTGCCGTGGCTCGACACCTCCAAGGTTCGTGCCGGTACCTTCCGCCCGATGTTCAAGTGGTTCTATGCGCTGTTCGTCATCAACTTCATCGCACTGATGTACCTGGGTGCACAGGAAGCGGCCGAGCCTTACACGACGCTCGCCAAGGTCTGCACGGCCTACTACTTCCTCTACTTCCTGGTCATCCTGCCGGTTCTGTCGCGTATCGAAACGCCCAAGCCGCTGCCAACCAGCATTTCCGAGAGCGTTCTCGGCAAGGCACACGCGTGATTGGGGCGACGAGAATGAACATGCATAAGCTCATCATTGCCGCTGCCGCTCTCGTGGCCGGTCTCTCCATGGCTCCGGCTGCTCAGGCAGCCGAAGCCGGCGCCCACGTCGAACGCCAGGCTTGGTCGTTCGGCGGTATCTTCGGCACCTACGACACCAACCAGCTCCAGCGCGGCTTCCAGGTTTTCCGCGAAGTTTGCTCGAGCTGCCACGGTGCTCACCTCCTGGCCTTCCGCAACCTGATGGAAGAGGGCGGCCCGGAGTTCTCCGAAGCGCAGGTTCGTGCGCTTGCGGCTGAATACGAAGTCGCCGATGCGACTGCCGATGGCGGCCGTCGCGCTGCTGTGCCCGCCGACCGCTGGCCCTCGCCGTTTGCGAGCGACCAGGACGCTCGTGACGCCAATGGTGGTTCGCTGCCGCCGGACTTCTCGGTGCTGGCCAAGGCCCGCGGCGTCAAGGATCCGTTCCCGACCTGGGTGTTCAACTACTTCACGGCCTATCAGGAAGGCGGCCCGGATTACATCCACGCCCTGCTGAACGGCTATCATGACGAAGTGCCGGAAGATGCCCCGCATGGCTCTGACGGCGCTCCGTTCCAGCTGCCGGATGGCAAGCACTACAACGACTACTTCCCGGGCCACGCGATTGGCATGGGGCCGCCGCTGTCCGACGGCGTTGTCGAATATGCCGAAGCCGAGAACGGCACCACCGTTCCGCACACGCTGGAGCAGTATTCGACCGACGTCGCTGCGTTCATGATGTGGATGGCCGAGCCTCACCTCGTCTCGCGTAAGCAGACCGGTTTCGCCGTGCTGATCTTCCTCGTGCTCTTCGCAGGCCTGATGTACGGCACCAAGCGCAAGCTCTGGAGCGGTATCGAGCACTAACCATCGCTGCAAGACTGCCCACCGGGCGGTTTTGCGTGGTTGGCTCCCTGGCGGAGCAAGCGCGAAAGCTACAAAAGGGGCCCGCCGGGCCCCTTTCTTTTTGGCTCACATTGGCGCAAGGCCCTTGCCAATCATGGCCTCAGCCGCAATATGAAGCCGTACCGGTTCTCTTGGGGAGGTTCCCTTGTCCGCCATTCGTCTGGCTGTCACTGTCGTGTCCGCCGCCGTGACCATGAGCCGCCACCCTGCCGTTCGAGCTGGTATCCAGGCTGTCGCCAACAATCCAAAAGCCCGCGAGGCAGCGGTTAACGCCACTCGCAATGCAGCTTACAATGCCGGCGTCATCGCCCGGCACATTGTCGGCCGCCGCACTCCCTGACAAACCAGACTCACAAGGCCTTCCATGCCGATCGACCTGAAGTCGCTCGTCCGGACCATTCCGGACTACCCCAAGCCGGGGATTCTGTTTCGTGACATCACCACGCTGATCGAGCATCCGGAAGGATTCAAGGAGAGCGTAGAGCGCATCGCGGCCGCTCATCGGGGCATGGGCTTTACCCATGTGGCCGGCATCGAGGCGCGTGGCTTCATCTTCGGCGCCGGCGTGGCCATTGCGCTGGGCGTGGGCTTTGTGCCGGTGCGCAAGCGCGGCAAGCTGCCCGGCACGACGATCGGCCAGAACTACGCGCTGGAATATGGCGTCGACACCATCGAAATCCACGCTGACGTGCTGAGCGATGTGCATAAGGTGCTGATCGTCGACGATCTGATCGCCACGGGCGGTACAGCTATCGCGGCCGTCAGCCTGATCCGCCGCACGGGCGCCGTCTGCGATCATGCAGCCTTTGTCATTGACCTGCCTGACCTGGGTGGGGCGGACAAGCTGCGGGCCGAGAAGGTCAATGTGAATTCGCTGATGGCGTTCGAAGGGCATTAAGCCCCAGGCATTTGGGCCCGCGCTGCTGCTGCGGGCCTTTTCATATGCAGTGTCTGGTTTCGCCGCCCGGATATGCCGCCTACCAGTTGTTGCGGCCGTCCATCTTCTGAACACTGATCGTGGACCAATCGATCGTGTCGACCGTGTTCAGGTTGACTGCAAAGCTGCGCTTGGTCGGCATGACGCCGGGCTCGCCCTTGGGCGTGCCGTCGGCGTTGTAGGCCGAAGACCAGTCTGGCGAACTGCCCCAGGTGTGAATGCCGCAGTTGGAACAGAAGTGGTGCTCGTTCATGCCGCCGCTGGCTGAATAGATCTTGTCGCCGTCAAGCGCCTCGAACTGCAGTTCACCCTCTTCAAAATAGACCCAGACGGCGCCGGTGCGCTGGCAGAAGGTGCAGTTGCAGCTCTTCGCGTTGTCAGGCAGGTGAGACAGGGTGATGCGCGTGGCGCCGCAGTGACAGGTTGCGATCAGCGACATGGGGCTCTCCTCGTTTCGATGAACCCGGTCTAGCGCGTCGCGCTGACAACGCGTGTCAGCACGTTTTCTGTCAGGCCGCGGCCATTGTGGGGATGCGCTGGTCCACGAGGCAGAACTGGTTGCCCTCGGGGTCGCGCATGACCGTGTAGGTCGGCAGGACGCGATCGACGCTGGCCCCGGCTTCCTTCATGCGTTTGACATCGCCGCCACGGTCCTCGGTTTCGATATCAAGATGGACGCGGTTATTGTCGTAGACGCGGCCATCGACGTTCTGGAAGCAGAAGGAGGGGCCGGGGCCGTCGACCATGACAGTCGTGTCGGTCTCCGGCGTCAGGCCCAGGGTTGCAAGGCGCGCAATCTCTTCCTCGTCATATGGACGGACGTCATAGCCATCGAGCAGTTTGGCCCAGAAGCGGGCAAGTTCGGCCGGATTGTTGCAGTCGAAGACAATCTCGTGGATCACACCCATCTGCGCTTCTCCTTGGTTACATGACAGTTTTGCTATTGGCCAAATGCGGCAAGTTTAGAGCGATGCTTCTCCGATACTGTGGCGAAGAAAGTTGTCACCGGCGAAGCTTCTGGCATTCCTGAGAAAACGGGGCCGGCGCTTGCGCCGGCCCCGTGCCGTCTAGTGCTGTCGATCGCCGCTCAGGAGCTTTTCGAGGGGAGGCAGACCAGATTTCGCGCCCTGTTGCTTGGGCTTTGTCTGCAGTTTTTGCGGCAGATGCTGTTGTTGTCCGTGCCGCGGCACATTGTGGCTGTGGTTGATGGGCTGCGGACGCTGGAACGGGTTTTTCGGCATGAGTCTATCCTTCTGGCCCGAGGCGCTTTCCTCGCGGCCATTCGAATGCATTGGGTGCGGCCTGGCGTAAAAACGCGCAGGCAACGCAATTGCGGAGCCACGCAGATGCGGGCCGACAGAGACGCCGATGGCGCGAGCAGATGCAGATCAGGAAGAGAGTTGGGCCGTCCGTAGATCGACCGCTGCCACGCGCGCCATCATGACCAGCCGGGCCCCGATGCGGGGGTGCTGAGACAGATCAGAAGCGTCTTGGGTGCGGTTTCAGATCATTTCTGGACAGGGCCTCCAACGGGTGTTGTCAAAACAAGATACAAAAAAGGGGCGGCCCGGGTCAACCGGGTCGCCCCCTTTGCATTCAGAGAAGTCGGATCAGGGCTCGAGATGACCCTGCTTGGGGTCTTCCTGGGCGCTGATATTGGGCTCGTTGCGTGTCTTCCAGAGCGAGAACAGCACGCCGCCGGCGAGAATGCCGATGGTGACGCCGAGCGAGAGCAGGGTGTCGATGTGGATGTGCAGCGGCACGAGGAAGATCTTGATACCGATGAGCACCAGGATGATCGCGAGCGAGACCTGGAGGTAGCGGAAGCGGTTCATCGCGGCGGCCAGAGCGAAGTAGAGGGCGCGCAGACCAAGGATCGCGAAGATGTTCGAGGTGTAGACGATGAACGTGTCCTGCGTCACCGCAAAGACGGCCGGCACCGAGTCGACGGCGAAGATCAGGTCGACGATTTCGACCATGATGAGCGCGACGGCCAGCGGGGTCAGCCAGGTGACGAGTTTGCCGGTGGTTGGGTGGGGCTGCTTGACCACGAAGTGGCGGCCATGGAGCTGCTTGGTGATGCGGAAGCGCTTGTTCAGGAACTGGAAGATTTTGTTGTCTTCCATGCTCGGCTCTTCATCCTCATGCTTGAACATGCGGATGCCGGTGAACACCAGGAAGGCGCCGAAGAAGAACAGGACCCAGTTGAACTGGTAGACGAGCGCAGCGCCGACGCCGATGAGGATGGCGCGGAAGGCGATAACGCCCAGAATGCCCCAGAAGAGCACGCGGTGCTGGTAAAGCCGGGGGATGCCTAGGAAGCTGAAGATGGTCGCGATGACGAACATGTTGTCCATCGCGAGCGACTGCTCGATCAGATAGCCGGTGTAGAATTCGAGACCGGCCTGGGCGCCACGCTGGAACCAGACCCAGGCGCCGAAGGCGAGGGCAATCAGGACGTAAAAGCCATAGAGCAGCAGGCTCTCCTTGGCTTCGATCTCGTGCTCATCCTTGTGCAGAATGCCGAGGTCGAAGACAAGCAGACCAATGACGATCGCGATGAACGCGACCCAGAAGTAGACGGGGGTACCGAGAAAATCGCCCGAAAGGGCGGCAATAAGCGTTTCCATACGCCGGACCTTCTCCATGTAACGAGGTGGAGCAATTCCGACATCGCCATGGAGAGTCCATGACCAGAGGGGCCCGGCATTGCCCCTCTAAAATGCTCAAACCGTAGAAAAGTTCAAGCCCCTACCTTCGGAGGGGGGCTGCGCGGAAATAAGCGCGTGCCGCGAGGCAGCACCAAACCCGCAGAGAACCTGCGTGTGGGCGCGTCTGGAGAGCTTTGTAGGGCTGTTGAAAGCGCTCAGCGCGGCGTGCAGAGCATCACGATGGCGTCGGCGGTTTCGAGCTGCACGGCTACGCCGTTGACCGGATCTTCCACCATGCGCGCGGCCTGAACGCCCATATTGGTCTTCAGGTTGCCGTCGTTGAGGCCAACGCCGTCCTGATAGGGGGTCAGCGTGCCGGTGCCCGAATTTGGGTCGCCGGTGGTGCGCGAGGCCCAGCCATAGACGCTGCCATAGATGGTCAGGATGCCGACCCTGTTTGTGGATGAATCCCGGCAGGACCAGTTGCCTTGATAGACCTGTGCCATGGAGGGCACGGACAGGGCGGGGAGCAGCAATAGAGCAAGGGCGAATCGGCGCATGGAAGCAGAGTGCCGGGGCGCCTCGAGCCTTTCAAGTGCCCCGGCGCAGCAGCGAGCCGATGACCGGCACTTTGGTGAGCGCCAGCAACAGTCTGAGCTTGAGAGGCATCGAATAGTCGCGCAGCTTGGAAAAGCCAACGAGGTCAGCGCGATAGACGATTTCGCCATGCTGGTTACGGGCGGTGAGCTGGTTAAAGAGCAGACCCCAGCCGGGTAGCGAGTTGGAGGGGCGCTTGCCGGTCACGATCAGTTCATAGGACACGGTATCGCCAGGTCTGACCGGTGCCTTGAATTCCATGGAATTGACGCCGGGCGAGGGGCCGGACACGCCGGGCTCATCGCCCTGCGCCTTGAGGCGCTCGGCTTCCGCATCTAGGGCGTCGACCATCTTCCGGTGGCCCACGCTCACCGTATGCCAGCCGCTGGCTACGAGCCCACCAAAGTGGCTCTGTTTGGCGAGCTCGGGATCGACGTGAAAATACTGCGGATCATAGAGTTTTCCGAAGCGAATGATCTCGTCCTCGGAGAAGGTGTGATCGCCGAGGGGGAATGCCTCGTCGATGACGATGTCTTCGAACCAGCGGGTCATGCGGCCACCTCGCGGCACTCGACCAGATTGGCGAGGCGCATGGTCATCACCGGCTTGTCGTTTTGATTTCGGATGTCGAAGTCGAGCGTGACGATGCCCCATTGCGGGTGGCTGCCCGAACGGCGCAGTCCGGCAATGGTGACGGTGCCGCCGATGGTGTCGCCCGCCATGACCGGGTTTTTCCATTTCAGGTCTTCGAAGCCAAGGCCGCCGGCGGAGGCGATCTTGCTCAGAAAGCTGTCAACCAGCATGCGCAGGCTGAGCGCGCCGGTCTGCCAGCCGCTCGAGGCGAGACCGCCGAGCAGGCTTCGCTTGGCCGCTTCCTCATCGATGTGAAAGGGGAGGGGGTCGAACTCCCGCGCAAAGGTGAAGATCATCTCCCGTGTCACGGTCACGTGGCCGAGATTGATGACTTCGCCAATGGCAAGATCTTCGAAATGGCGTCGGTCTTGGGTGACAGGATTGGTCATTGTCTTTCCCTATACGTCAATCAGCGTTTTCGCACGACGGCACCGTCAGAGCAAGTGTCGTGGACCGTGGCTTGGATGCGAGGTTGCCGGCTCAGGCGTCAGCCATGGCCAGGGCTTCGCGCACCAGCATGGCCCGGAAATCGGTTTCGGGCATGGGGGCGCCAAAGTAGTAACCCTGGGCTTCAGAGCAGCCGGCGCTGGTGATGATGTCGAGCTGGGCCAGCGTTTCGACGCCTTCCGCTGTGGTCAGCATGCGCAGGTTGCGGCCGAGCGTGGCAATCGACTGAACGATGGAGAGGCTGTCGGGCCGGTTCTCGAGATCGCGCACGAAGCTCTGGTCGATCTTGAGCTTGTCGAAGGGGAAGCGCTGCAGATAGCTCAGCGAAGAATACCCCGTGCCGAAGTCATCAAGCGCGATGCTGAGGCCAAGGGCGCGGAGCTGATGCAGCGCCTCGAGGTTGACCGCATTGTTTTGCAGCAGCACCGACTCGGTGATTTCAAGTTCGAGGCGGCGGGCGTCGAGTTCGCTCGTTGCCAGCACGGCCTTGACGATATCGACCAGGCCAGCCTTGCGGAACTGGACTGGTGAGAGGTTGACAGAGACGCGCACGTGGTCGGGCCAATTGAGCGCGTCGCGGCAGGCCTGTTGCAGCGCCCACTCGCCCAGAACTTCGATGGCGCCGGTTTCTTCCGCGAGTGGAATGAACTGGGCCGGAGAGATCAGGCCCTGTTCGGGGTGACGCCAGCGCATAAGCGCTTCGCCGGAAACGACGCGGCCGGTATCGAGCCGCACCTGCGGCTGATAGTAGAGCTCGAACTGACCGAGCTTGATGCCGCGGCGCAGGTCCATCTCCAGCAGGCGGCGGTTCTGCATCGAACGCTCCATCTGCAGGGAGAAGAAGCGGTAGGTGCCGGCTCCTTCGGCCTTGGCGCTATAAAGCGCGAGGTCCGCATTCTTCATCAGCTGGTCGGTTTCGTTGCCATCCGTCGGGGCAATGGCGATGCCGACACTGGTGCTGACGACGATCTCGTTGCCGTCGATATAGTAGGGCCGCGCGATGCTGGCGATGATCCGCTCGGCAAGGCCTTGGGCGCTGTCTGCCGAGGTATCGAGGCAGTAGTGCAGCAGGGCAAATTCGTCGCCGCCCAGACGCGCAACGAGATCGCGCGGCGAGACGGCCTTGCGCAACCGCTCTGCCACCTGCCGCAAGAGAGCGTCTCCTATGGGGTGCCCCAGAGTATCATTGACCTCCTTAAAGCGGTCGAGGTCGAGATAGAGGATCGCGAAGGGCTGGGCGCGGCTTGTCAGGCCGCGGACGGCCTGGCCGATGCTCTCCCAGAACAGCAGGCGATTGGCCATGCCAGTCAGGTTGTCATGGTGCGCCATGTGGACGATGCGGTTCTGGGCGCGATAGCGGTCGGTGACGTCTTCGAAGGTGCAGACCCAGCCGCCTTCGGCTGTGGCTTCGCGGGAGACATCGAGCACCATGCCGTTGGGCAGGTGGTGCGTGCCATTGTTGAGCAGAGCAATATCACCGTCTGCATCCGGCTCAACCCCATCGGACAGCAGGTCTGGGTCGATCAGGTCGAAGATCGAAGTGCCCGGTGCGGTGCGTGCCTCGTCCAGGCCAAACAGCGACAGGAAGCGCGGGTTGCAAACAATGACCCGATGGTCGCCGTCGAGCAGGCAAAGGCCCAGCGACATGGCATCGAGCGCCGCGTCGAAACGGGCGTTCTGGAGGGCAAGGGTGCTTTCGTTTTGCTCCAGCACCTTTTGCGTGCGCCCCAGCAGGTGATTGTGCAGCAGCAGCAGGGCGACCAGCAGGCAGCCGCAGGCGATCAGGCCGATGGCAACGTAGGTGAAAACCCATTGCAACGTGAACAGGCCCTGACGATCACCCTCGATGCGCGCGATATTCCAGACATTTGCGTCCGTCGAGAGGCGCACCAGCTTGGGGTAGATTGGTTCCAGAATCTGGAGAATGCGCGCGGGCGTGTCCGGCGTGTCGAGTTCGGAAAGCAGCGGTCGGGCCTCTTCCAGGGCACGTTCCAGGTCGTCGAGAATCTGGCCCACACGAGGGTCGGAATGAGCGAAATTCTGAACGTCCTTGCCGCGAAGGGTCTTGAGACGGTTGACCACGATGTCGAAGCGAAGCTTGACCTCATCGGCCGTGACGGTGCCATCGCGCATGGCGAAAGCGCTCACGCGATGTTCGAGGCGCGCGAATTCGCTGGGAGCCTGGGCCACCATCCAGGTGACGTTGCCCAGGCCAACGCCTTCGAGCGCGGTCTGCCGCTGGAAAACCAGGGCAGAAATGTAGATCGCCGAGGCGATGAAACCCAGGATGACGACGGTCAGCGCTATGCGTAGGAACCGCATGGTGATCGACTTATCCCATTAGTTTCGGCGGCCGGCCCATCGAAGACCAGGCAAGCCTATTGGACAGTAATTTCCTTCACCTGCCATACGGCGCGGCCATAATATGGCTGGCCCTGGAGGGTCGGGTTGGAGTCGAAGGGGTAGATGACGAAGAAGGGGCCTTGGTCGTCGACCGGCATATATTCACCGTTGCGCTTGACGGCAAGGATGACGCCGAACTCGTCGAAATCGGCGGTGGGGATATCAACGCTATAGTCGTTGAGCGCGATGACGGTGGCGGTGGGGCCGGTGGCATTGGCCTTTTCGAGGAGGGCCTTGATCGGTACGCCTTCGAAATCGACCACGCCTTCATTCCAGGGCGTGGTTGTCTTGATCGAGACGAGGCCCATGGCTTCCAGCTCGTTGCGATCCAGTTTGAGCGAGCCCGCGGCGCTGCTGATCGTTACCGCTGGTACATCCTCGGCGAAGGCTGGCATGGCGAAGGCGAAGACGGCGAAAAGGACGGCGGTCATGAAACGCACTGAGGTCATTTGCGTACTCCTTTGCACCCTGGCTAGCTTGCGCCTTGAACTCTTAAGAGCCGTTAAGTTGTAGGCCATCATGTCGACAAGCTTAACGGGGCGTGATCAAGACTGACTCATTTGTCTGGATTTGGGCAAGTCGGGGTGCTCAGGTGCAGGATTTTTCGCGACGTACCTGCGAAATAAATCGATAAAAATCAAAGACTTGCGCGGCGACCTGCGGCTCTGAACTCTAGTGGCGCCATGGAGCGGCGGCGACGCAGAACTTTGGCCATGTAGTTGCCATCGGAAAAGCCGCAAGTCTCGGCAATGGTCGCTACGGGCATTTCTGTGGCCAGTAAAAGGCGCTCTACCTTTTCGATTCGTTTTTCCAACACGTAGTCGGATGGGGCCGTGCCGATGGCCGCCGTGAAGCGGCGAACGAAGTGGGCGCGGCTGAGTTCGGCGACGCCGGCAAGACGTTCGACGGGCAGGGGGGCGCCGATATTGGCTTCGACATGGGCAATGACCCGGGCGATGCTCGCGGGCAGGTTGCGCTCGGGCGCGGGGCGGCTGCCGAAGGCGGTGTCGTGCAGTCCAGTCATGGCGGCGTAGGCGGCGGTTGAGGCGCGGCCGGGCGAGGGTTCGGTCATCTGCAGGACATCGAGACAGGCGGCGGCCAGGCGATCGACATCGGCCGAGGTCGGATCGAGGACCGGGCCGGCGCTGTCGAGGATTTCGCGGGCGAGACGCAGGGCTTCCCGGCCGTTGAGCAGCATCCAGAAATATTCCCACTCGCCGCCGCGTTCGAGCCAGTAGCGGTGGGCATGGGGCATGGTGACAAGCATTGTTTTTCCGGGAGTTAGCCGGTAGCGCGTGCCCGCATAGTCGAGCCGGCCTTCGCCTAATGTGGTGTGCTGGATGACGAGGAAGGGCGCGGTGCCGCGCTGCATGCCATCCCATGAATAGACCTCGTTGCGCCGTTGTTCGTAGCCGGCGCTGACGCTCATGCAGTGGAGCGGCGCGGCGCTGCGCGGCAGGGTGAGCGTGCGGATGTCGTGGCCGTGGTTGAGAAGCTGGGAGAGCATAAAATTACCCATGATGGCACAAGCTTTCTCTACACCACCGGGCCGCCAGAGGCTACCTATTGCTAACAGACTGCTACCGTTGAGCGGTGCGTGGGAGGGAATATGTCATTCAAGGTTACGGTGATCGGCGCTGGCTCGATCGGCTTCACGAAAACGCTTATCTCGGACCTCTTGAAGGTGCCGGAATTCGCCGATGTGGAGTTCGCGCTGACCGATCTCAATCCGCACAATCTCGATATGGTGCGCCAGATCATCGAGACCATCGTGTCGGTCAACAAGCTGCCGGCCAAGGTGACCGCAACGACCAATCGCCGCGAGGCCATCACTGGCGCGCGTTATGTGATGAGCTGTGTGCGTGTCGGCGGGCTTGAGGCCTTTGCGACCGACGTGAACATTCCGCTGAAGTATGGCGTCGACCAGTGCGTGGGCGACACCATCTGCGCAGGTGGCATTCTTTATGGCCAGCGCAACATTCCGGTGATCCTCGACTTCTGCAAGGACATCCGCGAAGTCGCCGAGCCGGGTGCGCTGTTCCTCAACTATGCCAACCCAATGGCGATGAACACCTGGGCGGCCGACCTTTATGGCGGCGTGAATGTCGTTGGCCTCTGCCACGGCGTGCAGCACGGCGCGCACCAGATTGCCGAGGTTCTCGGCGTCAAGGATAGCGAGCTCGACTATGTCTGCTCGGGCATCAACCACCAGACCTGGTATATCGATATCCGCGCCAAGGGCCGGAAGGTGGAGAAGGAGGAGTTGATCGAAGGCTTCGAGCGGCACCCGGTCTATTCCAAGACCGAGAAGGTGCGCATCGACGTGCTCAAGCGCTTCGGCGTATATTCGACGGAGTCGAACGGGCACCTTTCCGAGTACCTGCCCTGGTATCGCAAACGCCCGGAAGAAATCGGCCGCTGGATCGATATGAGCGACTGGATCCACGGCGAGACCGGCGGCTATCTCCGCCACTCGACCGAGCGCCGCAACTGGTTCGAGACCGACTTCCCGATGTTCAAGGAACAGGCCAACAAGCCGCTTTCCGAACACAAGCGGACCAGCGAACACGCCAGCTATATCATCGAGGCTTTTGAGACCGGCCGCCCCTACCGCGGTCACTTCAACCGCCGGAACAACGGTATCATCACCAATCTGCCGGATGATGCGATCATCGAAAGCCCCGGTTATGTCGACCGCTTCGGCATCAACATGATCGAAGGTATCACCCTGCCGACGGCTTGCGCCGCGACGTGTTCGGTTTCGATCTCGGTGCAGCGCCTTTCGGTTGAGGCCGCGATGACCGGCAATATCGACACGCTGAAGCTTGCTGTGTTGCATGATCCGCTGGTCGGCGCCATTTGCACGCCGGACGAGGTCTGGGCCATGGTCGACGAAATGGTCGTCGCCCAGGCGCAATGGCTGCCGCAATATGCCGACGCCGTGCCGGCCGCCAAGGAGCGCCTGGCCAAGTCGACCGTGAAGACCCGCGACTGGGAAGGCGCCGCTCGCAAGCGCGTTCGCTCGGTCGAGGAACTGCGCGAAATGACTGGCGCCCACCACTAAGCTTCTTCAAGTTTGACGCGACCTCCCAAGCGTCATCTCAGGCCCCGGCGAAAGCTGGGGCCTTTTTCGTTGGTGACGAACGACAAAAGCCCACGCATCCGTCAGGACGCGGGCCGGAGCCAGCGGGCGCGCGAGATCATCCAGGCGCAGTTGCGGCCGGAGTAGCGACAGAAGGAAGGCGTAGGTAGCGGAGATGTGACAATTCCGCACTTTCG
>NZ_JAFKHD010000111.1 GCF_017307565.1 Devosia sp.
TCATCCCGGCGAATGCCGGGACCCAGATGGCGAGTTCAGATTTGCCCGCTAGGGGCGCCGCACCTGTCCAGCCCACTCATGTGTCTCAGGCTGGGCCCCGGCATTCGCCGGGTGACAGCCGGTGGCTGGTGGACGCTGTGAGCGGCACACACCACCAAACCCGAGAACCCAAATCTTGAAAGGGCCCCGCGTTGCCGCGGAGCCCCGATCTTGGCAAGCCCGAGGCTTACTGGATGTCTTCGGCCTTGAGGTAGCCCGAGTCGATCACGAGTTCCTTGTAGTTGGTCGCATCGACTTCATACGGGGTCAGCAGGATCGACGGCACAACCTTGACGCCATTGTTGTAGGTGGTGGTGTCGAGGCCTTCCGGCGTGCCGCCCGAAACCAGCGTGTCGACGAGGTCGGCAGTGGTCTTGGCCAGTTCGCGGGTGTCCTTGTAGATGGTCGAGTACTGTTCGCCAGCAACGATAGCCTTCACCGACGGAGCTTCAGCATCCTGGCCGGAGATGATCGGCCACGGCAGGTCGCCCGAGCCATAACCAACGCCGCGGAGCGACGAGATGATACCGCGCGACAGGCCGTCATAGGGAGCCAGAACGCCCTGGACGGTCGAGCCGTCCGAGTAGTTGGCGGAGAGGATGTTGTCCATGCGAGCCTGAGCAACAGCGCCGTCCCAACGAAGGGTACCGACGGTGTCCATGCCCTGCTGGCCGGACTTCACGGCGATATCACCAGCATCGATCAGCGGCTGGATGACCGACATGGCGCCGTCGTAGAAGAAGAAGGCGTTGTTGTCGTCCGGCGAACCGCCAAACAGTTCGACGTTCCACGGCTTCACGTTCGGGAAGCGTTCCTTGAGGCCCTTCACGATGGAATTGGCCTGGAGCACACCGACCTGGAAGTTATCGAAGGTGGTGTAGAGGTCCACATTCGGCGTGTCGCGGATCAGGCGGTCATAGGCGACAACCTTGATGCCGGCGTCCGCGGCCTGCTGCAGAACGGCCGACAGCGTGGTGCCGTCGATCGAGCCGATCACGAGAGCCTTGACGCCCTTGGTGACCATGTTTTCGATCTGGGCGAGCTGGTTCGGGATATCGTCTTCAGCAAACTGCAGGTCGACGGTGTAGCCCTTGGCTTCGAGAGCCGTCTTCAGTTCGTTACCGTCCGAGATCCAACGGAGCGACGACTGGGTCGGCATTGCAATGCCGATCTGGCCCTTATCCTGGGCATGGGCAACGCTTGCAGCGGAGGCCATCAGGGCACCGGCGGCAAACAGCGTCGCGATTGATTTCAGAACCTTCACGTCTCGACTCCCTTGAATAATTCGAGGTGATTGATGTGTTCGTCGTGGCTGCGGTCGGTCGGGCCAACTGGTTCCAGCACCCTTGCCGCACGGGCTTGGCCCACGCCGAAAACGGTGCGCACAGCGCCTGCCGACCTCACGTCGGTGCCCTGTGCCGAAACTGCATGATGTCCTCCTGCGAGCAGCTTTGCTGCCTTGCTGGCCCTCCCAAAAGCCACGGCAGGAAACTAGGATAATCAGATATGCTTGTAAAGCGACCCAATGTCGAAGCTGTGTATTTTTTCGATTGTCGAATATATATTCCCGGGCGTAGAAGGCCTGCTTTCCCGCCATTGCCGTTGACCGCGTTAGCCGCTAACCTGGAAAAAACAATGGGAGACTCCTCGCCACAACGTGCCCGATAGCGGCAGGCAGGAGTCAAAGGTATCAGATACCTTGGAGGCGCCGTGGCAGGTTTGAATGGAGACTCGAGGTCCGATCACGCGAGTGCTGCGAGCGTGGTGGCGGACGATCTCGCGCAACTGATCCTGGGCGAGCTTGCACCGGGTCAAAGTCTGCCCAGCGAAGCCGATCTTGCCACCCGTTATTCGGTCAGTCGCCTGACCATCCGCGAGGCGGTCAAACTCCTTGCGGGCCGCGGGCTTCTCGAGCTTTCGAGGGGGCGTCGGGCAGTGGTGCGCGAACCAGATGGCTCTGCCTTTTCAGACTTCCTCACCTCCCTCGTTCGTACTGATGCCAAAGGCATTTTCGACCTTATTGAGGTACGTCTGTCATTGGAGGTGCAATCGGCGACGCTGGCGGCCAAACGAGCCAACCGCGCCGGCATCACGGCCATCGAAAGTGCCCTCCATGGCATGCAGGACGCGATCGGGGATTCGCCCGACTTCGCAGACGAGACCGCCGAGGCCAACTTCCACGCTTACGACTTCGGTTTCCACGAGGCGGTCGCCCTCGCCAGCGGCAATCGCGTGCTTGGCTATCTCTTTGAAGCCATGGCTTCACCTTTGCGCGAGAGCTTCTTCATCAGCCAGCGCGGTCACGCCGAGCGCGGCCACACGCCTCAGGACACCGTCGCCGCCCATCAGCGCATTCTCGATTGCATCCGCGAGGGCAATGGCAGGGCTGCTGCCGAGGCGATGCGCATTCATCTGCGCGACACGGAGCGCGACATTCGCACCGCAGTCACCAAATTGGCCCCGGCATCCTCTCGAAGCTAACAGTCTGCTAGCGAAGTCACCGCCTATTCAAGCGCTTGAAACGTCGCTAAGCTCCCATTCGGGAAGCGCAAAATCTGTGGCCATGGAGCGAGCGACGCCGCCGAATGTCGATCAAAGCCGCAATCTATCACCGGACCCATTACAAGTATGATCGCCCCGTCATCCTGGCTCCGCAGATCATTCGCTTGCAGCCGGCACCCCACTCCAAGACCAAGGTCCTCAGCCACTCCCTGCGGGTCACGCCGAACCTTCATTTCGTCAATACGCAGCAGGATCCATACGGCAACTTCCTGACACGCTTCGTTTTTCCTGAGCCAGTCACCGAACTCAAGATCGAAGTCGACCTCATCGCCGACATGACGGTCTACAATCCCTTCGACTTTTTTGTCGAGGAATCAGCCGAGACCTGGCCCTTCGAATATCCCGAAGATATCCGCGCCGATCTCTCGATCTACCGCGTCCCGGAAAAACTTACCCCCGCCCTGCAGCGCTTCCTCGATACTATCGACCGGCGCCCGCGCAACACCGTGACCTTCGTCACCGAGCTCAACGCGACCCTCCAGCAGACGGTGAACTACATCGTCCGCATGGAGCCCGGCGTGTGGACACCCGACGAAACCCTGACCAATGGTCAAGGTTCATGCCGCGACTCCAGCTGGCTCCTCGTTAACATATTGAGAAACCTAGGCTTTGCGGCGCGTTTCGTCTCCGGTTACCTGATCCAGCTCAAACCCGACCTTGTCTCCCTCGACGGCCCTGCTGGCACCAACCACGATTTCACCGACCTCCACGCCTGGTGCGAAGTCTACCTCCCCGGCGCCGGCTGGATCGGCCTCGACCCCACCTCCGGTCTCCTCACCGGGGAGAGCCACGTCCCCCTCGCCGCCACCCCGCATTACCGCAATGCCGCGCCGATTTCCGGCCTCGCCTCCTATGCCGAGGTCGATTTCAACTTCGATATGAAGGTCACGCGCGTCGCCGAACACCCGCGCATCACCAAGCCCTTCTCGGACGAAAGCTGGAACCATCTCAATGCCTTAGGCCAGCAAGTCGATTCTATCCTGAAGGCTGAAGACGTCCGCTTGACCATGGGCGGCGAACCCACTTTCGTCTCCATCGACAATTTTGAAGCCGACGAATGGAATGCCGGCGCCGGCGGCCCCACCAAGCGCCGCC
>NZ_JAFKHD010000112.1 GCF_017307565.1 Devosia sp.
GTGCCCGGTGTTTCGTCAAGCGGCGCGGTGCGCGCCAGGTCCGGGCCGACCGTGTCGAGCACGTCGCGGATGGAGCGGTTGACCAGCTCTGCCCTACGGCGCGAGGGGGCGGTGTCGTGGTCGATGATGAGGGCAAGCCCGCCGCCTTCCTGCGGCTCGATTTCAAAACCCTGGATAATGACGGTCTGGTCGGGCGCGCCGAAGGGAATGCGGGTGAGATTGGCTTGGCCCTCGGCCTCGATCTCGGCATGGATGCTGTCGATCAGGCTCGGTGTGAGAAGATCGCTGAGCAGCGTCTGGCCTGTCTCGATGCGGTGGCCGGAAAGTTGGCTCGCCAGCTGATTGGCATAGATGATGCGGCCCGCTTCATTGGCGCAGACAAGGCCCACCGACACGGTATCGAGAAGGCGCGACATGCGGTGTTGGGAGAGGCGCAGGGCGTCTTCGACGCGGACGCGGCGGTCGATCTCCTGCTTGAGTTCGGCATTTTCGCGCGCCTGAAACTGGGCGCGGGAGGCCGAGAGAAGGGTGGCGATGCGGGCCAGCAGCTCGTCCTTGACGAAGGGCTTGCACACATAGTCATTGGCGCCGCTTTCGAAGCCGGCGAGCAGGTCACGCGTGCGGCTGCGGGCGGTGAGCATGATGATCGGCAATTCGTGCAGCGAAAAGCGTTCGCGCAGCTTTTGCGCCACCTCGAGCCCGGAAAGGCCGGCCATCATCACGTCGAGAATGATGAGGTCGGGCTTTTGTTTGGCCACAGCTTCAAGCGCTTCGGTGCCGTTGCGGGCCGCTTCAAAACGGTAACCGAGCGGCTGGAGCACGTTGCGCAGCACCTGGATATTGACCGGCTCGTCATCGACGACGAGCAGATGCGGCCCGTCCTTGGCGGCAAAGGGGGCATCGGGCATGACCGGCAGGTCGATGGTGCCGCTGCCGGGGTCGGCCAAAAGTTCGATGGCGCTGAGTTCGGCGCCGGGCGGGGCCATGGGGAGCGCGAGGCGGAAGACGGAGCCTTCCCCGAGGGTGCTCGTGGCAAAGAGTTTGCCATGCATGGCATGGGCGAGCTGGCGGGCAATGGTGAGGCCGAGGCCGGAGCCCTCGATCTCGCTGCCGCTGGCGCGTTCGAGCGGCTGGAAGACGCGTTCGAGACTGTCCGCGGCAATGCCGATGCCGGTATCGCTGATGGCGATTTCGATCTCGTTTCCGGCCTTGCGGGCGCTGACGCAGACAGTGCCATTGCCGGTATATTTGATGGCATTGCCGACGAGATTGTAGAGGATCTGTTCGAGGCGCACCGGGTCGGCCTCGAGATAGGGCAGGTCGTCTTCGAGTTCGACCTTGATGCTGACCGGCTCGCCCCAGACCATGGTCTGCGCCACCGACAGCACGTTCCTGAGGGAGGTGGGCAGGTGCACGGCATGGATGTCGAGCTTCATCCGGCCCTGGCGGATGCGGTAGAGATCGAGAAGATCATCGACGAGGCGCGAGAGGCGGCGGGCCGAAAAGGTGATGAGTTCCAACTGGCTGCGTTGCAGCGCGGTTAGTTCGCCCGCCGCGCCTGTCGCGAGGGTTCCCGATATGCCGATGATGCCATTGAGCGGGGTGCGCAATTCGTGGCTGGTATTGGCAACGAACGCGTCCTTCTGCCGGTCGGCCTCTTCGAGTTCGGCATTTTTCTCGGCGATGACGCGGACCTGAAGTTCCAGTTCCTGGTTCTTCTGGCCGATCAGGGTCAGCTGATCGCGCACCGCCATGCGCATGCGGCCAAAACTGGTGGCAAGGCGCGCCAGTTCGTCCGGGCGCGCAATCCTGGGAATGTCGAGATCGAGCCGGCCGGCGGCGATGGATTCGGCGGCATCGGCGAGGGTGCCGAGCGAGGCCGAAATCGTACGCGACAGCATGAGGGCGATGAGAAAGATCAGTGGCAGGCTGATCGCGGCGACCAGCGCCACGAACTGGGTGAGGGATTCGATCTTGGCAAAGGCGAGCCGTGTCGGCATTTCGGCCGAGAGGTGCCAGGATTGTTTTCCAAACGGCAGGACAGTCCAGGCTGCAAGCGCGCTCTCGTCGCTCGCTCCAGTTTGAAGGATATCAGCGCCCTGGCTCGACTGGCGCGAGATGGACGCCATGCGCTTGTCCCCGACCTGCAAGGCGCCGTTGGGCGGGCCCGAGATCAGCGCGCCGTCGCTGCTGGTGAGATAGATCTGGCCGGCGGCCTGGTTGCCGAACTGCCCCTGGACCACGGCATCGACGGCGCCGGCCGGCAGGCGGAAGACGGCAAGCCCGCGGGTGCGGTTATGAAAATCGATGCGCACCCCGACATAGGCGGAAAAGATGCCGGTGACGGGATCGGGGCTGAAATCGAGGAAGCCGACGCGGTTTTCGCTCGATCCGGTGAGGAGGCTCTCGGTCAACTGCCCGAGGGGCGTGGTGCGGAAACTGGTCGCGACATCTGCGCCGAGATAACCGTCTTTTTCGACGGAATAGACGACGCGCGCATTGGCGTTGATCAGGTAGAGATTGTCGAATTCCGAGGTGCGCACGAAGCCCAGATAGTCCTCGTGAAAACGGTTGTGCGCATTGGCATATTCGAGCGCATTGCGCAGCAGCGGGCCGCCCATTTCGCCGGGTTGCCCGCTCCCGCCTTCGTCGAGTTCGAACACATCCTGCAAGACGCGCTGCGCCTTGTCGGGCGAGGCGTCTATCATGCGGAAGGCGAAGGAGAAGCCGTAGAACTCGCCGACCGAATAGCGGACGGTATTGGACTTGGTCAGGGCCTCGGCCTGGCGGAGCGAGAACAGCAGATATTGCTCGATCTCGGCATGCTTTGCGTCGCGCACGAACTGCAGCTGGGCAAAGGTTTCGTCGCGAAGGCTGGTCGTCAGCGTGGTGACGAGGGCCCAGAAGGTGAGCGAGAGCGGCACGGCCATGACGGCCATGAAGATCAGGAACAGCCGCCCGCGGAAATTCGACGGCCAGAGAGCCGGCAATTGCATGTCTTCTCCCTCCCGGTCTGTCTCATCTCCCCAGATGAGACCACTTCAAACCAGCCGCCCTGTAGCCGCTCACGCGCGCTAGTACTTTGTTTTTGCTTGTGTCCTCATCCAGAGGCAAAATCGGCCTTAGACGAGACTGTGCTGGTTTTGCCGATTTTTACGGCAGTTTTGACGATTTTGGCGGCATGACTCTATCACCACTCTAGTGCCAATTAGATACCAATCGCAACTCATGCGATGCATCCGGCCTCGACGCCGGATCGGAGGAACATTTTGGGAGGAGTTCTTATGAACTTGAAGAAGCTTGCCCTCATGGGCTTGGCGAGCACGGCTATTCTGCCCGCTGCACAGGCGCAGGAAGCCATTCTGACCGCAGTGCCGCAGCAGCTGACCGCCTGGGTTGAGAACTACAACCCGATGAACGCCACCACGGTCCTGCCGACCGTGCAGGACTTCATGTATGAGCCGCTGGTCGTCTTCAACGCCATCAAGGGCGGCGAGGCGAACTACCGCCTGGCTTCTGCCTATGCCTATTCCGACGACGGCCTCTCGCTGACCTTTACCATGCGCGATGGCGCCAAATGGTCGGACGGCGAGCCGCTGACGGCCAAGGACGTCGCCTTCACCTTCAACATGATCAAGCAATTCCCCGCTCTCGACCTGCGCGCCGTCTGGCCCAAGCTCGAAGGCG
>NZ_JAFKHD010000113.1 GCF_017307565.1 Devosia sp.
TCACATGGGCACCGGCCTGAGCCAGGCCGCGCGCCATGGCGAGCCCGAGTCCCCGACTGGAACCGGTAATCAGCGCATGCTTGCCCGACAGGTCGAACGCTGGAAAGGCAAAGGTCACTTGAAGGCATCCCGCATGGCCTGAATGCCGGGAATGGCATCGACCAGATGGACATGCTTGGGCTCAAAACGCTGGATCAATCCGCGCTGATGTCGGCCGACCAGAATGGTGAAGATATACCCGCGATGGCCGGGAGAGGTCGAAGTAGGGTGATAGCCCCGGTCGAGCAGGAACGTGTCGCCGTTCTGCGTCAACAGGTTCTGCGGCTCCTCGCCGTCATTATAGACGCACTGGGTGCCGAACCCGGTTTCCGGGTCGAAGCGATAATAGTAGAGTTCCTCATGGTCCGTTTCGACCGTGCCGTCAGCAGTGTCGTGCTTGTGTGGCGGGTAACCAGACCAGCAGCCGGGATCGGCATAGAGTTCGCTGATCAGCAGGCGTGAGACCTGGCCGTTCTGGCGTTGTCCGAGAATATGGAAAATCTGTCGATGCGTATGTGTCTCGACGGACCCGACATCGACCATTTCCACATCCTGAGGCGTAATGCGGAAGGCTGCCAGTTTTTCGGTCGCAACCCCACCGGCGATGGCGCAGACGGCATGGCCGCGTGCGGTGATGCGCGCAGGGGTATCGAGCGGCACATAGACCGCATCGGCCGAACCAGACCAGATGTCCTTCCGTTGCCCGACGCCGTTGAAGTCCTGGCCATCGACGCAGATATCGACCTGGCCTTCGAGCACGACGATGCCGGCTTCGTGTCCGGGCAATTGAAACGAATGGCTTTGGCCAGCAGCGAGGGTGACGACGTTGAAATAGATCAGATCGAGCGTGTCATCGCTGACATCGACAATAGGTTGGTTGGCGTTGTCGTGATGGCGAATGAGCTTGGACATAGGAATACCGGTGGTCAGAAATTGCGGACGGTCAGTGCGCGGCGATGGCGCCGCGCAGGTCTAGGGTGTCGGCGTAGTGGCAGGCGGCCAGTTGGCCATCGACTTGGGTGGGCTTCAGCTCCGGCCGCGTGGACTTGCAAAGGTCGGTGGCGAAGCGACAGCGCGGATGGAAGGCGCACCCGGACGGGACGTTGGCCGGATCGGCCACATCGCCCGGCAGGCGAATGCGGCGCGATTTGCCCTTGAGCGTTGGATCGGCGACTGGCACAGCCGAGAGCAGGGCCTCGGTATAGGGATGCCCGGGCTTGTTGTAGAGCGCATCAACCGTGGCCAGTTCCACCACCCGCCCGACATACATCACCGCGACGCGCGTGCAGATATGACGTACGACGCTGAGGTCGTGGGAAACGAACAGGTAGGTGAGCCCCATCTCCGCCTGGAGATCCTGCAGCAGGTTTATGGTCTGGGCCTGCACGCTCACATCGAGCGCCGATAGGGCTTCGTCGGCAATGACGAAACGCGGATTGGGGGCTAGCGCGCGGGCAATACTGACGCGCTGACGCTCGCCGCCGGAAAAGGCATGCGGATAACGCCACATGTTTTCCGGACGCAGACCGACCTTACGCATGAGTTCAGCCACACGGTCTTCGAGTTCGCTGCCGGTTGCGATGCCGTTGACCCGCAGCACTTCGCCGATGATGTCGATGACCCGCATGCGCGGATTGAGCGAAGCCTGCGGATCCTGAAATACCGCGCGCATGTCGCGATAGATCGGCTTGAGGCCGGTTTCGGAGAGTGTCGCGAGATCAACAACACCACCTTCTGGAGTAGCGTAGTCGACGCGGCCGCCAGTCGGCTTGATGACGCGCAGGATAGCTCGGGTTGCGGTGGATTTGCCGCAGCCGCTTTCACCGACAAGACCAAGCGTCTCGCCCTTTTCGATGGAGAAGCTGATGCCATCGACCGCCTTCACCTGCCGAACGATGCGGCGGGAGAAATTGGCTTTTACGGCGAAGTGCATCTTGAGGTCCTGCACCTGCATCAAGGTGTTCGGACCCATGGTCGCAGGGGCGAGGGGGGACGGCACCGTCATGGCTGGGCTCCCAGAAGCTGTTCTATCTTGGTGCTGTCCGAGTAACGCAGGCAGCGCACCACGCGATCGGGCGTCGGGTTGTCGGCCCAAGGCTCGAGGCGGTCGCAAACACCGGGCATGAAGTCGTCGCACCGGGGATTGAAGGTGCAGCCCGAAGGGCGGTTGAAGGGCGAGGGGACCATGCCGCGGATGGTGTCGAGCCGCGAGCCGCGCTCCCCGGTCATCGAGGGGATGGAGCGGATCAGTGCCCGCGTATAGGGATGCTTGGGGTCCTGAAACACCGAGACGCTCGACCCCTGCTCGACGATACGCCCGAGATACATCACGGCGATTTCGTCGGCGATCTCTGCCACCACCCCCAGATCGTGGGTGATGAACATGATGGAAATGCCCAGCTCTGCCTGCAGCTCAAGCAGAAGATCGATGATATTGGCCTGGGTCGTTACATCGAGCGCGGTCGTTGGTTCATCGGCGATGAGCAGGCGCGGCGAACAGGCCAGCGCCAGCGCGATGCAGATACGTTGCCGCATGCCACCAGAGAACTCGAAAGCATAGTTGGAAAGCCGGTCTGCCGGCCGGGGAATGCCGACCTTGGCCAGCATTTCCACCGCGTGTGCATCGGCGGCCTTGCGATCCAGCTTGAGATGCTGCTGGATCGCTTCGCGCATCTGGTTGCCGATGGTGTGCACCGGCGAAAGCGCGGCCATCGGCTCCTGCGAGATCAGCGAAATCTCGCCGCCCCGGATGGCACGCATTTCCCGGCTCTTTGGATCGAGCGCAGAAATCTCCACCGGAGCCTCGTCCGGCTTGCGCCAATAGCGGATGCGGCCGGAGACGCGGCGTCCGGGGCGCGGGATCTGGTTGAGGATCGAGCGTCCGGTGATGGATTTGCCCGAGCCGCTTTCGCCCACAATACAGAGCGTCTTGCCCTGCGGAATGGTCAGCGACACGCCATCAAGGGCCTTGATGCCGCCATCGTCGGTGAAGAACTGCACATTGAGGTCTTCGATCGAGAGGACGGGCGGTGGGGCTGCCACTCCGGCGCCCTCAGTTGGAATAGGGATCGACTGCATCGCGCAAACCGTCTCCGAGGAAGTTGAGGGCAAGAACCGCGATCACCACGGCCGCACCGGGAAGGAACAGCCAGGGCGCGCTTGATACCGCCAGGATGTTCTGGGCTTCGGTGAGCAACACGCCCCAGCTTACCACGGGCGGGCGCAGGCCGATGCCGAGGAAGGACAGCGCGGTTTCGGCCAGGATCATTGCCGGAATGGCCAGCGTCACCGAGGCGATGATGTGGCTGAGGAAGGATGGCACCATGTGACGCCAGATGATGCGCTGATCGCCGCAGCCGTCGAGACGAGCTGCATTGACGAAGTCTTCGGTGCGCAGGGACAGGAAGCGCCCTCGGACCACGCGGGCAATGTCGGTCCAGCCCAGCAGCGAGAGAATTATGGTGATCCAGAAATAGACCAGCAGTGGATCGATATTGGGCGGAATGGCCGCGGCAAGGCCCATCCATAGCGGAATGGTCGGAATGGACTTCAACAGTTCGATGGTGCGCTGAACGATGTCGTCGACGATGCCGAAGTTGGTGGTGCCCCCGGTGGCGACGACCGCGAAGACG
>NZ_JAFKHD010000114.1 GCF_017307565.1 Devosia sp.
TGCGCCGCCAGGCCTGCGGGACAAACGCCCTGACATCAGGTTCGATGCAGATTTCACCGACAACCCGATCGCGGCATGGGCCGATGAGATCGACCATGTGGTCATCTGGGGCAACCGGATCACCACGGAAGTTGTTTTCTTTCACCGTGAGAGTGGCACCGCGATCTTCACCGATCTGATACAGCAATTTCCGCGCGGGTGGTTCAGGGGTTGGCGGGCGCTGGTTGCAGGGCTCGACCTGATGACGGCCGCTGAACCTCAGGTGCCACGGAAATTCCGGGTAGCCTTCACCGACCGAGACGCCGCGCGCCAGTCTCTGCGGCAGGTTCTGGGGTGGCCTGTGAAAAAGTTGATAGTCGCTCATGGCCCGCCGATCACCCATGGCGGGCAAGCGTTTCTGAAACGGGCGTTTCGCTGGCTGGAAAAATAGGGCCTGATGACACGAGCCGCCTTAAGATGCTCGAAACACCGACAGATTTGGCCATTGCGGCGACCGGCCCGGCGAGCCATCAGGTTTGGGATAGATAGCGGTCGACGATACGAGCCTAAAAGAGCTCGATTTCACCATGGACCTGGTTTGCAGCGACGCCGGAAAGGGCGGGGACGCGCAGTTCGTCGAGGGTCAGGCTCTGCCAGATTTCGTCATAGACGCTTTCAGGCGCGGTGGGCGGCAGCAGTGAGAACTGTCGTGTGGCCAATGCCATGTTGCGGCAGCGCTGTTCGATGCGGTCCTGTCCCTGCAGAGCAGTGATGATCATCATCATGGCCTGACGCACGGATGCGTCCTTGCCGACCGAGGCTTCGGTCAACAGTTCCAGGGCCTCGGTGATCCCTTCCAGCATTACGGCGGACTGACGGGCGGTCTCGTCCAGCTCTCTTGCCAGTTTCTGCAATGACATGCGCATCAACCTCAAGTCTATTGCGCCACCCTATCCGATTATTTCTAAACCGCTCCTTGCTATTGTATCCCGTTGCAGAATACCCGACCGGCGTGGTTAGCGTTTGGCTAACGAGTTAAAGCTAAGCTCGGAGGCAATTGGACTACACGGGTATACGTAGACAAATGGCCCAGCAAAGCTCGCTGCCTCCTGAATTCGACAGGGGCATTGTGACAACGGTCCATCAGGGTGATTGTCACGTTTCTTCTGCACCCGATGTTACCTTTTCCACAGTGCTCGGTTCGTGCATCTCTGCCTGTGTCAGGGATCGGGTGGCCATGGTGGGGGGCATGAATCACTTTCTGCTCGCTGAACAGTCCGGCTCCGCCAAGGACAGGTACGGCGCCTCGGCTCGTTACGGCGCCTTTGCCATGGAACAGCTGATCAACAAGGTGCTCTCTATGGGCTCGGGCAAGAAGGCCAACCTTGAGATCAAGGTGTTTGGCGGGGGCAAGATCAATTCGGCGCTCGATGATGTCGGCGCCAAGAACATCGAGTTTGTGCGCCAGTTTCTCACGGACGAAGGATACATCGCCTCCAGTGAGGATCTTGGGGGGACCTTTGCGCGGCGCGTGCTGTTCAAGCCCCATTCCGGGCGCGCGTTCGTCAAGCGCCTCGACAGCGATCTCGGTGCCAACGTGGCCAAGGAAGAACTCGCGCTGGCCAAGCGCCGTGTCGTGTTGCCGGCGCCGGTCGACGATATCGAACTGTTCTAAGGCGACTTCCTTACGCAAATATCGCCCGGTCTCGGCGGCGTAATTTACGCAATCTAAGGAATAAATCGGCGAGAATAACTTTTGCTCAACATGGCAGCGAAAGACGCGCGCCATGCGCAGAATGGCGGCTGGTCAACCGTGCTGGCGCCCGTGGTTGGGGAAGGTTTCATGGAACAGGGAGAAATTTCCCTCAGCGAGCGCGAGTTTTCGCGCATCAAGGCCCGTGTCTACAAGGTGGCCGGTATTTCCCTCAGCGATGCCAAGCGCACCCTGGTCGTGTCGCGCCTCTCCAAGATTGTGCGGGCACTGGGGCTTGTCAGCTTCGACGACTATGTCGACTTTCTCGAGAAAGGCGCATCGTCCAGCGACGGGCAGGACTTCATCAATGCGCTCACCACCAATCTCACGCGCTTTTACCGCGAAGATCATCACTTCGATCATCTCCGGACCTATGTCGGTGCGCTGATGAGCGAGCGCCCGCGCGGTCAGCGGCTGCGGATTTGGTCGGCCGGGTGTTCGACCGGGCAGGAGCCCTATACGATCGGTATGGACCTGCTGGCGGCCTTTCCCGAACTCAAGCGCTGGGATTTCAAGATCCTTGCTACCGATATCGATACGGCTGTCATCGCCAAGGCGGCGCGCGGCATTTATCCGGAAAATGAACTCTCCGGCCTTTCAGCGGAGCGGGCGAGACCCTTTCAGAAGCTCGGCGACGGCAATGTGCAGGTTCCCCAGGCGGTGCGCGAACTGATCTCGTTCAAGCCCCTCAATCTCATCGCCGAATGGCCCATGAAAGGGCCGTTCGACGCCATCTTCTGCCGTAACGTCGCCATCTATTTCGACAAGCCCACCCAGGGCGCGGTCTTTGGCCGCTTCGGCAAACTGCTGGCGCCCGAGGCGTTCCTCTATATCGGTCACTCGGAAAACCTTGGCTCAGGGGGCGACGGGTTCCGGCTGGTCGGCAAGACCATCTATCAATCCAAGCGGATGAACAAACGAGAAGCAGCATGACTATCAAGGTTCTTGTCGTTGACGACTCAGCCCTCATCCGCGAGGTGCTCACCCGCATGCTGACGCGCGACGGCGACATCACCGTCGTCGGCACGGCGACCGACCCGATCGAAGCGCGTGAAAAGATCAAGCAGCTCAACCCCGATGTGGTGACGCTCGATATTGAAATGCCCAATATGAATGGGCTCGCCTTCCTCGAAAAGCTGATGCGCCTGCGGCCGATGCCGGCGGTGATGGTCTCGACCCTGACCAAGAAGGGCGCGAGCGAAACCCTGTTGGCGCTTGAATTGGGTGCCGTCGATTTCGTCGCCAAGCCGAGCGCTGAATTTGCCGGTGGACTCGATGCCTTTGGGGCGGGGCTGCGCGACAAGATCCGAGATGCGGCCCGTGCTGACGTAAGGGGCGCTGCCGTTCGGACCGAGGTGCCCAAGGTTGCGGTCAAGACCGCGGCGGCGCCAGATGGCGCGCTAATCGCCATCGGGGCTTCGACCGGTGGGGTCGAGGCGATCCGTACCGTTTTGACCAATATGCCGACCGACTGTCCGCCCGTTGTCATCGCCCAGCACATGCCGCCCGGGTTTACGGGTCGCTTTGCCGCGCGGCTGGATGAGCTTTGCGCTATCAAGGTGGTCGAAGCCGAGGATCGCATGGTGCTTGAGCGCGGTCATGCCTATGTCGCCCGGGGCGACTATCATCTGCGCGTCGAGCGCTCTTCGGGGCAGCTCAAATGCCGGTTGGGCCAGGACGAGTTGACCAGTGGGCATCGCCCCAGCGTGGATGTGCTGTTCGAATCGGTCGCCAAGACCGTGGGGCATATGGCGGTCGGCGCCATTCTCACCGGCATGGGGCGCGATGGGGCGCGTGGGCTAAAACTTATGCGCGATGCCGGCGCCTATACCGTCGGGCAGAGCCAGGCTTCGGCGCTCGTCTACGGCATGCCGCGCGTGGCGTTCGAGGAAGGCGCCGTGGTCGAACAGGCCCCGCTCGA
>NZ_JAFKHD010000115.1 GCF_017307565.1 Devosia sp.
ATATCCTTGGTGACATAGGTCGAAATGTCGGTCTCGGTGGGCAGGACATCGGAGCGCGCGGGCTGGAGCAGCACGTCGTCAAACGTCAGAGCCGCATCGCCGGTAATCGTGGTAATAATCTTCGCCAAGGCCAGACCCTTCCTGCCTTCTGAACTTTGTCAGATCTATTGGAATATGAACCGGCGAGGCGTACTCGCGGGTTCAGGTTGGCGAGGGTCAATAGCATCGGCGCCGGGACTTGCATAGATCAGATACCGGGGGCAGCAATGCGTCTAGCCATCTAGCTCGACGGGCTTGCGGGTGATATCAGGAGAAGGTTTGGCGCCCCCTACTCCCCTCCGCGCCCTCCCCAGCGACAGGTCAAGCCTGCGCCGCGCCGGGAAATTCCGGCCATTCTTGCCTAATATTCATTGGCCAAGCCTATTTCTTGGGCCCATAGTGCTTGGGCTGCATCTCTCCTTGCACGATTCCCGGTTATAGACTCGTGATCCGCGTTACCCCGCTCATCCTGGCGGTCGCCCTGTTCATGGAACAGATGGACGCGACCGTTATCGCCACCTCCCTGCCGGCGATTGCTGCCGATATCGGCAGCGATCCGATCGCGCTGAAACTGGCGCTGACCGCCTATTTCGTGGCGCTCGCCATTTTCATTCCTCTGTCCGGCTGGATGGCCGACCGGTTTGGCGCCAAGAACGTCTTCCGGCTCGCGATCTTCGTTTTCATGCTCGGGTCGCTTGCCTGCTCCTTCTCCTTCTCGCTCGAAACCTTCGTGATCTCGCGCTTCTTCCAGGGCATTGGCTCCTCGATGATGACGCCGGTGGGGCGTCTGCTGCTGGTGCGGTCGACGCCGCGCAATGAGCTGGTTTCGGCCATGGCCTGGCTGACCGTGCCGGCGCTGGTGGCACCGGTGACGGGGCCGCTGATCGGCGGATTTCTCACTACCTATCTCAGCTGGCACTGGATTTTCTGGATCAATATCCCGATCGGCATCATCGGCATCATCCTCTCGGGGATCTATCTGAAGGTGCCGGACGAGCGGACGCCAAGGCCGGTCGACCTCGTCGGCTTCTTCATCGCCTCGGTGGCCTTTTCGGGCACGGTCTTTGGGCTTTCGGTCATCAGCCTCCCGGCCCTGCCGATCATCTATGGCTATCTGACCATCGCCGTCGGTGTCGTCGCCGGTATTCTCTATTTCCTTCATGCGCGGCGCACACGCTATCCGCTGCTCGACCCAAAACTGTTCCGGCATCGGCTGTTTCGCTCGTCGATCACCGGGGGCTCACTGTTCCGCATCGGGGTGGGTGCCATTCCCTTCCTGCTGCCGCTGATGCTGCAGCTCGGCTTTGGGCTCAACCCGTTCCAGTCGGGCGCCATCACCTTCGTTTCGGCCATCGGCGCCATCATGAGCAAGTTCGTGGCCGAGCGAGTCTTTGCGCGCTTCGGCTTTCCGCGCGTTCTCGCCTTTGCCTCGATTTTTGGCGGCATACTGATTGCCGCGCAGGGACTCTTTACCGCCGAAACGTCGACCCCGGTGATGATGGCGGTACTGCTGGCTGGCGGCGTGTTGCGCTCGGTATTTTTCACCGGGTCCAATGCACTGGGTTATGCCGATGTGTCGGACGAAGAAACCAGCCAGGCCACCGCTATCGTGGCGGTCTGCCAACAGCTTTCGGTAGCGTTTGGCGTCGCGGTAGCTGGCGCCATTCTCGAAGTGACTCGCCACTACACCGGCGGCCATCTGTCGCTACTCAATTTCCAGATCGCCTTTTTCGCCGTGGGCGGGCTCAGCGCCGTGGCGAGCCTCGTCTATCTCACCCTCCCCAAGAATGCCGGCGCGGACGTATCTGGCCACCGCGCCTACAAGGAGTAGCGGGACGGCCAAACCGCCCCGATTTGCCAAGTGTCGAGAACCACGCCCCTCATCCTGGCCACCGCACTGTTCATGGAAAACATGGACTCGACGGTTATCGCCACCTCGCTCGCCGCCATTGCCGCCGATATCGGCACGGACCCGATTTCGCTAAAACTGGCGCTGACCGCCTATCTCGTGGCGCTCGCCATCTTCATTCCGATTTCGAGCTGGATGGCCGACCGGTTCGGCGCGCGCCGTGTGTTCCGCGTTGCCATGCTGGTGTTCATGATCGGCTCGATCTGCTGTGCGTTCTCAAGCTCGCTGGCCCAATTCGTGGGCGCGCGCTTCATTCAGGGCATGGGCGGCGCCATGATGGGGCCGGTTGCGCGCCTCGTGCTGGTGCGGGCAACGCCCCGCCACCAACTGGTCGACGCCATGGCCTGGCTGACCATTCCAGCGCTTATCGGGCCGATCGTCGGCCCGCCATTCGGCGGCTTTCTCACAACCTACTTCTCCTGGCACTGGATTTTCTGGATCAACATTCCGATCGGCGTTCTGGGCATCGTGCTCGTCGGCTTCGCCTTGCCCAATGAGCATCGCAACAAGCCGCGCAATATCGACGGCCCTGGCTTCGTTCTGGCGGGCCTTGCCTTTGCGCTCTTCGCCTTTGGCTGCTCCGTCGTGAGCCTGCCTGCCCTGCCCCCGCTCTATGGCGCCATCGCCGCCGTCGCGGGCATGGGCATTGGCTGTTTCTACGTGCGCCATGCGCTGAGGACGGAATTTCCGCTGCTCGATCTGCGGCTGCTCGCGACGCGCAATTTCCGCATCGCCATCGTCGCCGGCACCTTCTTCCGCCTTGGTCAGGGCGCGACGCCTTTCCTGTTCCCGCTGATGCTGCAGTTGACTTTCGGTCTCTCGCCCTTCGAGAGCGGCATGGTGACCTTTGTCGGCGCCATCGGTGCGCTGGCGGCGAAGTTCGTTGCCAACTGGATGTTCGCCAATTGGGGATTCAAATATCCGCTGGTCTGGTCGACAGCCATTTCCGCAGCCGGGATCGTCGCCATGGGGCTCTACACTCCCGATACGCCGATGCCGCTAATCCTTGCCATCCTGACTTTCACGGGCTTCTGGCAATCGACCTTCTGGACCGGCTCAAACGCCTTCACCTTTGCCGATATCGAGGACAAGGATGCCGGCCAGGCCAATGTGATCAGCCAGGTCTGGGGCCAGCTGATGTTCGCCATGGGCGTGGCCCTGGGTGGCGGCACGCTGGAACTGGTGCATCGCCTGCGTGGCGGCGGCGAATTGGCGCTGGTGGATTTCCACATCGCCTTCTACGTGGTGGCCGCCGTTGGGCTCGTCGCGACGGCACTGTTCCTGACGCTGCCGAAGAATGCAGGGCATCAGCTTCTGGGCAAGCCGCACGCGCATTGACGCCAAAGCACGACGTCACTTCCGCAAAAGCGGGAATCTCAAGCCGAAAACAGAGATCCCCGCTTTCGCGGGGATGACATGGTGGTTGCGATTGCAGACGGCAAGCGACCTATTCGTCGTCGCTCTCTTCCGCCTCGACCTTGCCTTTAAACCCCTTGGCCACAAGATAGGCTTCCGCCGACTCGCTGCGGCTGGACGGCGGCTTCACATGGAGGGTCGTCTTGAAGTGGCGCTTCAGCATGTGCAGAAGCTCATGCTCGGTGCCGCCCTGGAAAACTTTGGCGACGAAGGAGCCACCGGGATTGAGCACCTGGATGGCGAAATCGGCGGCGATCTCGATGAGATGCACGATGCGCAGG
>NZ_JAFKHD010000116.1 GCF_017307565.1 Devosia sp.
TGGTGTTCTATCGCGACCTCGAAGCCAATCAGTGGGTGGTGCCGAATTCGGGCTACCACATGAAGATCAAGCCGGCGGACCGGCTCGCGACCTTCCTCGACGATGGTGCGTACGATCTCGTTCCCCTGCCCAGCGTCACCGCCGATCCACTGAAATTCCGCGCGCAGAAGCGCTATGTCGATCAGCTCAAGGAAAATCGTGCCAAGACCGGCTACGACGATTCCGTTCTGGTCGCGACCGGCAAGCTCTATCAGCGCCCCGTCACCGTCGCCGTGCAGGACTTTGATTTCCTCGCCGGCTCTCTCGGCATGGCCGGGGGACAGGCGATCGTCACCGGGCTTGAAACTGCTGTCGAGCGCAAGACGCCTTTCGTCCTCTTCGTCGCTTCCGGCGGCGCCCGCATGCAGGAAGGCGTGCTGTCGCTGATGCAGATGCCGCGCACCACCGTTGCCGTGCTGCGCCTGCGTGAAGCTGGCCTGCCCTTCTTCGTGGTTCTCACCAATCCGACCACCGGCGGCGTCACCGCCTCTTATGCGATGCTGGGCGACGTCCACATTGCCGAGCCCGGTGCCCTCATCGGTTTTGCCGGCCAGCGCGTCATCGAGCAGACGATCCGCGAGAAGCTCCCCAAAGGTTTCCAGCGTTCGGAATACCTTTATGAGCACGGCATGGTCGACATGGTCGTCCACCGCCACAACCTGCGCTCGACGATCGGCTCGCTCGCCAGCATTCTGACGCGCGGCCCGGCCAATGACGAGCTCTCGGGTTCGAGCAGCAAGGCCGTTGCCATCCAGACCAGCCTCCGCGACGCGGCCGTTGCCGCCGAGGGCGACCACGATCTGGTGCCCCCCGCCGCACACGCCGAATAGGCCCTTTACCGGCGTTTAACCACGCTCGCCTAGCCTCGCAAAAAATAGCGCGCCCGCCGAGAGACAAAATCGGGAGGGTGCGCCTTTGCGAGGACAAAGATGCGCCGCTTCTTCCTGCCGATCGCCCGAAAACTCCCCCTGGCCCTGCTTGGATCGGCGCTGCTCGTCAGCGTCGGCGTCGGCCTTGCAAGTTATCTCATCGGTTCGCAGGCGCTGCGTGCTTCGGCGGAAAACACCCTCGCCACCCTCGCTTCGTAACGCGCCCGTCAGGTCACGTCCTATATTCATGGCGTCGAGGAAGACCTCGTCGCCACTTCGCGCTCTGCCGATACCCAGCAGGCCCTGCGCGACTTCGCCGGCGCCTGGCTGCAGTTCAAGGTCGATCCAACCGCCGAAGTCAGAAAACTCTATGTCGACGACAATCCCAACAAGAGCAATCTGTCTGCCCTCGACACGCTGGGCACGACCGGCGCCTATGACGTCACCCACACGCGCTTCCACCCCGCTTTCCGCAACAAGGCGACGGCCCGGAGTTATCGCGATTTCTACCTGATGGATTTGAAGGGCTTTGTCGTCTACTCGCTGACCAAGGGTCAGGAATTCGGCACCAGTCTCGCCGAAGGCAGCCCGTTGGCATCGACCGGCCTCGGCCGCGTCTTTGCTGGGGCTGTCGCCATCGAAAACGACGATGACATGGCCTTTGCCGACTATGAGGCCTATGCCCCCGCCGCCGGCCTTCCAGCGAGCTTCTTTGCCAAGCCGGTCTTCAACGCCCAGGGCCGCAAGATCGGCGTCGTCGCCTACCAACTACCCTCGACCGTACTCGATGGCGTCGTCGGCGACCGCACCGGTCTCGGCGATACCGGCGAAGTGATCGTCGTCGGCTCCAATGGCCTCCTGCGCTCGGATTCCATTTTTAGCGCCGACAATGATGCGCTGGTGACCGGCTTCGCCGGCCCCGTGCTCGATGCTGCCATTGCCGGCGGCCACACGATCGGGGAAACCACCGATTATCGCGCCACACCCATGCTCGTCGCCGGCGCGCCCATCGCCACCAAGGGCGCGCCCTGGGCAGCTGTCGCAGTCATGGCACAGGATGAGGTGCTCGCGCCCGTCGCGCAGATGCGCAACATGATGTTCGCCATCGGCGCAGGCCTCCTTGCCATTGTCGCGGTCCTCAGCCTTCTGTTCTCGCGCTCCATCACCAAGCCGATCACCCGGCTTACCGGCACGATGGAAACCGTTGCCGCCGGCGATTTCGATGCCGAAGTGCCCGGCACGACGCGCAGCGACGAACTCGGCGCCATGGCCCGTGCCGTGGAAGTGTTCCGCGAGAACGGCCGCAAGATCAGCCAACTCACCGAGGCCGAGGCCGCCCAGGCCCTACGCAATCAGGCGGAACGCGCCGAGATGATGGTGACCCTGCAACGCGCCTTTGGCGACGTTGTGGAAGCCGCCGTATCAGGCGATTTCACCCATCGCGTCGAGGCCAAATTCCCCGATGCCGAACTCAATACCCTCGCCCGCTCGGTCAACCGCCTCGTCGAAACCGTCGACCGCGGCCTGTCGGAAACCGGCTCCGTCCTCTCGGCCCTTGCCGACACCGACCTCACCCATCGCGTCAATGGCGACTATCAGGGCGCCTTTGCCCGCCTCAAGGACGACACCAATGCCGTGGGCGAACGTCTTGGCGATATCGTCGGCCAGCTCCGCGCCACCTCCAGCACGCTGAAGCGCGCCACCGGCGAAATTCTGTCGGGTGCGAACGATCTCTCCGAGCGCACGACCCGCCAGGCCGCGACCATCGAAGAAACCTCGGCCACCATGGAGCAGCTTGCCTCGACCGTGCTCGACAATGCCGGCAAGGCGGAAGCGGCCAGCAAGAAGGCCCGCAGTGTCTCCCTCGCCGCTGAAGAGGGCGGGGACGTGATGAACGAGGCCACCAAGGCCATGGACCGGATCACCGCCTCCTCGGCCAAGATTTCCAACATCATCGGGCTGATCGACGACATCGCCTTCCAGACCAATCTGCTTGCCCTCAACGCCTCGGTAGAAGCGGCGCGCGCAGGCGAAGCCGGCAAGGGCTTTGCCGTGGTCGCCGTCGAAGTGCGACGCCTCGCCCAATCCGCTGCCAGCGCCTCGGCTGACGTAAAGCTGCTCATCGAGCAATCGGCAACGGAAGTGAAGGGCGGGACCCAGCTCGTGGGCGCTGCCGCCGGCAAACTCGCCGGCATGCTCGACGCCATCCGCGAGAACACCGCGGACCTCGAAGCCATAGCCAGCGGCAGCCGCAGCCAGGCCTCCGCCATCGGCGAAATGACGACCGCCGTCCGCCAGATGGACGAAATGACCCAGCACAATGCGGCGCTTGTCGAAGAAACCAACGCCGCGATCGAACAGACCGAGGGTCAGGCCGTTCGCCTCGATCAGATCGTCGAACAGTTCACGGTTTCGGCAGCTCCCCTGCGCGAAGCCGAACCGGCGCGCGGCATCAAGGGCGTGCAGGACAAGCTGAAATCGGTCGCCAGTACCTACCTCCGCCGCAGCAGCGGCAATGCCGCGCCAAAACTGGAAGACTGGTCGGAGTTTTAGGCTAGGCCCAGCGCCTGCCGGGTCGCCCCCTCCCATCGTCCCCCATCAAGGAGGAGGTGCTGCATCCAGTTTTCGGCACGTTCTGCTCACAACCGCTGTCCCTTCACCTCCCCCTTGATGGGGGAGGTCGGGAGGG
>NZ_JAFKHD010000117.1 GCF_017307565.1 Devosia sp.
AGGATCACCGCGAGCTGCATGAAGAAATGCCCGCTGCAATCGCCGGGCGTGTAGCTCGCGCCCGCGCCAAACCGCGCCAGCTGCCAGGCCGAGGTGTCGACCTGTGTCTTTGCCCCAAAAGTCAGCCCCGGGAAGAACGAGCCATAAGCGCCCAGCACCGCATAGGACGCATCCGTCGCGAGCCCGCTGCCAACCCCGGTCAACGCATGGTCGACAGTCGAAAAGGCATTCTCGCCTGCCAACTGGAACGACTGCCCGCCGATCACTTCGAGATAGCTGCCATTGTCGAAATTGGCCTGGTAGCGGCCACCGATATTGGCGCGCAGCCCCGTTTCCTGCCGGTCCGAGCCCGAGAAGCGGTTGTAGCTAAAGAGGTTCGTGTCGTCGAAGACGAAGCTCTGCGCATCGTCATTGGTAATGCCGGGCATCGTTGTGTTCGAACCGCGATAGACGACCTGCGCGATCGGCTCGATGATATGCACATCGGCCCCATTGCTGGCCATCAGCGGATAGCGGATGTCCATGGCCGCGATCGGCGTAGCGCTGAACAGGCTGGTCTCGCCAGACAGCAGCGCGCTCTTGCCGTCATAATAGGAAAAGTCGGCGCGACCGCCGAGATAGGGGGTAAAGACAAAACCGCCGCCGCCGATGATCTGCTTCTGCCAACTGGCCTGTAGCGTCGCGTGGGTCTTGTTGCCCTGATAGCCATAGCGCGCACCAGCGCCGGTCGGCGCGACGTCGACATTGCGCACCACATTGCGCAATTGGCCTTCAAAGGCGAGGCGGCCCATGTCGTCTTCAAGGTCGATGATGTGCTCGAAGCGCGTTACCGGCAGGTTCGCACCCTGCTGGTCCTGGGTTGCCTGGGTCGCCGTCTTGCCGAGCTGATTGAACTGCTGCAGGCGGATATCGAAATAGGTCTGCTCGCTCACATGCGTGGCATAGACCTGATTGGTCGTCGATTTGGCTGTCGTCAGCTCATAGTCGCCAAGATAGCCGGCATCGGTAAAGGCAGTGTAGGACCAGCCGGTTTCCCAGTTCTTGATCGGGGTGAACGTACCCGAGGTCTGGATCGCGCCGCGCCATTCCCTGTCGCCCACTTCATTGACGAAGGCAGCGGGATCCCACTGGCGAATGCCGGACGCCTTGATCTGGAACGAGCCATTGTCGAACCGCTGCACCCACTCCGCCCCGAGCAGAAAACCCTGTCGCGTCATATAGCGGGAGCTGAGGAAGATATCGGTCCACTTGGTGCCATAGACGCCAACCTGCACACCGACGCCAAAGCCGGTCTGTTCGGTATAGTTCAAGCTCGGCCGCGGCGCTCGGGCCAGCGCGGATTCGCTGAGATCGGGCAGCCAGAGATAGGGCAACCAGGCAACAGGCACGCCGAGCAGCGACAGCGTCGTGTTCTCAAGGGTGACCGAATTATCTTTGGTATTGTGAACGATCTTGGAGGCATTCACCGACCAGCCGATGCGACGCCCCTTGGTGTCGATACATTCGCCGCAGGGCGCATAGCTGGCATTGGAATAGATCGACTGCAGCGTCGAGTCATAGTCCGCGCTGTCCGCCGTAATGCGCGAGCCGTCATAGGCGGTGATGGTCAGGGCATTGAGGAAAGCCTGCTTCAGCCCGCCGGTAATATCGAGGTCGGTCGTTTCGAGCACATTGCCCGATGGGTCGGTCACGGTCACCGCGCCCGACATTTTCACCGAATTGGCCGTGCGGTCATAAACCAGCGTCTGCCCGGTCACCACGTAGCCGCTCGAAGAGAGCACCACATCGCCCGAAGCGCGGATCGTATTGGTGGTGGCATCGAACGTCAGCACACTGGCTTCGACGCCGGTCGGCGCAGCCGGATCGATAGGCGCGGTAAAGAAATCAGCGGGAACAAGGCCCTGCGCTGCAGCGGGCAGGGTAGCAAAACACAGCGACGCGCCCAAGAGCAGGGCGCGCAGCAGGCGTCGGTCCTGTTTCCTCTTCTGCCTCACGTCCGCCCGTCTTCCTTGTGCAGCAGCACTGTTACACCAACGACTATGGCCACCAATGCCGGTCCAACTGCTGCGAAAGCAGGGTCGAGAACGCCGGTCGACCCTGCCCGGTCGGCCATCTCGGTAATTACAAACACGACAAATCCGAGCACGACCCCGTAGAGAACCGAAGGTCCCAGATTAGTGTCCCTTCGATAACCTGCGGTAAACGCAAAGGCAATGAACAGCGAGCCGGAAAGCACAAGCGGGAGCGACAGGAGCTTGAAGAGGCGCATCGTCGCCGCAGATTTTACCAGCGGGTCCGCCACCCCCCTTTGCAAAAGGTTCGCCAGATCGAAGAAGGTCATGTCCTCGGTCGAGGCCAGCTTGAGGCTGATTTCGGCGGGCGTGGAGCGTGTGGCGATCTCATAGTCCCGCACCGCATAGGGCTGAGCGTCGGGCGTGCGCGCAATGGCCAGCGGCAGGCGCCACTTGCCGTTTTCAAGCAGGGCCTCCTGCGCCTCAAGCCGAGGAATATCGCTCCGCCCGAGATGAAACAGCGTCACATCTCCCAGCTGCGTGCCGCCCGGCGACATGGAACGAGCCATGATCACATACTTGCCGTTGTCGCCTTCCTGCTCGATCCAGATCTCGCCCGGCGGCGTCAAAAGAGCCGCCTGTCCCGGTGGGGTGGGGTAGAGGTCGCGATTGATCTGCGTGCTGGCCGTTTCCGCGCCAATGGCAATGGCAAAACTGATGAGGATCAGCGCAATGGTCGGCGCCCGCACAGCCCGCCAGATGGAGATGCCGCTGGCCTTGATCACGGTCAGCTCGTGCCGCGACTTGAGATCGACGAGCCCGAGAATAGCGCCCATCAACACCGTCACTGGCAGCGTCTTGATGGTCCAGCGCACCGCGCTCATCGCCACCATCAACAGCGCCATGGGCAGGCCCGCCTGCTCCGACACCACGGTAAAGCGCCAGGTGTCGAGGGATTCAACCAGCATGATCAGGCCATAGATCAGGAATACGGTCACCCCGATCCGGCTCCCCAGCCGCTTCAACACCAGCCAGTCGATCCGGGTCATGCCGGCACCAGCGCTTTGGGCCGGCGCGGCCATACCCGCCAGGCCAAGACAATAGCCGAAATGATCATCAGGACCACCGAGCCGGTCCCGATCCCGAGCGGGCTATAAGTGCCGATGCCGCGCTCGGCAAAGGCCACCAGCAGCACCACCACTTCGAGGGGTATCGGCACGCGCGCCCGCTTGCCGCTCGGAAAGGCGCCAAGCGCCAGGGTAAAGAGCCCGATGGCGATCACCCGAAGGGCTTCCGCCGTCCGGTCGAGCAATCGCTGCACGGCCTCCGGCGCCAGATAGCCGGTGTTCATCGCCTCATTGATGATGTCGACGCTGCTGCGCTCCGCCAGAGAATTGCCAGTAGGAAAAGCCTGCGCAATGCTTTCGACGCCGAGGTCATAACGGGTGAAGCGCACTTCGGAATAACGTCCGTCTTCCTGCACATATTGCAATGTGCCGTTGCGCAGCTCGAGCACATATTTGTCGCCGTCGCTCGAAACGCGCGCGGTCTCGGCAATATAGGTCCGGCGCGATTCTGGGTT
>NZ_JAFKHD010000118.1 GCF_017307565.1 Devosia sp.
GGTGATGGTGTCGCCGGCATTGGCAGCTTCATATTTGGTGATAGCGGCATCGAGCAGCGCCACGGTGTCCGGGCCCCAATGCGTCAGAAACGAAATCTCGGCGGCCTGCGTCCCCACGCTCGTCGCCATCATCAGCGCGCCGATTGTGGCCAGGTGCCATCCCTTGCATGCTTTCATCGTCGTTCTCCCATCCTCTGGCAGGGGCTTCTCCAAACCTCTGCGTCCAGTAGTGTTATGACGTTATAACGACTCTTGCAAGTGGGATACCTCTGGCACGCATGCCGGCCCAAATCACGGGCAGGACAAAGCCCCACCCATGCGGTTACTTTTGAACTGACGCTTTCCCACACCCGGGCGGCGCCCCGCGCAGGCCGAGGCCTATCCTGAGATATCGAGGCGAGTCCGGGTCACGTCCGATGTGACAATCGAGCGGCAAGGCCGCTTCAGTGGACGGCAAGACGCAGGAAGCTCAGGAGCGCGCGGCTTCCAGCTGTCCCGCCGGGCTTGGTGCAGCGAGCGCCCGCGTTGCCATCAGCGCTGCAACCAACACCGGCACGACGATCCAGTAGGAGAGGCGAATGCCAAAATGCTCGGCGATAAACCCGAGCAGGGGCGGGCCAGCAAAGAAGACCACAAACGTCATCTGCGACAGCGCCGCCACATTGACCGCAGCCGGCCGATCGGTCCGCCGCGCCGCTTCCGAGACGGCGAGCGGATAGATCGAGGAGCAGCCGACACCCGCAAGCACGAAGCCAGTCAGCGCGATCCATGGCTCGGGCGCCGCCGCTACGAGCACCAGCCCGACAAGGGCCAGCACCAGCAGCACCGTGGCGACCATGCGCGGCCCAAAACGGTCCACCACCGGGTCCATGCCAAGGCGTCCGCTGGCAATGGCCAGCGAGAACAGCGTCACGCTGAGCCCGCCGATAAACGGTTCGACGCCAAAAACGTCACGCATATAGATTGCCGACCAATCCACCCCCGCGCCCTCGACAAACAGCGGCGCCGCGCCCAGAAGGCAAAGCGGCAACAGGCCGATCGTCGGAAACGAGAATGGCGGGGTTTCCCCCGCATGATCTTCAGGTCGCTTCGGCGCGTTCTCCATCTTGGAAAACACCACCCAGCCCGACGCTACGACGACGATCAGCATGACGAATGTATGCAGCTCGATCGAAATCTGCGCCTGGCGCACCACCGCTGCAGCCAGCGCCGTCACGAAAAAGCCAAGGCTCCACATGCCATGCACACGGCTCATGATCCGGCGGCCCAGCACTGCTTCGTGGCGATCCGCTTCGATATTGGCGTTGATCTCGAGCGCCCCGGACAACATGCCGGCCCCGAAAAACAGCGGCGCCGCCCACAGTGCCGACGGCATCCAGGGAATGATGGCATAGAGCACCGAGGCTCCGAAAACGGTCACCATGGTGATCATTCGCGCCCCCAGGCGCTCCACCACGCGCCCGCCAAAAGTCAGGCCGCAGAGCACGCCAAACGACATGGTGATCAGCATCAGCCCGAGCTGGCCTTCGGTCAGCCCGAATTTGACCTGCAGGTCAGGCAGGCGGGAGAGGAGCGCGCCCATCGAAAGGGCAAGCGCGAACTGGAGAAAGAAAATACGGTGGTGCGGCTTCATGACGGCGATGCTCTAGCCGCCCTGCCCCGCCACCGACAAGTCCGCTGCGCGCTTTCCCGTACGTTTCTCAGACGGTTCCGAACATCTTCACCGCGCCATAGCCGGCCAGCGCGGCAATGGCGCTGACCGTTACGCCCCAGGCAAGGTCGACCATGCTGACCATGGCCGGCCAGTTGCGGATGGTCGAGAGATTGGTGAAGTCATAGGTGCCATAGGCAACCAGCCCCAGCAGCGCCCCAAGCCCGATGGCCTGCAGCCACGAGCCCGAATGGGCCGCCGGCAGCACCGTGAAGACCACGAGCCCCACGAGATAGACGAGATAAAAGGCCGCTGCGACCACAAGGTTCGGGTTGTCGGCGAGGAGATCGCCCAGCATCGGCCGGTAGAGAATGCGCGTCGCCACGCTCAGCCAGACGAAGTCGAGGGCAAAGAACACGGCCGCAGAAGCGAGATAGGCTATGGCGAAGTTCGGCATCTTATCCTCTGTCAGATCTTCAGGAACGGCTGCGCCAGCCGCACGATCAGGCTCTTGAAACGCAGTGGGGCATCGGTCACGGCAAGGCAGATGCATTCATCTTCCTCGCCCGCTCTTGGCTGATGCTCGACCGCATCATTGGCTTCTTCGATATCGCCAACGCCAAAGCGGTCCTCGTCGTCGACGAGCGTGCCGCGCAGCACCACGGTCAGTTCGAGCCCGCGATGACCATGCTCGGGCACCGGCTTGCCGGCCGCGATACGCAACAGGCGCACCGAGGTCTGCCCGTCTCCGGTCTTGATCAGAAACTGTTTGGCTCCAGTGCCCAAATTCCGCCAGGCAATGGCATCGAGATCGTTCCCGATATAGTCGCGCAGCGGCGCGGGCACGTTGGAGGCCACAGCCGGCTTCACCTCGCGAACGGGCGCCGGTGGCGCCGCATCGAGCCGTGCCAGCGCCAGGGCCAGCGCGTCCTCGCGCATCGGCTCGGCTCCGATGGTTTCGAGCAGGGCGCCGCCAACCTGTGCAGCAGCGCGCGCCCGTTCCCGGCACGGCGCGCAATAGGCAAGGTGCGTGGCAACCGCAAGACTCCAGCCTTCGGCCAGGCTTCCCGCCTCGTAGCTCAGCAGCAATTCGTCACTGACATGGTGGTTCAGCATCACGGCCGCTCCCCCGTCTGTGCCGTCAGATAATCGCGCATTTTGCGGAATACCTGACGCATGCGCGACTTGACGGTGCCGAGCGGAATGCCGAGTTCGGCGGCAATCATGGTCTGGGATTTGTCCTCGTAGTAAGCGAGCGTAAGGAGTTGCCGCTCGCTGGCAGAAAGATCGGCTATGGCTTCCACGACCTGCGCCGAGGACTGCTTGACCTCGAGCGCCGCGTCGGCCGCCACATCCTCGTCGATCCGCAGCGCCGGCTCTTCCGGGTCGAGCTCTGGGTGTTTTTCGCGCCTGAACGCGTCGATGCGCCGGTTGCGGGCAATGGCAAAGATCCAGGTCGCCGCGCTTGCCTTGGCCGGGTCATAAAGACCGGCCTTGCGCCAGACCATGGTCATGACTTCCTGCGCCAGTTCCTCGGCGCCCGCCGCATCGCCCCCGAGCCGCATCAAATAGGCTTTGATGCGCGGGGCGAAATGCAGGAACAGCGCCTCGAAGGCCTGCCGGTCGCTGTGTCGGGCAATGGCGAGCAGATGCCCAGACATGGCCAGTTCGAGCGCCGCATCCCCGGATTTCTTGGGGGAATTCATGACCGATCTCTTGCTCCTGCCCATGACGCGACGGGGCAACAGCCCTACCGGGTCATACTGCCATGGACGGTCGATCTGTGAAACAGGTGCGCTCATGAACCTGTCTACGCAGCCCGCGCACCGGTGGATCATCCCGAAAAAAAGATTCATCGGCCCAAACCATTTGGCCTGTCCCTGCGTATCTCAAGAGCAAGCCAAGGAACCGGACAGCGTGTTGCACGACCCCCACCTCATC
>NZ_JAFKHD010000119.1 GCF_017307565.1 Devosia sp.
ATGGCGTGCGCGCCGGTCGAGCAGGCGGTGACGACGGAATGGTTCGGCCCCTTGAGGCCGAAGCGGATCGACACATGGCCTGAGGCCAGGTTGATCAGGCGACCAGGAATGAAGAACGGGCTGATGCGGCGCGGGCCCTTTTCATGCAGCGTGATGGAGGCATCGTAGATGCCGCCAATCCCGCCAATGCCCGAACCGATGAGAACGCCGGTGCGTTCCTGCTCTTCCTGGGTCTTAGGTTCAACCCCGGCATCCTGGATGGCCTGGGTAGCAGCGGCCATGGCGTAGACGATGAACTCGTCGACCTTGCGCTGCTCCTTGGATTCCATCCACTCGTCGGGATTGTACATGCCCTGTGCATAATCCCCGCGGGGAATGCGATGGGCGATCTGGCAGGCGATATCATCGACCTGGAAGTCGTCGATACGCTTGGCTCCACTCTTGCCTGCGAGAATATTGGCCCAGGTGGCCTCCACTCCGCAACCAAGGGGCGTGACAAGCCCCATTCCGGTGACGACGACTCGGCGCAGTTCCATGTCTAACCCTGCCCGTCCAGCTTAGCTGGTGGCCTTGGTCAGGAAGGAGACAGCGTCCCCGAAGGTCTGGATCGACTCGGCAGCATCGTCCGGGATCTCGACCGAGAATTCTTCCTCGAAAGCCATCACCAGCTCGACCTGATCGAGCGAGTCAGCGCCCAGATCGTCGATGAAGCTGGCCTTTTCGGTGACCTTCTCGGCGTCCACATTGAGGTGTTCCACAACGATCTTGCGGACCCGATCAGCGACATCGCTCATATTTGACTTCCCTTTGTAGAAATCTACGTTTCGTTTCGCTTCTTATTGGCGCGAAGCCAATTCATCAAGCTCGGTTTTGACTTGCACGGCGGCAATGTAAGCGGCCTTCTAGGCGCTCGCAAGCCGAACCGGCAAGGGTTAACGGGGCGCGAGTAGCATGTTTCCTTGGGGTTTGCCAGCAGCCAGAGGCGTGGTTTCCAAGGGTTTAAGGCTTTATTAACGGGCAGATATGCCTGCGGTTGCGGCTATGCCCCTTCCGCCTGGGTCCGCCCATTCACCGTGTTATTCCCGCAAAGCGGGAATCTCCTTGTGTCGCGGCGAGGATTCCCGCTTTCGCGGGAATGACGCCGTTCAGAAGGACTATGCCTCCGGGCAGGCCGGAGGCATTGGGGAGCTATCAGCTCGCCCAAATCAGATCATCGCCATACCGCCGTTGACGTTGAGAGTGTGGCCGGTGACGTAGGCCGCCGCGTCGCTCGAGAGGAAGACGGCGCAGGCGGCGACTTCCTGGGCAGTGCCGAGGCGGTTGGCGGGAATCGTCGAGAGGATGGCTTCGCGCTGCTTGTCGTTGAGCTCATCGGTCATGGCCGAGGCGATGAAGCCCGGCGCGATGGAATTGACCGTGATGTTGCGGCTCGCAACTTCATGCGCCAGCGCCTTGTTCATGCCGATAAGGCCCGCCTTGGACGCGGCATAGTTGCCCTGCCCAGGATTGCCCATGACGCCGACGACCGAGGAAATGCCGATGATGCGACCCCAGCGCTGCTTCATCATGCCGCGCAGCACGGCGCGGTTAAGGTGGAAGGCGGCGGTCAAATTGACGGCGATAACCTCATCCCACTCTTCGTTCTTCATGCGCATGAAGAGGTTGTCGCGGGTCATGCCGGCATTGTTGATGAGGATATCAACGCCACCCATGACCGCTTCAGCGTCGGGGATAAGGGCGTCGACGTCGTCCATCTTGGAGAGGTTGCACGGCAGGATCGGGCATTCCTTGCCGATCAGCTGGGCGGTTTCTTCCAGAGCGCCGACGCGGGTACCCGAGAGGGCGACGGTGGCGCCGGCGGCTGCCAGTGCCTTGGCGATCTCGCGGCCAATGCCGCCGCTGGCGCCAGTGACCAAGGCGCGCTTACCGGTCAAATCGAACATGTTTTCTCTCCCTTTGGAGACGACTTTATTGTTTTGGATCAGGCCGTGACAGAGGCGACGAAGGCGTCGATGTCAGCAGGGCCGCCGACTGCCTGAGTGGCAACATCGGGGACGATACGCTTGGCAAGGCCGGTGAGGACGCGTCCGGTGCCGAGCTCGACGAGTTCAGTGACCCCGCCCTGCCCTGCAAGCCAGGTGACGCTTTCGGTCCAGCGAACAACGCCTGTGACCTGTTCAACGAGGCGCTGGCGGATTTCGGCCGGATCGGTGATCGGGGCGGCCAGGACGTTCGATACGACGGGCACGACCGGGGCATTCATCGTGACTTCGGCAAGCGCCGCAGCCATGGCATCGGCCGCAGGCTGCATCAGCGAGCAGTGGAACGGGGCACTGACGGGCAGCAGCAGGGCGCGCTTGGAGCCCTTGGCCCTGGCGATTTCGACGGCGCGTTCGATGGCCGCAAGAGCGCCGGAGATGACCACCTGGCCGGGCGCATTGTCATTGGCGACCTGGCAGACTTCGCCCTGGGCGGCTTCTTCGGCGACGGCGCGGGCCGTGTCGAGATCAAGGCCGAGGAGCGCAGCCATGGCGCCGTGACCGACCGGAACGGCCTTCTGCATGGCCTGACCGCGGGTGCGGAGGAGACGGGCCGTATCAGAAAGAGAGAAAGTGCCGGCAGCGCAGAGCGCGGAATATTCGCCGAGCGAGTGGCCGGCAACGAATTTTGCGTGGCTCGCGAGGCTGACGCCGCGGCTTTCGAGCACGCGGAGAACGGCGATGCTCGAGGCCATCAGGGCCGGCTGGGCATTCTCGGTGAGACGCAAAACGTCTTCCGGGCCCTCAAACATGGTCTGGGAGAGCTTTTCGCCCAGAGCGTCATCGACTTCGTCGAAGACGGCACGCGCTTCAGGGAAGGCATCGGCCAGTTCCTTGCCCATACCGACGGCCTGGCTGCCCTGGCCGGGAAAGGTGAAAGCTCTGCTGGTCATGACGACGTCTCCGGGGTTGCAGACATTGCGAGGCGTTTGCCGAGTGTATTTGGCTGAGTCAAGCAATCTCTCTTAAGGAAATTTGCGGGAGAATTGTGGGAAAGTGCTATTTTTCGGAGGCACCATGGACAGTTCGCTCCACGCGGTTTCGCCAAAACCGTCTCTCGCCAAGTCGGCATTTGCCGCCGTGGTGACTGCGGCTATTGTCTTTGCACTAGCCCTCCTGGGCATTTTTACGCGCGCTGCCTTTGACCTTGCGAGTCTCTGGCCGGCGAACGCCGCCCTGCTTGGCATTCTTGCCATTCACCCCAAGGCCAACACAGCCCTCACCTGGATTCTGGCTGCAGCTGCCTATATGGCCGCCGACGCCCTGACAGGTTCAGAGCTCGCCAGCGCCGCCATTCTGAACGGCACAAATCTGGTTGGCGTGGCAACGGGCCTAGCCTGCGTTCGCCTCTGGGCGCCGCAATTTTTCCCGATGCGAAAGCCTTCGGGCGTGGTGCGTCTGTTCCTGGTCATTGCCATCGCCTCCATGGCGACAGGCGTTGCCGGTGGTCTGGTTGCAGGCCCGATGCTGGGCATGGACAGGATCGATGGCTTCTTCCTTTGGTCTGCCACCGAATTCGTCAACTACGCCATCTTCCTGCCA
>NZ_JAFKHD010000120.1 GCF_017307565.1 Devosia sp.
GGTTGGCGCCGATGCGGCCGGCCACGTTGCGGGCGCGGACCACGCCGCCGACGTCGGGCGAGACGATCATGACGTTCTTGACGTCATAATTGTCCTTGATGTCGCGGACCATGACCGGGGCGGCGGTCAGGTTGTCGGTGGGGATATCGAAGAAGCCCTGGATCTGGCTGGCGTGAAGATCGAGCGTCAGGACGCGGTTGGCGCCGGCTTCGGTGATGAGGTTCGACACCAGCTTTGCCGAGATGGGCGTGCGCGGGGCCGATTTGCGGTCCTGGCGGGCATAGCCGAAATAGGGGATCACGGCAGTGATGCGGCGGGCCGAGGAACGGCGGAGCGCGTCGGTGAGGATCAGCAACTCCATAAGATTGTCGTTGGCCGGGTAGCTCGTCGACTGCAGGATGAAGGCGTCTTCACCGCGGACGTTCTCGTGCACCTCGACATAGACTTCCTTGTCCGCGAAGCGCTTGACCGTACAATCCGTGAGGGGGAGCTCTAGATAGCTGGCGACAGCCTGGGCGAGGGCACGATTAGAGTTGCCAGTCACCAGTTTCATTGGGCGATCCTGTCTCAACCAGTCCCCGGGGAGGAGGGACCTTCCAGTTTCGCGGGCAGCTTTATCGAGTCATTTTTGTGACTGCAACGCCCCATTGGTCTCATGCGTAAATTTAAGCCTAAGCGAGACCGATTACCGCGATCTGTCGGCCGGTCTTTGTTTGCTGATGCGTGGCATAGCGGTGCGAGAAGAAACGGGCGGGTTCGGCATAGGTGCAAAGGGCTGTGTCGGCGACGTCAGCCAGGCCAAGTGCGCGGCCCGCAGCAGCCAGATAGCCCGGCAGGTCGAAGTGGGGTTTGCCGCCAGGCGGGGTGAGGAAGGTCGGTTCGGCCTTCGCATCCTGATTCAATACGTCGGCCTTAAACTGTTCACCGACTTCGTAATTCCCCTGGCTGATTGTGGGGCCGATGGCGAGCTGGATGCGGCTGCGCTTGGCGCCGAGCGCTTCCATGGCGGCGACGGTGTTTTGCAGCATGCCATCGACGGCGCCGCGCCAGCCGGCGTGGGCCGCGCCGACGACCCCGGCTTCGGGATCGAGGAAGAGAAGGGGCGAGCAGTCGGCTGTGAGGACGCCGATCAGCACGTCGGAGCGGCGAGTCACGATTGCGTCAGCTTCAACGCTCCGCTCGGGGAGGGGGCCGGATTCGACTGTGACGACGCGATTGGAATGGACCTGCTTGACCGTGACCAGCGGCTTGCCGCCGAGGGTCTTCGCGACGCGGGAGCGGTTTTCTTCGACAGCGTCGGGGTGGTCACCGACGGAGTGGGAGACGTTTAGCCCCGCGAAATCGCCCGAGGAAACGCCGCCGTGGCGGCCGAAAAAGCCATGGCGGACAATGTCACTATCGGTCAGCGACTGGACGGAGGCGAAGTCGATCATGCCGTGAACCCCGGGGGCGTGAGGCCGGGGGAATGGGCGCAGAAGACCTTGAAGAGATCGCCCATCTGGTCTTTGCCGATCAGGCGATCGTGGGCGACGCGAATGTCATTGGCCGAGCCGGGATTGGCGCCGGCAAGAGCCTTGGCGCGTTCGGCGATGCCGAGGCGGGTGAGGAATTCGCCTTGGGTTGCAAGGGGTTGAACGGCGAGGCCAACTTCTTGATTCACTGCGGCGAGGGCGCCGAAATCGACGTGGGCCGAGAGATCGGTCTCGCCGGGCTCTTCGAGGACGTCGGCATAGGCGTGGTTGCGGACGCCCTGCAGGGTGTCGCCGGTCTGGGTACGGGCATAGCCATAGTCGATGGCGAGAATGCTACCGCCCTGTTTGGCCACGACTTTTGCCAGGCGGGACATGACTTCGCCGCCGGCAAAGCAGACTTCGAAAAGGCTGTCGGGCTCGGCATTGGCGACGGCGGTCGGCATGGTTTCGTTGGGGATCGGGGTGGGCGAGAGGCCGAAGGCGCGCTTGCCAGCGGCGAGGCCGACGAGGCGTTCGTGCCAGCCGTCTTCCTTCTTGATGAATTGGCGGATGGGCAGGGCATCGAAGAACTCGTTGGCGACCACGAGGATCGGGCCCTCGTCGAATTGCTCAAAGTTTTCAAGCCATTGCGGCTCGTAGCTTTCGAGTCGATTCCGCTGCTCCGCGGTCAGGACGGGGTTGGTTTCGAAGAGTTTCAGTTTTAGCCCATCGCGGAAACCGGGGGCGCGGCAGGCGACGCGGAGAATGTCGGCCATGAGGGTGCCGCGGCCAGGCCCGAGCTCGACGAGGTTGAAGCTCTTGGGCTCGTCCATCTGCTGCCAGACATTGACCAGGTGAAAGCCGATAAGCTCCCCGAACATCTGGGAAATTTCGGGCGCGGTGATGAAGTCGCCCTTGGCGCCGAGGGGGTCGGAACCCTTGTAGTAGCCCTTGGTCGGGTGGGTCAGGCAGAGACCCATATAGGTCGCCACGGACATGGGACCATTGGTGGTGATCTGGAGATCGATCTGCTGTGAGAGCGTTAGCGGACTGTTCACGTTGAACGTCTCCTACGGGCGCAATGCGTTAACAGGGCGGGTCATCGCGTAAATGACCAGGATCAGGCCGCCGAGAAGAATGGGCAGGCTGAGGATCTGGCCCATGGTGAGCCAGCCGCCATAGAGATAGCCCAGCTGTGCGTCGGGCAGGCGAACGAACTCGACCAGGATGCGTGAGAGCGCGTAGCCGATGGCGAAAATGCCGGCGACGAGGCCTGGTTTGCGCAGCCCATAGAAGACGTGGGTAGCGACGCGGATGATCAGGAAGAGCAGCAGGCCTTCGAGCGCGGCTTCATAGAGCTGGCTCGGATGGCGGGCGACCTGCAGGGGATCGGTCGGGAAGACGACGCCCCAGGGCAGGGTGGTGGGGGCGCCATAGAGTTCGGCATTGATGAAGTTGGCGATGCGGCCGAGGAAAATGCCGATGGTGGCGACGGCGCCGAGGAGGTCGAGCGAGGACAGCCAATTGCCGCCCTTGGAGCGGGTGAAGAGAATGGCAGCGAGCATCAGGCCGACCATGCCGCCGTGATAGGACATGCCGCCATCGAGGGTGTTGATGATCTCGAGCGGGTTCGAGAGATAGTAGGGCAGGTTGTAGAACAGCACGTAGCCGGTGCGGCCGCCGATGACGATGGCGAGCATGGCCCAGAAGGCGAAGTCCCAGATATCCTTGGCCGGGAAGGGCGGCGCGCCCTTGTGCCAGAGGCGCTCGTTGCGCAGCAGCAGGTAGCCGTAGCCGGCGCCCAGCAGCACGCCCATGAGATAGGCGAGCGCATACCAGCGGATGGCGATGGGGCCGATGGCGAAGGCGATTGGGTCGATATTGGGGAAGGGCAAGGTTCGTCCTTTTGCCGGCTCGGCCAGTTCAGCCTGTTCCAAATTCTACTGCGGCGGGCACCTTGCGGCGTTCTCTGCGCTTCCGGTGCTCACGGACGATTTGTCCGCTCCGCTCCGGTTCTCGAAAACGCCGCCATGTGACTCGCCGCAGCGAATTTTCAAACAGGCTCTCGGATGTTGCCAGCCGTAGCCCTATGGCGGGGTGGGTCGCAAGG
>NZ_JAFKHD010000121.1 GCF_017307565.1 Devosia sp.
GCCAGACGGTATGGTGTCTTTTTGGTCGCGCAGCCTAAACGGAAAAGTGGCGGTCACTTTTCCTGACAACGCGCCGCTGGCGGAAGCCTCTATCTTCAGAGAATTTTAGATGAAGAAGACCGCTCCGCCAACGTTGGGTTAGCAGCTAATAATGCAGACGGTAATGATGCACTTGATCTTCATGGGCCGGAGATTGGCCGGGCGCACTGAATAAATCAAGCGCAAAAGAAAAGAGGGCGGCCCGAAGGCCGCCCATTTCGCTTTGGAGGCGAACATCATCCAGGGAGGATGATCCGGTAGACCACCACAAGACCGCTTGGCTTGCGGGGTAATTCGCTAGGCCTGACCTGCGGAACGCAGGTCAGCTGCGGAACTGCTGGTGGCACTGGCCACAGGTGCCGCCGATGGTCTGAAGCGCCGCCGCATAGGCCGCGGCGTCGCCGGCCTGGGCAGCGGTGATGCCGCTTTCGGCAGCCGCAACGCCGGCATCGGCGATGGCGATAAAGGCGTCCCAATTTTCCCAGATGGCCGGGAGTGCTTCGGAGTCACCCACAATCGAGCCTTCGGGGAAGAGGTCGGGGATATGCTTGTAGTTGTCGCGCAGCTTGGTCATGGCAGCGACGGCTGGGTCACCAGTCAGATTGCCAGCCTGGCGGAGAATGCCGCCATCTTCGCGCATCAGCCCCTTGCGAAGGGTGAGCGCTTCTTCCGGCGTCGCGGGCGCCACGAAGGCATCCTGCGCAAAGACCGTTAGCGTGCCGAGGCCGAGGAGAGCCGCGACGGCAACCACGGAGAACTTCGGAAAGACCATTAATCACACCCTCAACGTGTTCATTACCGATAGGCCGGCCACGTGTGGCGCTGACCCAAATTCTGCCGGTCTCCTCTTCCGGCAGGTGGACAGTGCCATGCGACCGCTATGCTCCCAACGCCAACACAGGAATGTTATCGAATTGTGGTCAGACGGTTAGCGCCACGACCGTCTGGTCAATATCGCCGAAAACCGAGCGGCCGCCGGCCCCAATGGCAGCGATGCGGACGCGGTCGCCGGGCTTGAGGAAGGGCGTGCGGGCGCGGCCGAATTTTGCTTTTTCGGCGGTGCGCGCCTCGGCGATGCAGCCGAAGCCAATGCCGTCTTCCTTGATGGGCAGGGTGGCATCGTGATGGTTGGCGATGGTGCCCGAGCCGATGATGGTGCCGGCGCCGAGCTGGCGGGTGCGGGCGGCCTCGACGATGAGATCAACGAGATCGAAGTGGACGTCGACGCCGGCATTGGGCTGGCCATAGAGCGTGCCATTGACTTCGACGCGCACCGGCAGGTGCAGGCGATTGTCGCGCCAGCGATCGCCGAGGGTGTCGGGGGTAACGACGACCGGGGCGAAGCTGGTGGCGGGTTTTGAGTGGAAGAAGCCAAAGCCGTTCTGCAGGTCATCGGCGACGAGGCGGCGGAGCGAGACGTCGTTGCAGACGGTGACGAGGCGAATGGCAGCAGCGGCCTGTTCGCGGCTCGGGCGCATCGGCAGGGCGCCGATAATGACGGCGACTTCGACTTCGAAATCCAGCGCGAGATCATCTTCGGGTACGACGATGGGGTCGGCAGCGCCGGAGAGCGAATCGGAACCGCCCTGGTAGAGCAGCGGGCGGACGGACTGCAATTCCTCGTCCTTGCTGCCCTTGAGAGAGCGGACGCGTTCGAGATGGCCCATATAGCCGGCGCCATCGATCCACTGATAGGCGCGCGGCAGGGGCGCGAGAGCAGCGGAGGGCTCGAAGGTCTGGCCTGCAATCTCGCCCTTGTCGAGCTGGGAGGAAAGGGCGGCCAGCGCGGGAGCCAGGCGCTCCCAATCGTCCAGGGCAGCCTGGAGGCTTGGGGCGATACGGCCGGCGGAAACGCAGCGCTGGAGATCGTTGGAGACGACAACCAATTGCCCGTCGGGGCGGTTCGCGCGGAGGGTGGCGAGTTTCATGGACGGGCGATCTCTCTTTTGTGTTGCTTAGTGGCGATATCGTCGGTGGTTCAGATTGCTATAGTGTTGCCATTGTCGCCAGCGATGTCTTAAGGCGACATCGGCTGGCTGTTTATGGCCGACGAACAGGACCCATTCGTGACCTTATCTGCTTCCGGATTCCGCGCGTCGATTTTGCTGCTGCTGGCAGCGCTGATTTTTTCGCTCGATGTGCAGACCGTCTATGCCCAGTCGACCCAGTGCCGGCAGCTCGAAAACGCGCTGCGGCAGTTCGACCGTAATGGCGACTTCCGGCAGATGCAGAACAATGCCGGCGCAGCGCGGCAGTTGCAGCGCGATGTGCAGGCGGCGGAAAGCCAATATATCCGCGAGGGCTGTAACGACGCGGCCCGCGCAGGGCAGCAGTTGTCGCGCCAGTGCCAGCAGCTCGCACGCGTCGTTTTGCGGCTGCGCGACGATTTTGCCAAGGTTTCCCAATCGGTCGATACTGGCAGCGCCGTGGCGCAGCAGCGCGAGGCGATCTTGCAGGAAATGGCCCGCTTCAGCTGCAATACCGGCTCGAGCGCCAATTTCAACCAAGAACGCCAGTCGGTGTTCGACCGCGTTTTCGGCTCGACCACGGAAGGCGACTTCACCAATGGCGACATGGTGGATGGCGGCGACTATTGGGGCTACCAGGGCTATGCCACGGTGCGCACCGTCTGCGTGCGCCTGTCGGACGGCTATTTCTGGCCGATCAGCTATTCCACCCTGCCCGACTATATCGGCAATGATTCCCAGCAATGCCTGGCGATGTGTCCGAACACGCAGGTAGAGCTCTACTATTATGACAATCCCGGCCAGGAGCCAGAGCAGATGCGGAACATGTATGGCTCGCCCTATACGGCGCTGCCGACTGCTTTTGCCTATCGCAACCAGTTCGACAAGAATGCCAGCTGCAAGGTGGCGCCGAAAGCCGATGGGACCGTCTCGGTCACCGCATCGGGCGGCGGACAGGCGCGGGCCATGCTCGACATTGCCGGGCTTTCCTTCCCCCTGCCCATGCGTGATCCACGCGGCGTCGCGCCGGTGCGGCCGGTTCAGTCCGTATCAGTGGAACCCGTGGCCGCCGTTGCCATGATCGATGTGCCCCTGCCCCGTCCGCGTCCGGCGGGTCCTGGCGAGGTTGCCGTCCGCCCCAATGCCAGCCAGACACCGGCCGAGGCGGACCTGCGGATCGTGCATTTCGGCGACAAGACCGTCAGGGTAGTCGGGCCAGACACTCCGTACGCCCAAGCAGGACGAGCAGGGACTTAAGCTCCGGCCCGTCATGCCGGCCGGTCAGCGCCATGCGCAACGGCATGAAGAGAGCCTTGCCCTTGCGACCGGTCGCGCCCTTGAGGGCGTTGGTCCAGGTAGACCAGGTGTGCTCGTCCCACGGCTCGGCCGGCAACATGGCCTTGGCCGTGGCGAGGAATTCGCGGTCTTCGTCGGCAATGACGGGCTCTACGGGCCCGGTGACGAGCTTTGACCACTCGGCGATATCGGGAAAACGCACGAGGTTTT
>NZ_JAFKHD010000122.1 GCF_017307565.1 Devosia sp.
GGTGGCCGAAGCCGATGATGACTTCCTTGTTCTCGACGCGCTGACGCACATCGGCCTCTGCCTCGTCAGGGGTCGCGTAGCGCTTCTGGATATCGAAGGCGACCTCGTTGGCGCCGCCATGTTTCGGACCGCGCAGTGCGCCGATGGCGCCGGCAAGCGCGGAGTAAATGTCCGACCCCGTTCCGGCGATGACGCGCGCCGTGAAGGTCGAGGCATTGAACTCGTGTTCGGCATAAAGGATCAGCGAGACGTGCATCGCTTTCACATGGCTCGCGCTCGGCGCTGTGCCATGGAGCAGGTGCAGGAAATGGCCGCCGATGGAGTCGTCATCGGTCTCGACATCGATGCGCCGACCGTTCTGCGCAAAGTGGAACCAATAGAGCAGCATGGAGCCCTGAGATGCTAACAGTCTGTCAGCAATATCGCGCGCTCCGCTATGGTTGTGATCATGGCTTTCAGGCAGCACGCAGCCGAGCGCGGACACGCCGGTTCGCAGCACGTCCATCGGATGGGTCGCGGCCGGAAGCAGTTCCAGCGCTTGCCGAACAGCAGAGGGCAGCCCGCGCAGGGACTTCAATTTTGCTTTGTAGGCGCTGAGTTCCGGCCGGGTCGGCAGGGTGCCATGGACGAGGAGGTGGGCGACTTCCTCGAACTCGCAATTGCGCGCCAGGTCCAGAATATCATAGCCGCGATAGTGCAGGTCATTGCCGCTGCGGCCCACTGTGCAGAGGGCCGTATTGCCCGCGACGACGCCCGACAGAGCTACGGATTTCTTGGGCTTGAATTCGGCCATGCGAGGCTCCCCCGGCAATTTTGTCAACAGAATGGTTGTCTTGTTGTCGTTCTGTGGCTGACAGTGCCCTATTTTCTATCAATGTGTCGACAAAAAAGTGGAGATGGTGGGGTGCCCGATTGGGTGGGCTGATCCCCGGTAAAGCCTGATCCGGAGGGGCCCTGACGCTTCACCTCTGCGGGCTGCGCATAGGGTGTAACGGCGATGTTATCTTCGTGTCCAAGAGTTCATGCTGGGGCCCCCTTCATTCATCTTCCGGACATCATGGCGCAAGGTGGGGGTCTCTAAGGTGTTTCTTGTCAACTGAACACACGGAGACACCAAATGAAGAAGCTTTTCGCCGCGGTCTTTACGACCCTCATCATCGCTGGCGGTGCTGCACCGGCTTTTGCAGCTGCAGCTGCCAACACGCACACTAATACTACTACGACCACTGGCATCCGGCATTCGGCTCGCCAGTATGAAGACCACTGCGTCTTCAAGGACAAGTCCCTTTGCGAGGTCAAGTCGCTGTCGCCAACCGTGAATGACAACGGCGATGTGTGATCGCAACGCTGTGGGCGCCGCTCTCTTCGCGGTCCCCGTGTGGTGAGTTCCCGGGCCCAGGCCCGGGGGCTCATTAGGACGAAGAAAAGGGACGCCTTCGGGCGTCCCTTTCTGCGTTTTGGGGGGCAGTTGTACTTATCGGTAGGGGCTCAGGCCCTACCTCTGCGCGCAGAGAGGGCGGAATATGTGCATTGCGGTGACGGCAACGCATGGCATGGGAAAGACCACGCTGGCCGATGATTTTGCGGCGGTGCGGCGCAAGGTTCTGCGGCGCCGAAGGCGATCATCCGCAAGGATGAGTTGAGTCTTTTTGCAGAAGGGCCACGCATGCCGGAAATGTCCGGCCCGCGTGACCTGCGTTTGGAGCGCCTCTTGGCGCAGGTCTAGAGCGGCTTAGAAATTCCAGTCTTCGTCTTCGGTCGCGATGGCCTTGCCGATGACGTAGCTTGAGCCTGAGCCCGAGAAGAAGTCGTGGTTTTCGTCGGCGTTGGGCGACAATGCGGAAAGAATGGCCGCGTTGACCTTGCAGGCTTCGGGCGGGAACAGGGCTTCGTAGCCGAGGTTCATCAGCGCCTTGTTGGCGTTGTAATGGAGGAACTTCTTGACGTCTTCGGCTAGGCCAACCCCGTCATAGAGATCTTCGGTATAGCGCGACTCGTTGTCGTAGAGTTCAAGGAGGAAATCGAAGGCAAAGTCCTTGATTTCCTGCTTGCGGGCCTCGGGCAGGCGCTCCAGCTCGCGCTGGAACTTGTAGCCGATATAGTAGCCGTGCACGGCCTCGTCCTTGATGATGAGGCGAATGAGGTCGGCGGTATTGGTCAGCTTGGCGCGGCTCGACCAGTACATGGGCAGGTAGAAGCCGGAATAGAACAGGAAGCTTTCAAGGAAGACGGAGGCGACCTTCTTTTTCAAGGGGTCGGCGCCGTCATACTGCTCCATGATCAGCCGGGCTTTTTGCTGCAGGAACTCGTTTTCTTCCGACCAGCGATAGGCGTCGTCAACGTCCGGCGTCAGGCACAGGGTCGAAAAGATCGACGAATAGGAACGGGCATGCACCGCTTCCATGAAGGAGATGTTCGAGAGAACGGCCTCTTCATGGGGGGTCTGCGCATCACTCATCAGGCGAACGGCGCCAACGCCATTCTGGATGGTGTCGAGCAGGGTGAGACCGGTGAAGACACGGATGGTCAGCTTCTGTTCGTTCGGCGTCAGCGTCGCCCAGGACGGGATATCGTTGCTGAGCGGCACCTTTTCAGGCAGCCAGAAGTTGGAGGTCAGCCGGTTCCACACTTCCAGGTCTTTTTCGTCCTGAATGCGGTTCCAATTGATCGCGCGAATGCGGCTCAAGGGCTTTACGTGAACGTTCATGTTTGACTTGCCCTTGGTCACAGCGCGCAGGAGACGCAGCCCTGCACTTCAGTGCCCTCAAGGGCCATCTGACGCAGGCGGATGTAATAGATGGTCTTGATGCCCTTCTTCCAGGCGTAGATCTGCGCCTTGTTGATATCGCGGGTGGTCGCGGTATCGCGGAAGAACAGGGTCAGCGACAGGCCCTGGTCGACGTGCTGGGTGGCCGCCGCATAGGTGTCGATGATCTTTTCGGGACCGATCTCATAGGCATCCTGGTAATAGTCCAGGTTGTCATTGTTCATGAAGGCGGCCGGATAGTAGACGCGGCCGATCTTGCCTTCCTTGCGGATCTCGATCTTGGACACGATCGGGTGGATCGAGGAGGTCGAGTGGTTGATGTAGGAGATCGAGCCGGTCGGCGGCACGGCCTGCAGGTTCTGGTTGTACATGCCGTGGGCCATGACCAGATCCTTGAGTTCCAGCCAGTCTTCGCGGGTCGGGATGTGGATACCGGCCGTTTCGAAGAGACCCCGGACCTTGTCGGTCGCCGGCGCCCATTCCTGCTGGATGTACTTGTCGAAATATTCGCCGCTGGCGTACTTCGACTTCTCAAAGCCCTTGAAGGTCTGGCCGCGCTCGGTGGCGATCAGGTTCGAGGCACGGATGGCGTGATAGGTCACCGTGTAGAAGTACATATTGGTGAAATCGACGCCTTCTTCCGAACCGTAGAAGATGCGTTCGCGGGCGAGATAACCGTGCAGGTTCATCGCGCCGAGGCCGATGGCATGGCTG
>NZ_JAFKHD010000123.1 GCF_017307565.1 Devosia sp.
CGGGCGGGACGAGATCGGGAAAGCCGAACCAGTATTTTGCGGGCATGGCGACGAGGAAGAGCGCCAGGGTTGTAATGCCTTCGGCGACGCCGATATATCTGAACAGACGGATCATGATATGGTGCTAGCGCATGCCAGCCATGGTGCGCCACGCGACAAAGCAGCGCAAATTGGGCTTGCAGCGAACCCGTCTATAATTTAGAAGCGTTCTAAGTCTACTCCACGGAGAGAGTTTTATGTTCATCCAGACCGAAGCCACGCCGAACCCGGCCACGCTTAAATTCCTGCCCGGTCGTGATGTGCTGGTCGGCGAGCCGCGCGATTTCCGCAGTGTCGAAACCGCCGAAGCCTCTCCGCTGGCTGCGAGCCTCTTTGGTATTTCCGGCGTCACCGGCGTTTTCCTCGGTTCCGATTTCATCTCGGTGACCAAGGATGACACCAACTGGGCCCACATCAAGCCGGCCATTCTCGGCGTGATCATGGACCACTTCCTCTCCGGCAAGCCGGTCATCGCCGAAGGCGGTGAGGCTGATGTCGATTTCGCCGCCGGCGAAGAATTCTTCGAGGAAGAAGACAAGGAAATGGTCGAGGTCATCAAGGAACTGCTGGCGACGCGCGTGCGTCCGGCAGTGGCCATGGATGGCGGCGACATCATCTTCCGCGGTTTCAAGGAAGGCACCGTCTTCCTCCACATGCAGGGCGCCTGCTCGGGCTGCCCCTCCTCGACCGCCACCCTCAAGAGCGGTATCGAAAATCTCCTCCGCCACTTCGTGCCGGGCGTTGAGTCGGTCCAGCAGGTGTGACCGAGGCCGAAGGCAAAATCGCTCCAATGGAGCGATTTTAGCGGTCAAAGCCATGAGAGCTGGGCTCGAATGGCCCGCACTACCAGTTAAGCAGCAAGCCAGGGGCCTCGATGAGTTTTCATCGGGGCCTTTGACTTTTGGGCAGGTACTTTTTGGGGATGTGACAGACCATGGTGAAGACCGGGTCGAAGAGATTGCCGACTTCGTAGCGCACCGCCTGCCCCATCAGGTGGCTGGCCGCGACCGAAGAGAGGCCATATTCGTCCATCAGCCAATCGAACATTTCGGTTGTTGCGTGCTGCAGGGCCTGGTCGAGCGGCCGTGCATTGCCGACGGTGTAGATGGTTTCTGCCGTTTCGCCCCGCGGCCAGACCTGCTTGCGGTCTTTGAGGACGCTGAGGCGGATTTCGACTTCCATGGCGGTTTCGACGCCCGTGCCGACGATTTCGCCATCACCCTGGATGGCGTGACAATCGCCGAGGAAGAAGAGAGCGCCGGGGACCAGGACCGGGAACCAGATGCGGGCGCCGGGGCCGAAGCCCCGATAGTCCATATTGCCGCCGTTCTCGGCGCTGGTGGCGGTCGAGATGGACTGGCCGTGGGCGGGAGCGACGCCAAAACAGCCGAGCATGGGCTCGATGGGCAGGATGAAGTTTTCCAGCCCCTCCACCGGCTCCTTGAGCCGCACCGTGCCGGCCTCGGCATCGATGATCCAGTCGATCTTGGCGCGCGGCGGCAGGTCGCGGACGCGCTCTGGATCAACGACATTGGCCGCGAGCGCGCCACGGGTCCAGCCATGCTCGCGAATTGCGGTCATGCGCAAAATCTCGACCTGCAGCACGTCGCCGGGCTCGGCGCCCTCGACATGGATGGGCCCGTTCATGGGATTGCCGCCTTGGGCGCGGGCACTGCCGTGCTTGTCGAGCCCGGACGCATCGAGCGTCTCGGTGATGACGGTGTCGCCATCGGCCACGCGGAGGGCTGCGGGGAGCTCTGCCAGGACGCTATGCCACGTCCTGGCTTCGAAACGGTGGACCGCCACTATTCGGCTGCCAGTTTCTGGTCTTCGGGGCGCTGGTCGGTGATCGCCAGGATCGGCTCGCCCTCATCGCGCTTGCGGCGGATGCGCAGGCGCTTGATGCGGCGACCGTCGGCAGCGAGGATTTCGAACTCGAAACCGTCGAGCCCGGTCACCTTCTCGCCCCGGCGCGGCACGTGGCCGGCAAGGTCGAACACCAGGCCGCCGATGGTTTCCACGTCCTCGGCATGGGTGCCGGGGTCGAAATCGGGGCCAACCACGGCGCGGACCTCGTCGAGTTCGGCCCGGGCATTGGCGATATAGGTGTCTTCGCCGACCTGGCGCACCATGGCGCGGACCGCCTCGTCATGCTCGTCCTCGATCTTGCCGACAATGGCTTCGAGAAGGTCTTCGATGGTCACGAGACCATCGGTGCCACCATATTCGTCGACCACTATGGCCATGTGTACGCGGGAGGCGCGCATGGATTGCAGGAGATCGCCGGCCGGCATGAAGGTCGGCACGAACATGGCCGTGCGCATGATGCCGAGCTTGTTGATCTTCTGGCGCAACGCGGCCGAAATCAGTTTGACCGGGACGTCTTTTTCGGGGTCGTTCACCGGCTCGGTGATTTTCGCCAACGCGTCCTTGATGTGGATGAAGCCCACGATCTTGTCGAGTTCGTCTTCATAGACGGGCAGGCGCGAATGGCCGACCTGGCGGAATTTTGCGAGGAGCGTACCGAGATTGATATCGGCCTCGACGGCCTGGATATCGGAGCGTTCGACCATGATGTCGTCGATCGAGACGCCGGACAGCTTGAGCACGTTCTGCAGAATCGTGCGTTCGCTCTCGGTAAAGTCGGGCGTTTCGGCACTGGCGCTTTCGTCCAGCGCCACCTGCAGATCATTGCGCAGGCTTACCGGCCGCAACGTCAGAATAGACTTCAGCCGGCTGATCAGGCTCGGCCCCCGCGTCGTCGAGGCGGGGGCGGGACTAGAGGAAGGTTCGGGGTTATCGGGCGCCCGGTTGCCCTTGCGATCGGTGTCGTTCATCAATCTCAGGCCGCTCCTGGCGGCGCATCATCCTCATATTGGATACGTAAGTGGCCATCATGGCCGGGGTCTACTGGCCTAATCGGCATAGGGATCGGCAACACCGAGCCCTGCCAGTATCTGGGTTTCGAGGCCTTCCATTTCCAGAGCCTCGTCCTCATCGAGATGATCATATCCCAAAATGTGCAAAAAGCCATGCACAACCAGATGGGTGAAGTGATCGTCGACGGTGACGCCCTGCTCCTCGGCCTCGCGGATCAGGGTTTCACGGGCGAGCGTGATGTCGCCCAGAATGCCGATGACCGGATCGAAAGGCTCGATCTGCGGGAAGCTCAGGACATTGGTCGACGAATCCTTGCCCCGGTATTGGGCATTGAGTTCGCGCTGTTCGGCATCGTCGGTGAGCAGCACCGAAATCTCGGCGGCCCCTTTTACCTTGGGCTTGGCACCGGCCAGCGCCGCGAGAACGGCGCGCTCGGCCAGGGCATCAAAATGGTCGGGCCAGTCATCCGCATTGCGGATGACTGCGATTTCGAGTGGCGGGATCGGCGGCATAGGTGTCTGAATCAGCTCCGGGGCAACG
>NZ_JAFKHD010000124.1 GCF_017307565.1 Devosia sp.
TGGCACCGCCCGCCGCCGCCCCGTCACAATCTCCGGCATCGACGCCCCCGCCGGTAGTGCCGTGATTGCCGGTGGCCGCGAAGCCGGCACCATTGGCCAGGTCGTCGCTGGCCAGGCCGTCGCCATCCTCCGCCTGGACCGCATCACCGATATCACCGCCGCTACGGTCGACTGCAAACCCGTCACCCTCGCCCTCCCCGCCTGGGCGACGTATCAATTTGGCGAAGCGGTTTCTGAGGACGCCGAGTAATTCTTCCTCCCATTTAGACGGTGCCTCCCTCCCCCCTCCCATCCTCCCCCATCAAGGGGGAGGTGCAGAAGTGGTGCTCTCGGCGAGATGGTGCCCCAAACTCGGTGCAACACCTCCCCCTTGATGGGGGAGGATGGGAGGGGGTGCCGGTTTGACTGGATGCAGTGGTGGAAATGCTGAGACATTCCCCACCCCCTTCACCAAACATTCTCGAATCGGCCGCATCTGTTAGTGTCACCGCCAACAGTCTGCTAACGAACTCGACCCCTATGGCCCGCACAAGTACACGTGCCTGGCAGCGTATGCTGTCCGGTCGCCGCCTCGATATTCTTGATCCATCCCCGGTCGATGTGGAGCTTTCCGACATCGCCCATGGCCTTGCCCGCGTTGCCCGCTGGAATGGCCAAACCATTGGCGATTATCCCTTTTCCGTGGCGCAGCACTCGGTGCTGGTGCTTGAACTTTTCCGCGCCTCGAACCCTGAAGCCGGTCCCGCGCCGCTCCTCCAGACGCTCCTTCATGACGCGCCCGAATATGTCATGGGCGACATCATCTCTCCGTTCAAAACGGCGATGGGAGGAAACTACAAGGACGTCGAAAACCGTCTATTATCAGCCATTTATCTCCGCTTCTCCTTGCCCGCGACCCAGTCGGTGCCGCTCAAGAAGCAGATGAAAAAAGCCGACCAAGAAGCTGCCTATTTCGAGGCCACGAGCCTTGCCGGCTTCGAGCCCGCCGAGGCGATCAAACTCTTTGGCGAACCCGGTGTTGCCGCCTTCGAGATCGAGCAGTTCGACCGGCTGATCCAGCCCTGGCCAACGCGTGAAGCCCATGACCGCTTCATCGCCACTTTCGAAGCCATAGCGGGACTTATCCCCGCCCCCTGAACCCGTGGCAGAATTAACCAAGGCGCGAAGAAAGGGTCGCTTTAGTTGCGTCATTATGGTTACTGATCCGTTAATAGTGTGCGCCTGCACTGGATCAGAATGGGACGCCTGTCATGAAACTGCCGAGCCTGCCCACGATTTTGAGCCTGACCACAGGTGCTCTGGTGCTCTCGCTCGCAACCGCAAACGCCGATGGCTACAATGGCATCGATGCCAGCAAGCTCTTGATCTTCAACGAAGATCTCGGCGTCGCCCATGAAGATTGGGTTTCAACCGACCCGCTCGAAACCCATGCGATCAAGAAGATCGAGGGCGGCAGGGTCAGCTATGTCTCGGTCATCCGCACCGCCACTGGCACCTATTCGTCCGATGGCATCGCCTCGCCCAACGTCCAGTATCCGGGCATCATCGCGCCCGCTAAACCACGGAATCAATTCAGCTTTTCAAGCTGGAACAATGGCCAGTGGACGACGATGAGCACCTATGACGGCGATTCCTACGTTTCGGTCTCGACCTACGAGCCGCGCCGCGGCGAGACGCGGACTTCCACCTGCATCTCGACCGCAAGCTTCTGGTATTGCTAGCCTTTAGCCAAACAACCAGCCGCGCTTGAACTTGTAGAAGACGTGCAGCCCGATCTGGGTCACCTTCTCCATGCGCGGGGCCCAGGCGGGGCTCACATAGGTCGCGTGATAATGCGTCGCCGAGCCGACTTCGGTCAGGTAGAGCTCGCCGGCAAGATAGCGCTGCGCGATATCCTCGGCCTGAGCCCAGGGCTCGCGCTCGTTGACGACTTCGGGAATACCATCGCAGGCAAAGGAGAACTGGCAGGCATTGCGCTTGTTCTGGTTCTGGAACACGACGCCGCAAATGGTGTCGGGATAGCGATGATCCCTAACGCGATTCATCACCACCTGCGCCACGGCTACCTGGCCGCGATAGCTTTCACCGCGCGCTTCAAAGTAGATCGCCGTGGCGAGGCACCACTTTTCACGATCGGAAACTTCCACCGGCGCGGTGTTCGAAAAAGCCCCGGTAACCGGGGCATTGGCGCGGGCATAGGCCAGCTGTTCCGAGGCCACGACCGGCAACGGATCGGTCGGGGTCAGCGAGGCGGTTTGCGGAGCAATGCCGGCAATCGCGTCGAGCGCTGCCGCGGTTGCCGGGTCGATGGAAACCACCGACATGCGCGGCCCGGCCTCCTCGGGCTGGTCGCCAAGCGCAGCAATGCGGGATTGCCCCATGGCATCGGGGTCGCCGCCGGGATCGCGCAGCGAAGCGATCCGCACGCGGGCTTCCTCGAAGTTCTGCGAGAAGGCGACGACGTCAACTGCCGGGCGATAGCGATCGGACTTTTCCGAGCGGTTGGGGCCGGTAAAGCTGACGGAATCGAAGAGATGGTCGACCGAACCGGTAATCACCGGATCGGAGCCGGAATAGCTCAGGCTCGCCAAGGCGAGTTTGGGCGTGTCGGTCTGGGTGGGATCATGCGGCAGGTCTACAGTCGGGCCGAAGGCACCGCTGGCAAGGCCCATATAGGCAAGGGAGACGACGAAGCCCAACGCCATCGTCCTGGCGACGGGCAATCCCCGGCGAACCGCTCTGACCGCGTGCGGACGCACGACTGGCCGGTGTGGATGAGCCATACACTCTACTCAACGCTACGCAACACAAACAAAATCGACAAAAGTGACGCTAAAATGCCGACAGTTGTGATGATCTCTTATTAAGGTTAGCGCCGAGTAAATGGCCAAGTTGGCACGCGCAGGGTCAAAGCGCGGCGAGCGGCAGGCAGAATTGTGATTGGCGGATTTGTCGCAGCAACCGCGACATCTTCCGTTTACTGGCTCAGGTGCAGGCCGCCCGCACCGGCTCGATCTGTTCGAGCACGCCGGCAAGATTGAAGCGCACCGAGAGCGAGCGGGAGTTGACCGGGGTCACCCGCGTCGTCAGGTTCGTCGCCCCTGCCAGCATGTCGATAAAGGCCAGCGTATCCGCCGTATTGTCGATCAGGAGCGCGGTATTGCTCTGGTTGACCAGCAGCGTCCGGCTGCGCGGCGATTGCAGGTCGACCTGCAGGGTAATCCCCGCGTCGCGCCCCAGCGCCGACATGGCATTGCCCGCATAAGCAAATGACGCGCTTAGTTTTCCGGCCTCACAGGCAATGGTCATGGTTGCCGGCTGCCGGCCGCTCGGCCGGGCGGGAATGAGCTGTTCGGATTCAAAGGTCACGCTCAATGCATCAGCGGCCGCACCACCATTGCTAAAGATTGCGTCATAGCAGGCGAGCCGTTCGCCATC
>NZ_JAFKHD010000125.1 GCF_017307565.1 Devosia sp.
GCGACACTGGTAGGGTCGGCGTCGTAGAGTTCTCGAGCCTTCCTCATCATTCCGATTGAATGGGACGCAATCCAGAGTTGCGATTCTCCTGGAACAAGATCTAAGAGTTCTTTGAGAAGCGCGCCCTGAAGTCGCGTATTCATGTGCGTCTCTGGCTCGTCGATGCAGTAGATCGCGTCTGCGTAGCTCTTCCTCTTGACGACGATATCCAGCATCAAGTCGAAGCTGGCTTTCTCGCCGCCAGAAAGGCTGCGATACTCGAAGCTCTTAGCCGACCCCTTGTCAAACCTGAATGTCCCACTGTTCAGAGGATTGCCGATGCCCACAAACATCAGGTCTGGGAACAGCCGGTTCATCGGATCTCTTGTTTCACCGAGCAGACGATCTCGATACTCGGTGAAGGTGGTCGCCCCGGGCTCGTTGACGAAGACATCCTCCATAGCTTGCGAAGCCAAGCGAGTATAATTTACCGAGACGGTTGCGTCGGTCTCGATAAGCTTATTCAGGACGACTGTGTCGAGGATGTCATTCTGTCGAGACAGGCTCGTGTGGGAAAACTCGGGATCGTTACGATATGCGGTTCTCACATAGAACGTGCCGCGGCCTAGGGGCATACCGCTGTGTGTGGTTACAGCAATTTTGTTTTCGACAGCGGCTGCAGGATTATCCGGGCGATTATAGTATCTGACGTCCCCCGACCACCCGTACGATGAATCCATTCTATGCCTGAGAAGCATCGCGTCGAAGAGCGAAGACTTTCCCGATCCATTGGGACCCGCCAGCACGACCAATCTGGCACTGCTGGGGATGTTCTTGATCTCTAAATCTACAAAACGGCGGAAGCCATTCAACCTTATGCTAGAAATACGCAAGTTGTCCCCCAAGTAGGCGCGGTGAGGCTATCGGCTGATAAGAGAATCGCCAAGTGGTCAGTGGTTTCGCTTCCAGAAGTAGCGTTATTAATGCGACATCTGCTTCACTTGGCTTCGCAACCCCGACGGGATCGTCGTGGGACAGCGCGTCTAACAGCGGCGGATTTTAGGTATCCGTAGGTTATCTTATAACGGCAGAAATGGGGTCGGCAGCAGACCGGCGGTCTTGGGTTGGTGTTGACAGGCTGCATCGGGTGACGAGCGTTCCGGTCGTAGAGTTCGGGATCGTGAGAGACGTCGCCTAGTCTTGCTGGGCTTGGTTTGGCCGAACGAACAGTCTCCTTCCGGCGAAGTCGACAAACACTGCATGTTGATTGAGAAAATCGCCCCCGAGAAGGCCAGCGGCGTCCAATCCTGGATCATCCTCTCCCCGAAACGCGTGAAAAGAAGCAGGGGCTGGGCCGAATGCGGTACGAACCGGAATGAGACGACAACCCTCCTGGCCAAGACTGGCATAGACACTTTGGCAGGGTACGGCCGTGGCGGTGTCCGCGACGCGGCCATGGTGAAATCGCTGTCGGCCGAGGACAAATTTAGTGAACAATTAAGCATAATTTCCGCACATTCGTTGCATGTGCGATTTGCTTTCCCAATTTGCCCGCCATCCAAATTGTTCTTTTCTTTCAATTGGTAGCTCGCCATCCCGATGGCTGCTGCTGTCTTCGACATGTCTCGGCGTGGCGATGGCGAGCCTGGTGCCAGCATTGGCTCAATCCGTCGATTTTACCGGGATCAATGATCCTGCGGACGCGTCCAGCATCGATGCCGATACCGATCTCTGGATCGGTCTCTGGGGGGATGGCGGGCTCGCCATTCAGAACGGCGGTATCCTCTACAATCTGAGTGCCTATGTCGGGGCTTCCCCCGGCGACGAAGGCACCGCTTCCGTTACCGGCCCCGGGTCGCAATGGTACAATGGCGACAATCTTGATGTCGGTCTCCAGGGTATTGGAACATTGAGTATTACGGCCGGCGGCCAGGTGTGGAGCGCTCAAAGCGACGTCGGCTACCTGGGCCGGGGCGAGGTGCTGGTGAGCGGACCGGGTTCGCACTGGATAAACAGTGGGCGGATCCACGTTGGCAACATGACGACCGGCACCGTCACGGTCCAGGACGGAGCAACTGTATCGAGCGATCTGACGACCATCGGGGTGTCGGCCGGCGGTGAGGGCAAAGTTGTACTGGCGACCGGTGGAACCTGGATCGTGGCAGGTCAGGTTACCGTCGGCTCGTATGGCGACGGGGTGCTCCAAATCGAGAGCGGCGCCAAGCTGACGAGCAATCAAGGTTATGTCGGAGCCGGCCCCAGCACCACCGGCACTGTCGAGGTCACGGGGCCGGGGGCGGGGTGGACGATAACGCAGCACAATCTTGTTCTCGGCATGCACGGGGTTGCCGACATGACCATCGCGGACGGGGCGCAGGTTTCCGTCAAGAATGGTGTCGATCTTGGCATTGCCGACACGTCTGCGAGCGGGACCCTGGTTCTACGCGGCACACTTGGTTCTCGAGGAATTTTGGAGACCCGCCACATCAAAGGCGGTGCCGGAACGGCCGATCTCACGATCGATGGTGGTGTCCTGCGGGCAACGACCGATAACGCAGCGTTCTTTCTGACTTACGGAAACCAAACCGTTCTCATTGGGACCGCTGGTGGCTTCATCGACACCAATGGCTACGGTATCGGCATTGCCCCGGAGCTGACCGGTGCTGGAGGGTTGATCAAACAGGGCGCTGGCACCCTGACGCTGACCGGCGCCAACAGCTTTACCGGTGGCACTGTCATCGAAGCGGGCGTTCTCCAGCTTGGGGCTGGCGGTACGAGCGGCAGCATTCTCGGCGATGTCGCCAATAATGGCCTGCTAGCCTTCAACCGTTCCGACAAGGTGACCTTCGGCGGAACGATCACGGGTACTGGTGGTATCCAGCAGCGTGGGGCGGGGCAGACCACGCTCACCGCCGACAATTCGGGTCTTTCGGGCGTGTCCGGGGTCTATGACGGCATCTTGTCGGTCAATGGCATTTTGGGGGGCACGCTGGAGGTTGTTGGCGGTCGTCTGCAAGGCAGCGGCCAGGTTGGCAGCACGACAAATTTCTCCGGGGGAACGATCGCCCCGGGCAATTCGATCGGGACCCTGACCGTCAACGGGAACTATGTCGGGAATGGCGGCACGCTTGAGATCGAGACTGTGCTGGGAGGCGACAGTTCTGCGACCGATCTTCTGGTCGTGACTGGCGATACATCCGGTAGCACCAATGTTCGCGTCATCAATTTTGGTGGCACGGGGGCGCAGACTACCGAAGGCATCAAGATTGTCGATGTCGGTGGGGCCTCGAACGGCGTGTTTTCTCTGCTCGGCGACTATGAGTTTGATGGCCAGCAGACAGTCGTGGCGGGGGCCTACGGGTATAGGCTCTATCAGAACGGGCCGTCGGGCCCGCCCGATGGAAACTGGTATCTGCGTTCGACATTGCTCAATTCTGGCGCGCCCGCAGGCGCGCTCT
>NZ_JAFKHD010000126.1 GCF_017307565.1 Devosia sp.
GCCGGGCGTGCCATCGGGCAGGGCCTTGCCCGGCAGCGAACCGGAAACGACGACGGAATAGGGCGGCACCTTGCCGATATGCACTTCGCCGGTGGCGCGGTTGATGATTTTCGTCGACGCGCCGATGAAGACGCCCATGGAAATCACCGAGCCTTCGCCCACGACGACGCCTTCGACCACTTCCGAGCGTGCGCCGACAAAGCAATTGTCTTCGATGATGGTCGGGTTGGCCTGCAGCGGCTCGAGCACGCCGCCAATGCCGACGCCACCCGAAAGGTGCACGTTCTTGCCGATCTGCGCGCAGGAGCCAACCGTGGCCCAGGTGTCGACCATGGTGCCTTCATCGACATAGGCGCCGAGGTTCACAAAGCTCGGCATCAGGATCACGCCCTTGCCGATAAAGGCCGACTGACGCACCACGGCACCCGGCACCGAACGGAAGCCGGCGGCACGATACTGGTTCTCGCCCCAACCCTGGAACTTGCTCGGCACCTTGTCGAACCAGTTGGCCCCGCCCGGCGCGCCTTCGATGAGCACATTGTCATTGAGGCGGAACGAGAGCAGCACGGCCTTCTTCAGCCACTGATTGACCTGCCAGTTGCCGTCGATCTTCTCGGCCACGCGCGCCTGCCCGCTATCGAGCAGGTTCAGCGCCGTCTCCACCGCATCGCGCACTTCGCCTTTGGTCGAGAGAGTGACTTCGGCCCGGTTTTCGAAGGCGGTCTCGATAATGCTGGAAAGCTGGGCGTGCGACATGACGGCTCCTAGGGAAAAGACTGGCGCGGACCATAGCGGGGCAGGGCGGAGTGTCAACGGACTCGTCAGCCCCAATCACCGTGTCATTCCAGCGAAAGCGGGAATCCTTGCGGGGGCTCAAAGCTTGGGCGACACGATTTCCTTCCACGTATCCAGAAACCGCTGCCGCCGCAGCGTATCAAGCGCCACGAGCAGGCTCGGCCCCAGCGGAATGGCCTGGATCACTCCGCGCCCTCGCGCCGCGATCGCCTCGCTGGTCCATTCCCCCACGGACCCCGGCACCACCGACCCGAGCGCGGTATCCCCGGCCGCAATGCCCTGGCCCTCGGGCGAGAGCGCAAAGTCGACAAAAGCCCGCGCCAGATCGACCTCTTTCGCTTCGCGCGGAATGAGCATCGAGCGCGTCAGCACCAGCACATAGTCGTCGGGCACGACAATCTCGATATTGGCCCCTTCCGCCTGCCGGGCAAAGGCATAGGACCCCAATACATTATACCCCAGCGCCAGCGATCCATCGGCCACGCCATTGAGAATGGCCGGGCTTGACCCCGAAAACTGCGCGCCAACGCGCCCAAACGCCGTCGCCAGCCGCCAGAAGGTCGAGGAAATCGTCTGGTCCTGTGCCGCCAGCAGATAGCCGACGCCCGACAGCGCAATGTCATAGGTCGCAATCTGCCCGCGGAATTTCTCGGTTTCCGTCTCCAGCAGTTCCGCCAGTTTCAGATGCGTGCGCGGCACGTCTTCAAGCGCAATCCGGTCGGGATTGTAGATGATCACCGCCGGCTCGAAGGTGAAGCCAAACACCTCATTGCGCCAATGGGCCCAATCCGGCAGGTCGCCGAGATAGGGGCTGTCATAGGCAAGTGCATGCCCGTCATTGGCGAGTTTGAGCTGTAGGTCCGAAGCCGAGGAAATCAGCAGGTCCGGTGCCACCGGCAGCGTGCCGTCGAGGAATTGCCGGAAAAGCGGCAGTGAATCCATTTCCTCATAGGTGACCGTCACGTTGGGCCGCTCCGCCTGAAAGCCGGCGACAAAAGCGCCAAACACCTGCGTGTCGGTGACCCCTAAGATGGTGAGAACGGTTTCGGTCGAGCCATCGAGCGCCGGATAATGCGTCGACTTTGCCTCAGCGTGCCCCGGCAGCAAGACCAGCGCGGCGAGCGCGACGCCGGCAACGGCCGTAAGCCCCGCCCGTCGCGATATCCGCGTCAGCGGCAGGGCGACTTCCACCATAAGTCCACCACCCGCCCGATCGGCAAAGCGCAAATGCCCGCCATGGCCCTCGGCAACGCGCGCCACGATGGAAAGCCCCAGTCCGGACCCGACAGTGCCGGTACTGGCCTTGCCGCGCTTGAATCGCTCGAGCACGCTCTGCTTTTCCTCGTCATCCATGCCCGGCCCGCGATCCCGCACGGTAATGCAGAGATCATTGGCGGCAATCTCGGCCCCGATTTCAACCGGCCCGGTCGAATAGACCAGCGCATTGTCGATCAGATTGCGCATCATTTCACGCAGCGCCACCCGATCCCCGCGCACCTGCACCGCCCGCGCCGCGTCCGACGCATCGAGCGATACCCGCTCCAACTGCTCGCCGTCGAGCCTCTGGCACACTTCCTCGATGATCCCCCAGAGCGCCACCATCTCGCTGTCCTGCGCCTCAAGACGATGCGAAATCGTTGCGTCCATCAGCAGCTGGCTGACCAGCTGGCTCGCCTGCACAGCGCCGGTATGAATGCGCCCAACCCGCCCGCGCATGGCCTCAAGGTCCTGCTCATCCATGGCCACTTCCGCCTGGGCGCGCAGCGAAGCGAGCGGTGTCCGCACCTCATGCGCTGCCTCGGCGACAAGCCCACTCACCCGCTCCATGGTCTTCTGCAGCCGCCCCATAAACCCATTGAGCGCCGCCACCAGATGCCCTACCTCCACCGGCACCGGCACGCTGACGGGCGAGAGATCATCCGGCGGCCGCGCGGCAAGTTCGTGCTCCAGCTCGGTCAGCGGCGCAAACATGCGCGAAATGCCGAACCACACGAGCCCGACGGCCAGGAGCGTCAGCGCTATGACCGGCACAATGGCATTGGAGAGGATTTCATTGGAAAGCGCTTCGCGCTGGTTCTGCGTTTCCGCGACGTGGATGGTCACCCAGCCTGTATCGCTCGCCGTCGAAATCAATCGCCCGATCGAAGCCACCCGCACCACTTCGCCATGGTACAGAATATCGGCAAAGCGCGGCCCGGCCGAGGTGATCTCGTCCATCTGCGCCGCCAGATCTTCATAGCCCGTAACGGTCCGCGCGTCGGGCCCCTCGACGGCATAGAAAACGCGATCCTGCCCCGAAAACATGGCAAAGGCGGCAAAGGGCAATTCGACGATAACTGTCTCATCCTCGACCTGCACCGCCCCGGCAATGGTCAGCGCCGAAGCCGCCAGCAACCGGTCAAAGGCCCGATCCGCCGCCCGCTCGGCATAGTCGCGAATGAAGATGATGAGAACCACCGCCGCCGCCAGCAGCAGCACCGTGGCAAGCGCCAGAATGCGCCGGCGGATGGAGAAGGATTTAGTGGGCACTACCCATCCACCGCCAGCGCCACATAAAAGCCGATGGAGGGCAGCAGCATCTCCATGGGCGCGGGCGAG
>NZ_JAFKHD010000127.1 GCF_017307565.1 Devosia sp.
CGAATTCGGATCGAGGCCGAGATAGTGGAGCGCAATGCCCACGACTTCGGAGGGGCTGTCAAGCAGGGCGACGCCGCAGCTCGCGAGCTTGGAAACGACTTCGGGCTTAAAGAGGAGGTCCCAGCTTTCAAGATCGGCATCGGCGCCGAGGGCGGCGGTGACCTTGGCGGTGTTATAGCCAATGCCGATGGTGTTGATCATGGAGGGCACGCCATGGGCGTTGTCCGGGTCCTGGTTGGCGGCGGTGGACATCACCGCGGGATCGAGATTGCCGAGGTTGGTCAGCTTGGACTTGTCGAGCGGCAGGATCAGGCCGGCCTTGATCTGGCGTTCGAGGAAATTGCCCGAGGGAACGACGATATCGTAGCCGGAATTGCCGGCGAGGAGCTTGGCGTCGACGATCTCATTGTTGTCATAGACGTCGTAGTTGACCTTAATACCGGTCTCTGCCTCGAAATTGGCAATAGTGTCGTTGGCAATATAATCGGACCAGTTGTAGACGTTGAGGACCGGTTCCTCCTGCGCAATTGCAGGGCTTGCGGCCACCAGGGCGCCAAGGGCGATGGCGAGCGTCTTGTTCATAACCTGGAAGCTCCTAGTAATAATTCGGGGGCATTGACCCTCGAAACGAGGGAAGGTTTGGTGCCGGCAAGCGGCAGGCTTTTTTTGCGGCAAGCCGCGCTCAGGCCCGGGCGCTCATCTTTGAGAGCCCGGTGCAGAGTAGCTGAACAAATGGGAACACGTTTCTAGGGGGCGCCGAAGGGCACCCGGGACGGTCGCTGCGATCGGCCCGGTGCCGGACGAATATCGAGGCGCGCCAAGCGCGCCGTCAACAAAAGACCTGATCAGCGAAGTGCCCTTTCCCTGCTCGATCGATGGCAAACTAAAGCCATTTTTTCAGAGCGACAAGACGCACCAACAGAAGTTTTTGTGGGGCTTGACCCAAGCAAGGCCCGGGCGCAAAAGCGCGGTAGATACGGGCGGACAGGTTTTTGCCCAGGAACAGTTCCCAAGAGGCGTGGATGAGCGGCAAGGCCTATCTTTCGGTATCGGCAGAAGTGAAGGCGGCGCTGGCCGCGGGCAAGGCGGTGGTGGCCCTCGAATCCACCATCATTACCCACGGCATGCCCTATCCGCAGAACCTGGAAATGGCCCGGGACGTCGAGGACGTGGTGCGCGCAACCGGCGCGGTGCCGGCGACCATCACCATCATGGATGGCCGCTTGTGCGTCGGCGTTTCCGGGGAAGACCTCGAGCGCCTAGCCCAGGAAGGGCACAAGGCCGCCAAGGCGAGCCGCCGCGACGTAGCAGCGCTGCTGGCGAGCGGCGAGATGGCCGGAACGACGGTGGCGACCACCATGCAGATCGCCGCGCTCGCCGGGATCAAGGTGTTTGCCACCGGCGGCATCGGCGGGGTGCATCGTGGCGCCGAAGAGAGCTTTGATATTTCTGCCGACCTCGAAGAGCTTGGCCGCACGCCGGTGGCGGTCATCTGCGCCGGCGCCAAGTCGATCCTCGATATCGGCAAGACGCTGGAAGTGCTCGAAACCAATGGCGTGCCGGTGCTCGGCTTCGGTACTGACCAGTTTCCGGCCTTCTGGGCTCGCGAGAGCGGTTTTGGCGTCGATCACCGGTTCGATGATGCCGAGGGCGTGGCGCACATGCTCGCGATCCAGTCCGATCTGGGCATGGGTGGCGTGCTGATCGTCAATCCCATTCCAGAAGCGGATGCCTGGGAAGCCAGCGCCATCGAGGGCTTCATCACGCAGGCATTGGCCGATGCCGAAGCGAAGGGCATCAAGGGCAAGGCGGCAACGCCGTTCCTGCTGCAGCGCATTTTCGAATTGACCGGCGGCAAGTCGCTGGCGTCCAATATTGCGCTGGTCAAGAACAATGCGCGTGTCGCCGGCGAGATCGCAGTGGCATTGGCAGAAAGAACCACACCCAAGCAGCCCGCCGTCAAATTCATATGAACACAAGGGTACTCGTCGTCGGCGACGTGATGACCGACGTCATCGTCAAGCCTGAAGGCCCGATCGTCTTCGGATCTGACCGGCGTGCGGCCATCGAGAGCAAGCCCGGCGGATCGGGGGCCAACCAGGCGGTGTGGCTCGGCGCTTCCGGGGTCGATGTGGTGTTCGCCGCGCGTGTCGGGCTTGTCGACAAGGCAAGCCATGAAGCGCATTTCCGGCTGCGCAACGTGACGCCGATGCTCGCGGGCGATACCCAGTTCGGCTCGGGGGTGCTGGTTACCATTGTCGATCCCAGTGGGGAGCGCAGTTTCCTCACGGATCGGGGCGCAAACCTCAATCTTTCGGCCGAAGACCTGGCGGATAGCCTCCTCGATGAGGTTGGGCTGGTGCTGGTTTCCGGCTACAGCTTCTTTGCGCCTGGGCCGCGAACGGCCGTGCAATCCCTGCTGGCGCGGTCGCGAAAACGCGCCATTCCCATCGCCATCGATCCGGCCTCCATCGGTTTTCTCGACGAGGTTGGTCCGCGCAGTTTCCTTGCCTGGGTTGGACCCGCCGATTGGCTTTTCGCCAATGAGAGCGAAGCGGAAATGCTTGCCGGGATCGCCGATTTCGAGGAGCAGATGCGTATCCTTGGGGCGCAATTCGGCCATGTCGTCATCAAGCGGGGCCGGTTCGGCGCCTCGGTTGGCGGGCGAGACGGCGTTGTTCTCAGCCGCGCTGCCCCGATCGTGACGGTGGTGGATTCGACTGGGGCTGGCGACGCCTTTGCCGCTGGCTTCATCTCTGGGCTCGTTGCGGGCGTTTCGGCGGAGGAATGCCTCGAACGCGGCATCGCGAATGGTGCGCGCGCGGTTCAATTTGTTGGCGGACAGCCGAAATAGGGCTGTTGCCGTTTTTTCTCCACGAAGCTCGGCAACCTCACCTGCACCAACTCGGAGGGATAGTTGATGCTCAAGAAAATGGCCGTGGCCGGTCTGCTTATCGCTGCCGGCGTGCAGCAGGCGGCAGCGGATGGAAAGATCTTCGTGCAATTGCCTGACCTGACCTCTTACCATGGGCAGGATGCGAAGGATTTTCTGGAACGGGTCGTTCTGGCCAATGTCGTGTCGAGCAATTGCGCAGGCTATGAGGTGACCGACGAAGACTGGTCGCTGCTGACGGATTCGGCAGATCTGCTGGCCTATGGTCAGCTCAAGCTGACGACCGACGAATATGATGCCGGTTACTACAACCCGGCCTTTGCCGCGTTGGATGAAGCGGGAACGTGCGAGGAAAAAGGCCCGGACGTCGAACAGGTACTGTCCGAACTCGTCGACAAGGGCGGTTCACGCGAGGCGCTGCCGGACCAGGAAGCGGCCTATGAAGACTGGCGCGCGCTGATGGACAAGCTGCAGGACGAGGCCAATCAGCCGGCAC
>NZ_JAFKHD010000128.1 GCF_017307565.1 Devosia sp.
CGCTCAATACCTTTGCAAGCGCCACGGCCTTATCGCTGCCCACGACGCTTTCCGCGAGCCCGCCCTGAGACCGGCTGAGACCGAGGTAGATTTGGGAACCGCCCAGATAGAGAAAGAAGCGCATGGCATCATCGGTGCCAAGCACTTCAATGTACGGCTTAAGATTGGCAAGACCCACCCTGCCGATACCCTTGGTGGGCTTCGCCACGATTGCACCTGTTAGCTTCGTCGGTTTGGTGCGATGGTGGTTTAGGCACAGCCTTCCATACATTGGCGTAGGTGCGTTGGTGGACTCTTGCACCTAGTCGCAAGCGGGCCTATAGTGTCCCTCGGAGCTTGAAAACTCCTCAGGCGGTCAGCGCCACCAAGGGCCTCGGTCCCAAACGGTGCTATTTTTATGTCCGGTCTTCGCGATCAAACCCCGCACCCTTGCGGGCTTTGATTTTGCAGGGTCGGCGCGGTCGCCCCTATTCGCGGCCGGGAGGGCAAGGCGTATGTCCAGGGCTTCGGCCTAAAGGTCTTGCTGCCGTTCCTGAACGGTTTTCAACTCCCGGCTCCGGGCGAATTGTCGCGCCGGATTACGCGCCTTGAAAAGCGCTCAGGAGACCAAATGACCGATCTCGACAGCGTGCAGCCGCACGATCTTCTTTCCGCTATCGAAGAAGCCCACGAAGCGCTTTTCGCCCTGGGCGAACTGGTGGTGACCGGCATGGAGGCCGGCAACAGCCTCCAATATGTGGCCGATGGCATCGGCATTCTGTTCCGGCAACAGATCGACGTTGCGCGGGCCAACGCCATGAAGCTGCGCCATCTGCGTATGGAGCCGCAGCGTGAACCCGGCAAGATCGACCCTAGCCACCCGAACTATGAGGAAATTATCGCCAGCAACCGCGAGGTCATCGCGGAGATGCACTCCATGCGCGAGCATGAAGATGAGCTTCGCAAGCAGATCATTGCCGAACTTCAGGAGGGCATCGGCGCGGACGAAATTGCCGAAGTGGTCGACCTTCAGGAAGAACAGGTGAAGCGCGTCATGGCGCAACTCCTTTCCGCCTCGGCCAAGGCCGAAGTTCCCGCCAAGACCTCGCGCAGCGCTGCCACTCGCTGAGCCGCCCCTTCAACCTTGGTAGGCGCTGCGCGGCGGCTGCGCCTACCCTCGAAAGCATCAACATGTTCTCCGAAAACGAACTTGACCTCACCGTCCAGGTGAACGCCGCCGAGTGGGCCTATAACCAACGCCGCACACTCTATCTCGAAGCGCTCCTGGTGCGCCTGCTGCGCGACGAAAACAACTTTGAAGAATGGCTTTCTGCCGACGACTTGGTGACGCTGCGCCTGCCGGGGCTCCCCGCGTCTGCCGCTGGAATAACCCGCAAGGCGACTGCCGGGAAATGGCGACGGCAGCGAGACCGCAACCTAAAGGGAAGGCGTTTCCGCTACCACGTTGCGTCGCTTCCTGCCCGAGCGTTCGACACGCTATTGAGCCGCTTGCTCGACCTCCCCGAAGTTGAAGGCGAAGTGCTAGCCTTTCCCGATATTCAGCCCCCGCCAATGCCAGATCAGCGCCCCACGGCCCTTACAGCGCCACCGTGGGTCCTTCCACTAATGCGCCTGATGAAGAACGATAGCGACCTTGCAGCGGCATGGCGGGACCTGCCGCACTCGCTGCCTCCAGGCGTCGAGCTTCCGACCGTCGAAGAGGCCGCGATGGTGCTGGTCAGGTTCGGCCTGACGGACAGATAAACGCCAGATCAAATACCGCACGTTTGCTGCGTTTGAAGAACCCGCATTCGTGCGGGTTCTTGCTTTTTAAGAAGGTGCAAATATGCTCCTTCTTCACTGAAGACCCATCAAATATGATGGCTTTTAGCAGCGGCGGAACGCCTCGGAGTTGTTCGTTCCACTTAATTGGCCGGTATGTGGTATCGTATTGAAATAATTATGATTTCTGCGCTCATTTCTTCGCGGACCTAAGTTCCGTGAAGGTTTTGACTGCGTGGCCTGTTTTGCAGGCGTTTCCATCCCGTCAAAGTCCCGCGTGACAAGGGTTTGACGGCGTCTTGATGGCTAGGGCCGAGCGCGCTATCAAAACAGACGAACCGCGCAATTTTGCCGAGAAATGACAAAACCCCGCGTTAAATGGAATTCCGATTATCTCCGATCAATTCCACATATAACTCATTGAAACTCTGGTCTTTTCCGGCTGTTCTCGCGGAATACCGGATAATTCCGGCAATACCAATACCGCGCGTTAAACAACACTGGCCGGTGATTTTGGCTCGCACCCAGTTCCAAACTCGATGCAACACCTCCCCCTTGATGGGGGAGGATGGGTGGGGGTAGAGTCACGCTCACCCCACTATCAGCTCCGCCCGCCTCGCATCCAGCCAATGGCGGATTGCCGGGTCGGTGGAAAGGCCCATGGCTAGTGTCAGTGCTTCATGCGCAGCTTCGCGGTTACCGGTTTCGGCAAGCAGCCGGCCGCGGACGGCCCAATAGGGTTGGTAGTCGGCCATGCGTTTGTCCTCGGCAAGGGGTGCGATGCTTTGGAGAGCCGCGGCTGGACCATCGGTTTCGGCGAGGGCGGCGGCGCGGTTGAGGAGGACGACAGGGGAGCCGGTCATGGCAAGGAGGATGTCGTAGAGCTTTACCACGATCGGCCAGTTGTTCGTGCCGGTGAGGCGCCGGACGATGTGGGCGGACTGGATGGCGGCTTCGAGCTGGCAGCGGCCGGTAGGGCCGGCGCTGCTGGCGGCGCGGAGGAGGGATTCTGCGGTTTCGATGGCCTCCATGTCCCAAAGGGCGGTGTCCTGCTCGTCGAGCGGCACATAGGCGCCGGTGGGGCTGCGGCGAGCGGCGCGGCGGGCGTCGGAGTAGAGCATAAGGGCCAGCATGCCCTTGGCTTCGGGCGAGGCTGGCAGGAGCGAGGCGACGAGGCGGCCGAGCCAGATGGCTTCTTCGGCAAGCTGGCCGCCGGCTTCGCCGACGAGATCGTTCCAGCCCTTTGAATAGGCGGCGTAGATGGCTTCGAGGACGGCGTCGAGGCGGTCGGGCAGGTCTTCCGTGTCGGGGATTTCGAAGGCGATGCCGAGTTCGGCAATGCGCGATTTGGCGCGGACAAGGCGCTGGCCCATGGTGGCGGCAGGGATGAGGAAGGCGGCGCCGATATCGGCGGCGGTGAGGCCGAGGATGGTCTGGAGGATCAGCGGGCTGCGGAGGGACGGGTCGATGTCGGGATGGGCGCAGGCGAACATCAAGGCGAGGCGGCGATCGGGGATGGCGTCCGGAGTCATGGCGAGATCGTCCAGTTCTTCGCGCATCAGGGTGAGGTGCCTTTCGCCGACTTTGCTGGTGCTGTTGCGGCGGTAGGCATCGGTCTGGCGGCGACG
>NZ_JAFKHD010000129.1 GCF_017307565.1 Devosia sp.
ACCGTGACGGTGATGAATACCGGCGCCCACCCCGATGACGAACACAGCGAAATGCTGGCCGCCATGCGCCACCAGTTCGGCATGCGCGTCGTCGTCGCCTGTTCGACCCGCGGCGAAGGCGGCCAGAACACGCTCGGGCCCGAGCGTGGCGGCGTGCTCGGCGTCATGCGCTCGCGCGAAATGGAAGAGGCGGCCCGGGCGCTCGATGCCGACGTCGCCTGGCTCGGCCACGGCCCCGATGATCCCGTGCACGATTTCGGCTTCTCCAAATCCGGTCCCGACACCCTCTCGCGCTGGGGCGAAGACCGCACCATGGATCGCCTCGTCCGTGCCTATCGCGAATTCCGCCCCGACGTCGTCATCCCCACCTTCCTCGACGTGCCCGGCCAACACGGCCACCACCGCGCCATGACCGAAGCCGCCGAGCGCGCCCTGGCTCTTGCCGCCGATCCCGCCTACGAAACCGATGGCCTCGCTCCCTGGACGGTCGCAAAATTCTGCCTCCCGGCCTGGTCCGGCGGCGGCGACACCTATGATGACGAAGTCCCCCCACCTGCGGCGAACATTGTCGTCCGCGCCCCGGACACCGATTTTGCCACCGGCATGCCATATTGGCAGCTCGGCGAAGTCTCTCGCGCCTACCATGCGAGCCAGAACATGGGTCACTGGCGTCATCCGGGCGAAACGCAGTGGCAGCTCCACCGCGTCGGCGCCAATGCGCAAAGCGACCTCCTCGATGACTTGCCAAAGTCCCTCGCCGATCTCGGCCCGTCGCCCTATCTCGCCGCAGCCGACGCGGCCCTAGCCCAGGCCATTGCCGCTTTCCCCAATAGCGCGGCCGTTCTCCCCGCCCTCAGCATCGCCCGCCGTGCCATCCGTGGCGCGCAGCAGGATATCGCGCCCGAACACGCCCACCGGCTGTCGCGCAAACTCGAAGAACTCGATGCCGCCACGGCCATCGCCGCCGGCCTTGAAATCTACGCCTCCGTTTCTTCCGCCAGCGTCGCCCCCGGTGGCACTGTCGATCTCGTTCTCGAAGTCGAGCGCGGCGCCGCCCAATCCATCCGCGTCACGCCCATAACCTCCGGCGCCTTCGCCCCCGCCGGTTCGGCAGAAATTTCCGGCGATCGTCTGACCATCCCACTCACGGCCCTCGGTGAAGCATCAATCGACAACGCCTTCCGCCCCGATTGGCTGGTCCTCGGCAGAAACGGCAACGTGTCGCTGCTTGTCGAAGCCGAAGTGAACGGCGAAATGATTCGCTTCACCCGTGACACCGAGGAAGACCTGCAGCTCGCCCCGGCCTATACCGTCGCGATCACTCCCGACGCCCTGATCCTGCCGCTCTCCTTGCCCACGACGAAAACCGTCGCCATCAAGGCCGATATCGCCCTTGATCGCATCGCCCTCCCCGGCGCGCCGAGCCTCACCGTCGAAGCCAGCGAAAACACCTTCGCCGTAACCTCCGACGTGCTGCTCACCGCGGGGCGCCACACGCTACCGCTCCTTGTCGATGGCGCACCGGCCTTCGGCATCACACCCATCGCCTATCCCCATATCGGCCGCACGCGCTTTGCTCGTCCGCTCTCGCTCGACGTGCTCGCTCTCAACCTGGCCCTGCCCGACACCAGGGTCGGCTATGTCGGCGGCGGTTCCGATCGCGTCGGCCTGTGGCTTAACCGCATGGGCGCCAACATCACAGAACTCGACGCCGAAGCCCTTGCCGGCGATCTCTCGAACTACGACACCATCGTCGTCGGCATCTTCACCTTCGGTCTCCGCCCCGACCTCAAGGCCGCAACGCAAAAGCTGCACCGCTGGGTCGAGGCCGGTGGCCATCTCGTCACACTCTACCACCGCCCGAGCGATGGCTGGACGCCGGACACGACGCCCCCCCGCCCGATCACCATCGGCAGCCCGTCGCTGCGCTGGCGCACCACCAATCCTGCGGCCGAAGTCACCTTCCTTGATCCCGAACACAAGCTGTTCGCCGGACCCAATCGCATCACCGCCGATGATTTCAGCGGCTGGGACAAGGAACGCGGCCTCTATTTCGCCTCTGCCTGGGATGCGGCCTATACCCCGCTCCTCGCCATGAGCGATGCCGGCGAAAAGCCGCTCACCGGCTCCTTGCTCTCGGCGAAAATCAGCACCGGTCGCCACACCCACACGAGCCTTGTCCTGCACCACCAGCTCGACAAACTCGTCCCCGGCGCCTTCCGCCTGATGGCAAACCTGCTGCAGTCCGCCTGACATGCAGACCACCCAATCGCGAGCCGGCTTTGCCTGGCTCGCGAGCGACATGTTGCTGGTCACGGTGATGACGGTGCTGGTAAAGCTTGGCGGCGCCAGCTATCCGGCCGTGCAGATGGTGTTCATCCGCTCCCTGATCGGCCTTGTCAGCGTGCTCCCGCTCGCCTGGCGCCATCGCCAGGCCCTGCGGGAAACCCGCCAATGGGGCCGCCACGCCTTTCGCGTGCTCTGCAACACCCTGGCGCTCAACACCAATTTCGCCGCGCTCACCGCCCTGCCGCTGGCGCTCGCCAATGCCATCGGCTTCATGCGCCCGCTGGTTGTCCTCGCGCTTGCGACCTTCCTTCTCGGCGAGCGCTCCGGCCCCTGGCGCTGGATCGGCGCCGCCATAGGCTTTCTCGGCGTCCTCGTCATGGTCGCGCCGGGCGAAGTTACCTGGAACCTCGGCATTCTGGCCGCTCTGGGTTCGGTCCTTTTCGGCTCTCTCGCCACCGTCCAGACCCGCGCCCTCGCCAGGGAAAACACCACAGTCCTGATGGTGTTTTATACCGTCGGCCTCACGGTCTTCACCGCCATCCCCGCCGCCTTCTCCTGGCAGCCCGTGGCACAAACCGATTGGCCTTTGCTCCTTGCCATCGGCATCCTCGCCCAGATCGGCCAATATTGCTTCCTGCGCGCCTATCAGTCGACGCCGGCCAATCTCCTCGCGCCGATTGGATATCTCTCCATCGTCCTCGCCAGCATCGCTGGCTTCATCGCCTTTGGCGAAATCCCCGCCCCCACGACGATCACAGGCACAGTCATCATCATCGGCGCCCTGGCCCTCACCACGCGCCTCGACCGCCCCCGCCGCTAAACGAACGAAAAGACCGCGTGGCAAGACGCGAAGCCTCGAACCACAAGGTCGAGCGAGTGAAGGCGTGCACCTTCGGCCAGTTCAAGGTCTGGCCCTCTGCGCCATCCCCAAAAAACAAAAACCCCCGGCCGAGGGCGCGCCGGGGGTTACCGCCGCAACAACGGGGCGGTTGCGGCTCGCGCTGGGAGGGTGCGCGAGCCGGATGGTTTAAGCCTTAGCGCTTGGCCGGCTGGATCAGGTTGGCCATGATGCGGAAGGCACCCGGGGTCAACTTGTCGA
>NZ_JAFKHD010000130.1 GCF_017307565.1 Devosia sp.
GGCACCCCGGCAGCGATCGGCTATGCGCAGCAGAGCGGCATTCCGTTCGAACTGGGCATTATTCGCAACCACTATGTGGGCCGCACCTTCATCGAGCCGACCCAGCAGATCCGTGCCTTTGGCGTTCGCCTGAAGCATTCGGCCAACCGGGCCGAGATTGCCGGCAAGCGCGTGGTGCTGATCGACGACTCCATCGTGCGCGGGACGACCTCGGTTAAGATCGTGCAGATGATCCGCGATGCCGGCGCGACGGAAGTGCATATCCGGGTCGCAAGCCCGATGATCTTCCATTCGGACTATTATGGTATCGACACGCCGGATCCGGACAAGCTGCTGGCCAACCAATACCATGACATAGAGGCCATGTGCCGGTTCATCGGGGCGGACTCGCTGGCCTTCCTCAGCATCGACGGGCTCTATGAGGCCGTGGGTGGGGAGAAGCGCAACAATGCTGCGCCGCAGTTCACCGATCATTATTTCACCGGCGACTACCCTACCCTTCTCACCGACCTCAATGGTCGATCCAACAACGATCCCAAGCAGATTTCGCTGCTCAAGGAAGCGGGTTAATGACTGACAATACCGAACTGACCGGCAAGGTCGTGCTGGTCACTGGCGCGTCGCGTGGCATCGGCTATGCGGCGGCTGTCGAAGCAGCACGCCGTGGCGCGCATGTGATTGCCGTGGCCCGCACCGTGGGTGGTCTCGAAGAACTCGACGACGCTATTCAGGAAGTGGGCGGATCTTCGACGCTGGTGCCGCTTGATCTGCGCGATGGCGACGCCATCGACCGCCTGGGCGCAGCCATTTTCGAGCGTTGGGGCCATCTCGATGGTCTCGTCGCCAATGCCGGCCTGCTCGGCACACTGAGCCCGGTGCCGCACCTCAAGCCCGATGAGTTCGACAAGGTTTTTGCGCTCAACGTCACGGCCAATTACCGGCTGCTGCGCTCGCTCGACCTGTTGCTGCGCCAATCGGCAGCGGGCCGTGCCGTTTTCGTATCGTCGGCCGCCGCGCGCTCGGCAAAGCCCTATTGGGGCCTCTACGCCGCCAGCAAGGCCGCGCTCGATGCCATGGTGAAGGCCTATGCCGGCGAGATGAACACAACGACGGTGAAGACCAATGTCTTCTACCCCGGCGCCGTGCGTACCGCGATGCGCGCCAAGGCGATGCCGGGCGAAGACCCCGAAACGCTGCCGCAGCCGTCTGACGTTGCGCCGAAGCTCGTCGATCTCCTGAGCCCCAATGTGGCCGAGAATGGACGCCTGTTCGACGTGACCAAGGGCGCGTTCGAGGACCTCTGAAGTCCCGCCACATTCCAAGAAAAAGGCCCCGGATCGCTCCGGAGCCTTTTTTTTTCGTTATGCGCCCTCGCTCGGCAGGAGCGGGGACATCAGCACCTTGTCGATGCGGCGGCCATCGAGATCGATGACCTCGAAATGCCAGTTGTCGCGATCAAAACTCTCGCCGGTTCGCGGCAGGCGATTGAGCGCAGCAAGGATATAGCCGGCCACGGTTTCGTAGCGCGCATCCTTGGGCACCGAAATTTTGAAACGCTCGGAGAAGTCGTCGACGGGCATCCAGCCGGCGACGAGCCAGGAGCCATCCTGGCGCTCGACGATGGCCGGATCGTCGCCCGGCTCCTCGTTGTAGACGCCGGTGATGACTTCGAGCACATCGCCAAAGGTGACGATGCCTTCAAAGTGTCCGTATTCGTCGACGACGAGCACCATCTTGACGCTCGACTGGCGAATGGCTTCGACCACGTCGAGGGCGTCGGCGTGTTCCATGATCACCGGCAGCGGCTTGAGCAGACGGCGCAGGTCCGGCTGTTGGCCTGTTGCAAGGGCCGGCAGCAGGTCGGCCAGGACCAGGACGCCGAGGATGGAATCGGCATTGCCTTCCTGCACCAGCACCTGGGAGTGCGAGGTGGCGAGGATGATCTTGAGATTGGCCTCAAAACTGTCTTCCACATCGACGCAGACGACGTCGAGGCGAGGAGTCATGAGGCCGCGGGCCGAACGATCGGCGAGACGCATGACGCCCGAGATCATCGAGTGTTCTTCGGTCTCGAAGACACCGGCCGAGGTCGCCTCGGCGATGATGGTGCGGACCTCTTCTTCGGTCACCTGCTCTTCGTTCTGGCCGCTCTGGCCGAGAAGACGCAGCACCAGCTTGCCCGACACGTCGAGCAGCCAGACGATGGGCGAGCCGACGAGGGCAATGATGGCCATGGGCTGAGACACGGACGAGGCCACGGATTCTGGATTGCGCAGAGCGATCTGCTTGGGGACCAGCTCGCCGAGAATGAGCGAGGCATAGGTGATCACGACGACGACCAGGCCAACGCCGCCGACATCGGCGATATTGGCGGGCACGCCGATCTCGGCGAGCCAGACGCTGAGACGCGTGCCGAGGGTCGCGCCGGAAAACGCACCCGAAAGAATGCCGACGAGGGTGATACCGATCTGAACAGAGGAAAGAAACTTGCCCGGATCATCGGCCAGTTTCATTGCCGTGGCGGCACCCTTGTTTCCCTGGTCGGCCAGGACTTTGAGGCGCGCGGAGCGGGACGAAACAACGGCCAGTTCGGACATTGCCAAGGCGCCGTTCACAAGGATGAGAACGACGACGATGATGATTTCTGTAAGCAACAAAGTGCAAAGTTGGCACGCCGCGACCAATGGCGGGGTGCTACGACGTGCGCACTATAGGGCAAGGCTGGCCGATGTGAATAGGCCGATAGACTGATTTGACCGGGGGAAATTTTGGTGTTGCGGCGCAAGAATATCCGGCGAGCAGCAGGCGGGAGTCTATACACGCAAAATAAAATCCCGCTTTCGCGGGATTTTTCATGGCCTTCGTGATCAGCAGTACGCGGGCGCCCTGCCCCCGCGTCAGCTTTTCTTGTCGGCGTAGGGGTTCTTGCCGCCGCGCAGCCAGAGGCGGATCGGCGTGCCGGGCATGTCAAAACTCTCGCGTAGCCCGTTGGTCAGGTAGCGCTGATAGGACATGGGCACGGCTTCAGGGCGCGAGGCGAAGATGATAAAGCTCGGTGGCCGGGTCTTGGCCTGGGTCATGTAGCGCATCTTGAGGCGGCGACCGGAGACCGCCGGAGGCGGATGGCTCTCGGTCATGGCGGCGAGCCAGCGATTGAGGCGCGAGGTGGAAACGTGCGAGTTCCTGGTGCGCTCGACCTCGAAAATGGCCTGCATCAGCTTGTCGATATTGCGGCCGGTGAGGCCTGACAGGGTGACCAGCGGAATGCCGAGCACCTGCGGCAGCAGGCGTTCGCATTCGAGGCGCAGCTCGGCGAGCTTGGCGTTCTTGTCCTCGATCAGGTCCCATTTGTTGAGAGCG
>NZ_JAFKHD010000131.1 GCF_017307565.1 Devosia sp.
ACAACGACGCGGCGCGACCCGCAAGCCCGGAAGCAAGAAGGGCGCGACGGTCGGCTCCGGCGGGCAGCGGCGCAAGGGCCTCGAGGGCCGCGGGCCGACCCCGAAGGCGGAGGACCGCGTCTACCACGCGGCGCACAAGCGCAAGGTGGCCGACGAGAAGCGCGTGCCGACCGGACGCGGCGGCCCGGCGCGCGGCACCGAGCGTGCCGGCACGTCGCGCGGTCCTTCGCGCTCGACGGTGGTCGTGGAGAAGCGCACGCGCGTGGTTCCCAAGCCCGCCGGCGTTCCCGCAGGTGGTTCCCAGGCTGGCGGTGGCCGCCCGGGTGCTTCCGGACGTCCCGGCCAGGGCCGCCCGATGCAGAATCAGCGCCCTGCGCTTGGCCTTTCGGCTGCCGAAGCGGAAGCCCGCCAGCGCGCGCTTGCCCTTGCCGGCGCCCGCGCCGCCGAGGACAAGGAACGCTTTGCCGCTGAAGAAGCACGCCGTATCGAGGACGACAACCGTCGTCGCCAGATCCGCGAAGAAGCTGCCCGCCAGGAAGAAGAACGCCGCCAGGCTGACGAAGCCCGTCGCGTCGAGGAAGAGGCCGCAGCCCGCGCTGCCGCCGCGCCCCCGGCCCGCGAGCCCGAGCAGCAGCGCGAGCCCTTCGTTCCGGCCAGCCAGCGCAATCCCGGCCCGACTCAGGTCCGCACCGTTGCAGGTCGCCCCGGTCAGGCCGGCCGCCCGCAGCGCAGCGAACGCCCCGAACGTGGTGCCGAACGCCCGACCGGCCGTCCCGATGGTGAACGTCCCGCCGGCGCCCGTCCCACGGGTGACCGTACGCGTCCTGCCGGCACTGCCGGCGCGCGTCCCGGTGGTCCCGGTGCCCGCCCCGCGGGTGACCGTCGCCCCGGTGCCGGCATGGCCCCGATCGGCAATGTGCCGCCCGCGGCCCCCAGCGAGGCCGATGGCCGTCGCATTCGTACCGGCGCGCCGCAGCAGCGTCCGACGACCGAAGCGGAACTCGAAAATGCCCGCCGCGCCTCGCGCGCTCAGCCCGAGCGTCCGTCGCGCCGTGGTGATGAAGGTGCAGCCCGTGGCCGTCTGACGGTCTCGAGCGCCACCACCGAAAACGATCGTGATCGTGGTCCGTCTCTGGCGGCCATGAAGCGTCGTCGCGACAAGAAGATGGGCCGCAACCAGCAGGATGCGCCAAAGCTCAGCCGCGAAGTCGTGATCCCGGAAGTCATCACGGTCGGCGAACTCGCCAACCGCATGGCCGAACGCTCCGTCACCGTCATCAAGATGCTGATGCAGCAGGGCCAGATGGCCAAGATCACCGACGTGATCGATGCCGATACGGCTGAACTCATCGCCAGCGAACTCGGCCACACCGTCAAGCGCGTGTCCGAAGCCGACGTTGAAGAAGGTCTCTTTGACATTCCGTCCGACGACAAGGCCGAGGATCTGACCGATCGTGCGCCGGTCGTGACCATCATGGGTCACGTCGACCACGGCAAGACTTCGCTCCTCGACGCGATCCGCGAAGCCAATGTGGTTTCGGGCGAAGCCGGTGGCATCACCCAGCATATCGGCGCCTATCAGGTCGAAAAGAACGGCACCAAGATCACTTTCCTCGACACCCCGGGCCACGAGGCGTTCACCGCCATGCGTGCCCGCGGCGCCCAGGCGACCGATATCGCGGTGCTGGTCGTGGCGGCCGATGACGGCGTCATGCCGCAGACCATCGAATCCATCAAGCACGCAAAGGCGGCTGGTGTTCCGATCATCGTGGCCATCAACAAGATGGACAAGCCGGAATCGAATCCCCAGCGCGTCCGCACGGAACTGCTTCAGCACGAAGTGTTCGTGGAAACCATGGGCGGCGACGTGCTCGACGTCGAGGTTTCGGCCAAGACCCGTGCCGGTCTCGACAAACTCCTCGAAACCATCCTTCTCCAGGCCGAAGTCCTCGAGCTCAAGGTCGCCCGTGACGGTCGCGCCGAAGGTATCGTGGTCGAAGCCAAGCTCGATCGCGGTCGTGGTGCCGTGGCAACCGTTCTCGTCCAGCGCGGTACGCTGCGCGTCGGCGACATTCTCGTTGCCGGCACCGAGTTCGCTAAGGTGCGCGCCCTGATCAACGACAAGGGTGAGCAGGTCAAGGAGGCCGGTCCCTCGGTTCCCGTGGAAGTTTTGGGCTTTACCGGCGTGCCCTCGGCCGGCGATCGTTGCTCGGTTGTCGAAACTGAAGCGCGTGCCCGCGAGGTCACCGAATATCGTCAGCGCGCCATCCGTGAAAAGACAGCCGGCGGCGGCGCCACCAGCCTCGAGCAGATGATGAATCAGCTCAAGGCCAATGGCATCGCCAAGTTCCCGCTGATCATCAAGGGTGACGTGCAGGGTTCGGTCGAAGCCATCGTCGCTTCGCTCGAGAAGCTCGGCACCGACGAAGTGTCGGCCCAGATCCTGCACCAGGGCGTCGGTGGGATCACCGAATCCGACGTGACGCTGGCGACTGCCTCCAAGGCCGTCATCATCGGCTTCAACGTCCGTGCCAACAAGCAGGCTTCCGAGCTCGCTGGTCGCGAAGGCATCGAAATCCGCTACTACAACATCATTTACGACCTCATCGAGGACGTGAAGGGTGCCATGTCGGGTCTTCTCGCACCCGAGCGTCGCGAAACCTTCATCGGCTACGCAAAAATCCTCGAAGTCTTCCAGATCACCAAGGTCGGCAAGGTTGCCGGTTGCCAGGTCACCGAAGGCATTGTGGAACGCGGCGCCGGGGTGCGTCTGCTGCGCGACAACGTCGTCATCCACGAAGGCAAGCTCAAGACGCTCAAGCGCTTCAAGGACGAAGTTAAGGAAGTTCAGACCGGTCAGGAATGCGGTATGGCCTTCGAAAACTACGAAGACATCCGCGCCAACGACGTCATCGAATGCTTCCGCGTCGAGACGGTCCAGCGCACGCTCTAAAGAGCTGCCAGTTTACAAAATTAAGGGCGCGGCCAAGGCCGCGCCCTTTTTGTTTGCCCCTCATCGACACCCATGCATAGCTGTCCGAACGCTTGGGGAATGCCGATGAAAACGATCTTGATGGATGTCGATGGAGTGCTCGTATCCGGCCGCCCGCAGGATGGCGCCCACCTTTTCACCGATCTCGAAAGAGATCTCGGCATCCCTCTGCCGCTGCTGCAGAGCACGTTCTTCAAGCCGCATTGGCCCGACATCGTCACCGGCAAGAAAGACCTAATGCCCGAACTCGCCGCGGTCTTGGCCGAGATCGCGCCTGATGTGCCGGCCCAAGCCCTTGTCGACTACTGGTTCCGAAATGATTCCCGCGTTCAACCTGACGTGCTCGAAGCCATGGACG
>NZ_JAFKHD010000132.1 GCF_017307565.1 Devosia sp.
ACCTGAAAACCGACGCGCCATTCTGGAAACAGGAAGAAACGGCGGCCGGCACTGTATGGGTTGAGGCCAAGGCCGCAGACGACAGCGCTAGGGACCGCTGGGCCGAGTAAGGCCGCTCACCCCAAAGGGAGAGGTAGGAGAGTGTCAAAGTCGCGGAGCGACACCTCTCCCTTGGGGGAGAGGTCGGTCCGCAGGGCCGGGTGAGGGGTCGTTCCTCTGCTCAAACAAAAAGGCCGAGCATCCCTGCCCGGCCTCCAAAACTCAAATCGCGGAAAACCCTATTCCGCTGCCGCCTGCTTCGGCTGCACCGCAACCGAGTAAGCATCGATCAGCGTCCGGCAACCTTCGCCCGGCGTGAACTTGTAGTCGCCGATCAGCGAAACCGGCGTCACTTCCGCGGCCGTACCGGTCAGGAAGCACTCGTCGAACTGGCTCAGCTCTTCGGGCATGATGTGGCGCTCGGTAACGGTAAAGCCGTTTTCCTTGGCCAGCGCGATTAGCGTCTGCCGGGTGATGCCGTTGAGGAAGCAATCCGGCGTCGGCGTCGTGATTTCCTTGCCCTTGATGAAGAACACGTTGGCGCCCGTGGCTTCCGCCACATAGCCGCGATAGTCCAGCATCAGCGCGTCGGCAAAGCCGTTCGCCATGGCGTGGTCCTTGGAGAGCGTGCAGATCATATAAAGACCCGCAGCCTTTGCCGAAGACGGAATGGTCTCCGGCGACGGGCGCTTCCACTTGCTCCATTCGAGGCGAATACCCCTAAGCTTTTCCTCGACCGAGAAATAGCTGGGCCAGACCCACGCGGCGATCGCCACGTGCACCTTGTTGTTGCGCGCCGGCACCGAAAGCTCTTCCGAGCCGCGCCAGGCGACAGGACGCACATAAGCATCCACAAGGCCGTTCTTTTCCAGCACGAGGCGCTTTGCGGCCTCGATTTCGTCCACCGAATAGGGGAACGGCATATCGAGCGTCGCAGCCGAACGGATCAGGCGTTCAGTGTGCTCGCGCGATTTGAAAATTTCGCCGCCATAGGCGCGTTCGCCTTCGAATACCGAGCTGGCATAGTGAAGTCCGTGCGTGAGCACGTGAATCTTCGCGTCCTTCCACGGTTTGAGTTCGCCGTCGAACCAGATCCAGCCATCACGCTGGTCCATGGGCACGCCTGCCATGATCCTCTCCAAAAAGTCCTTGTTGCCGTTCACACACGAACGGGCGTTCCCCCGATCATGCCCCAAGGGCCATGCCCTTGGCAAACCTGAATGTCTTTGGGATAAGACGAAACGCCTGTGCGATGGAGTGACAATGGCAGAGAGCCAAAAAAATGTCAACAAGGCTGACATAAATTCTGCGGTGCCCGACGATACCGGCCTGCCGCTCGATATCATGGGCCTGTTCTTCTTCGCCTATCGGGACTTTACGGGCGATGCCGATGCGCTGCTCGAACGCCAGGGTTTTGGGCGCGCGCACCATCGCGTGCTGTATTTCGTCAACCTGCGCCCCGGCATGCCGGTGGCCGATCTTCTCGATATCTTGAAGATCACCAAGCAGAGCCTCGCCCGCGTGCTCCGTCAGCTGATCGACAACGGCTATATCGCCCAGAAGACCGGTCACGCCGACCGCCGCCAGCGCCTGCTCTACGCCACCGACAAGGGCCGCACCCTTTTCGCCACGCTCTCGGCCACCCAGGCGAGCCGAATCGATGACGCCATCGCGGCCCTGCCACCGGACGGCGCCCGCATGGTCCGCCAGTTTCTCGTCAGCATGGTCGAACCCTCCGACCACACCGTGCTCGACCGGCTCAATCTGACGGTGAATCTTTAGATCAGCCTGCAGCGATTAAGGCTTGTCTGCCAATACCTTGTCCGGCACTCTGGACTCAGTTTGGCAGACGGCGCCAAGCCTGCAGGGGCAGCAAATTCTCGATCTGGGTCAATATCTCTCCGAGGCAAAACGCCTGGAGCAACAGGGCGAACTGGTCGAAGCCATCTGGTGCTACGAGACCATCTTGCGTGATCCGCTCATCGCCGATGATCTGAAAACCCTGCGCGCCGCCGGCCTCGGCCTCGGGCTTCTGCTGATCGGCGAGGCCCGTCACAGCGACGATCCGCGCCGCACCAGCCGCCTCGTCAATCGCGCCATCGCGGCCCTCAACATGGCGAGCCAAACCGACCCGACCGATTCCCGGCTCGGTCTCGCCCTGGCCGAAGCGCACATCCTGCGCTTCCAGCTTTCCGGCCAGGCGCAGGACCTGCTGGCCGCCAATATTCAGCTTGATCGCCTGAGCGAAACCCCTGCCCCGCCGCTCGAAAGCATCCGCTCCTTGCGCGCCCAGATCAGCCGCGACGACGACTAGTTTACTAGCCGCGCCCCAGTTCCTCACTGCGCAGCCGTGCGGCCTCCACCGCGCGGCCCATGAGCGGGGTCAGCCCATCGTCACCCATCAGCACGGCAAGCGCCGCCGCCGTCGTGCCATTGGGCGACGTCACGTTCTGCCGCAGCGTGCTGGCCGAAGCTGCATCCGCTTCCAGAAGCGCGGCGGAGCCGATCACGGTCTGGCGCGCCAGCACCATGGCGACATGCTCGTCGAGTCCCTGCGCTACGCCGGCCGCGGCCAGCGCCTCCACGAGATTGAACACATAAGCCGGGCCCGACCCCGAAACGGCGGTTACCGCATCGAGATCACCTTCCTTGTCGAACCAGACGACGAGCCCAGCCGCCGAAAGCAGCGCCTCGGCAGCAGATTTTCCGTCGTGGTCGACACCAGCCCCGGCAACGACGCCGGTAACGCCCTTGCCGATCTGCGCCGGCGTATTGGGCATGCTGCGCACGACCCGATCGGTCCCCGCGCCCTTGGCCAGTCGCGCCAGCGAAATACCGGCAGCGATAGACACAACCAGCGTGTGCGGCCCGATCACCGGCAACAGGCTTTCCATCACCTCGTCGATGATCTGCGGCTTCACCGCCAGCACCAGCACATTGGGCAAGAGCCCCACGGCATGGTCATAAATCCTGAGGTCATATTCGGCCGCGAAAGCCTTGGTCTCTTCGCTCGGCCGCGGTTCCACCAGCACGAGGTTGGTCGGCGGCAGTCCCGCCTCAAGCCAACCCGTTGCCAGTGCCATGCCCATCTTGCCGGCACCAACCAGCATGACCGGTCCGATGGAGCGCAAATTCGTCATCACGCCTCTCCCACGGTTTCGAACATCACATGGCTGAGCGCGTCTGCGGCCGATTTGCCGGCCCAGACGACGAACTGGAAAGCCTGATAGTAGAGATCACAGCTATCCGTGGCCGAACGCAAGAGCGCCTCGCATTGCTGCGGCGACACATCGGCGCCACCGGTGAGCAG
>NZ_JAFKHD010000290.1 GCF_017307565.1 Devosia sp.
TGTCCTGGTGCGCCATTTCGCGCCCACGGAATCGCATGGTCACCTTCACGCGGTCGCCTTCGCCCAGGAACCGTTGCACAGCCTTCATCTTGGTCTCGTAGTCATGGGTATCGATGTTCGGCCGGAGCTGAACTTCCTTGACTTCGATGACCTTCTGCTTCTTGCGCGCTTCGGCGGCCTTTTTCTGGGCAGCGTATTTGAAGCGGCCAAGATCGAGCATCTTGGCAACCGGCGGGGTTGAGTTCGCGGCGATCAGCACGAGGTCGAGCCCGGCCTCCTGCGCTTCGGCAAGCGCTTCGCGCGTACGAACAATACCGCGGTTTTCACCTTCGGCATCGATCAGCTGGACGTCGGGGCTGGTAATGTCCTCATTGGCAAGCGGCCCATCTTTCTGGGGCGCTGTGGGTCTCATTGGACGACGAATGGCAAGCGTTCCTTGTGCTGTTTATGCCGGGGGGTGAATTCGGGCCTAAAATCGTGTTAGCGGGGTGAGAAGTCAACAGCTGGAGATGCTGATTTTCCTGCTGTTGCGTAAGGGAAACGATCTACCGTTTGCCTTCAAAAATCGCAAATGACCAAAGAGTTCCGCGTGACTTCCCTTCCCCGTCAGTTTCTTAGCGTCGGCGCAGCCGAAAGCCAGCGCGAAATTGCCTATCTCCAGCGCCCCGGCACGGCGCCGGGGCTTTTCTGGCTCAATGGTTTCCGCTCGGTAATGACCGGGCTCAAGGCAACCGCCCTCGACGCCTTCGGCGCCGAAAAGGGCCTCGAGGTGACGCGATTCGATTATTCCGGCCATGGCGAGTCGGGTGGCGATTTTGACGAGGGCACCGTCAGCCGCTGGCTCGAAGAGACCATTGCCGTCTTTGCGAAGACGCATGGACCCCAGATCGTCATCGGCTCGTCCATGGGCGGCTGGCTCGCGCTGCTCCTTGCCCGGCATCTGGTCAGAACCGGGGAAAAACGCCTCAAGGGCCTGATCCTCATCGCCCCGGCGGTCGATGCCACCCACGACCTGATCCCCACCCGCTTCACGCCAGAGCAGTTGTCCGCGCTTGCCGAGCAGGGCTATGTCGAGCGTCTCAGCCAATATGGCGATGGCGATTATCGCTATACCAAAACCCTACTCGAAGACGGCGAGCATCACCGCCTCTTCGGCCGCGTCATCGAAACCGGCTGCCCGGTCCATATCCTGCAAGGCGGCCGCGACCCCGACGTGCCCCCCGCCCACGCACAAAAACTGCTGATGCATATCCTGCATGACCCGGTGACGTTCACGCTCATCCCCGACGGCGATCATCGTTTGAGCCGGGAAGAAGACCTGGAGCGCCTGCGGCAGGCGGTGCTGGGAATGATGGCTTAGGTTAGTTAGCTGAACTGCTGCAAAACCCACCAGCTGTCATCCCCGCGAACCAAGCCCCCCTAGCCCCGTGCCCCCGCATTCCGCATCCGGATCAGCGAAAACACCAGGCTCGATTCCCGCACTCCGTCGTGGAGATCCCAGAGCGAGGGCAGCACTTTCAGCGTCACGCCCTCGGCGGCAATCGCCCCCGGCAGGTCGTCTAGCGTTTCCACGCCCAGCGGATCGACGGCGCCATGGGACACCCAATAGCCCGCGCTTTCATCCTGCAGCACAAAGCCGTCATTGGGCATGGCATAGCGATGGAGCCTGCCGCTCTCGAGGCGCTGCACCCAGGCCTCTTCAATGGCGATCACCGCCCGGCCCTCGCCCAGAAACCGGTCGACGTCTCCGGCCGATGTCCCTGTCCCGGCGCGAAAACAGACGCGCGGGCAATCGCGCGGCAGGAGATAATTGGCGATCTTCTCGTCCGATATAGCCCAGACCACCGGCTCGGCCGTATAGGCGGAAGGCCGCGGCTCGAACCGGGGGATCGCCGGATCGTCGCTGAGGTGAAAGAGCTTCACCGCGTCGCCAGCCGCGTTTTCTGCTGCCCGGCATCGTCAAAATTGTCCGGGCTCAGCCAACGCTCATATTCGGCCCGCAGCGCCGGCCATTCGCCATCGAGAATCGAGAACCAGGCCGTGTCGCGGTTCTCGCCCTTCATGATCATGTCCTGCCGGAACACGCCCTCAAAGGTGAAGCCGAAGCGGGTCGCTGCGGCCTTGGACGGCTCATTGCGATCATTGCACTTCCATTCGAAGCGCCGGTAGCCGAGGTCGTCAAAGGCATGGCGGGCAAAAAGGTAGAGCGCTTCGGTCGCAAGCCGCGTCCGCGCCATTGGCAGGCCCCAATAGACCCCACCGATCTCGATCGAGCCGTGTTCGGGGCGAATGCGCATCCAGCCCTGCTGCCCCAGCGCTTTGCCGCTGACCCGGTCAACGATCGCCACATAGGCAGGGTCGCTCCCCGCATTGGCCTCGTCGATGCGCGCTTCCATGTCTTGAAGGTTTTTCGGCGCATGACTGAAGAGCCAGCGATAGCGTTCCGCCCCTCCATCCATGGTCGAGACCGCCAGAAGATCGGCCGCGTGGTGCCGCTCCAGCGGTTCGAGGCGGGTGTAGCGGCCTTCGAGCACGATCCGCTCCGGCGCGGATTTTGCGGGTGTGACGCTCATTGAAAATCCTTCCAGATGGCATCGAGGCCAGCGCGATAGTCGGGATAAAGCAGGTCGATGCCAAGCGCTTGCTTGATCGCCTTGTTCGAGACGCGCTTGTTGTCGCGATAAAAACTGCGCGCCATGGGCGTCATCTCGGCCCGTTCGAAGGGGATTTCGGGCGGCGCTTCGACACCCATCTTTTCGGCGGCATAGGTGATCAGGTCCTGCGGCGGCGCCGGCGCGTCATCGGCAAGATTGAAAATGCCGGCCAGCCGCCGTTCGGCCGCGAGCAGGGTGACGCGCGCGATATCGCCGACATGGATGCGGTTGAATACCTGACCGGGCTTGACCACCCGTCGCGCCGTGCCCTCGGCCAGCCGGTCAAAGCTCGACCGGCCAGGTCCATAGATGCCGGCAAGCCGGAGAATGCAGAGCTGCACGCCGCGCTCGCGCGCATAGGCGATCCATTCTTCTTCCGCCCGGACGCGAAAATCGGAGCGCAGGTTGCGCGGCACCAGCGGCGCGGTCTCATCGATCCAGGCGCCGTCGAAATCCCCGTAGACCCCGACCGTGGAATAATAGCAGAGCCATTCGAGCTCGGTCGCCGCATCGAGTTCGGCGCGGTGCTGGCGCAGCACCACGTCCCCGGCTTTATCGGGAGCGATCGAGACAATCACATGGCTGGACTTTTCAAGCGCGGGGCCGACTTCGGCCCCGGGCGCGGCGCCGTCGAACACGACGGCAGGCAGTCCCTCATGGACCAGCGCATTGGCCTTATCGG
>NZ_JAFKHD010000291.1 GCF_017307565.1 Devosia sp.
CGGCGGCCGCGCGCACTTTTCGCGATCTGTGCCTGCCGGCCTTAGGCCGCTCAGGCGGCGGTCTTGACCTCGAAGCGCTCGCGCGCGGCGACGACGGCGGGATGGTTTTCCATGGCCCAGAGCCGCAGCGCCTTGATTGGCACCAGCAGCGAGCGGCCAAGTTCGGTCAGGCTGTAGTCGACCCGCGGCGGCACGGTGGGCGTCACCACCCGCTCGATGATCCCGTCCTTTTCCAGTTCCCGCAGCACGCTGGTCAGTGACTTCTGCGTGATGTCGCCGATTTCCCGCTTCAGTTCGGAAAAGCGCCGCGGCTTTTCGTCGAGCAGGCTCACCACCAGAACCGCCCATTTCGCCCCGATAATGGTGAGAATTTCGCGGGCCGCCCCGCAATAGCTGTGTGCCCCATTGGGGCTATCAGGTTTCACCGAGGATACTCCCGTATCATGAAGGTGCCGTCTTGCGCCTTTGCCTCAGTGTAATACATAGGCACGCAGTATCCAGCGGAAACTTATGTTTCCATTCGATACGCAACATTCATGACCAGAGCCCGGCTCGCTGCGGAACGCCCTTGGCGGACCGTGGCCCGGCTCGCCCAAGGAAAGACTTTCAGCATGGCGCTCTCTCTCAAGATCATCATCGGCAGCACCCGCCCCGGCCGGGTTGGCCCCACCATTGCCAAATGGGTGGAAGAGGTCGCGCGTCAGGACAGCCGTTTCGACATCGAACTCGTCGACCTCGCCGATCTCAAGCTGCCGCTTCTGGATGAAGCCACCCACCCGGTGATGCAGAAATACGAGCATGATCACACCCGCCGCTGGGCCAGCATCATCGGTTCCGCCGACGCCTATATCTTCGTGACGCCGGAATACAATTACTTCGCCCCCGCCGCCCTCGTGAACGCCATCCAGACCCTGCTCAAGGAATGGGGCTACAAGGCTGCCGGCGTCGTCAGCTATGGCGGCATTTCGGGTGGTCTGCGCTCGGCCCAGGCGCTGCGCCAGCTGCTCGGCAATGTGAACGTGCATGCCCTCCCTCAGGTCGTTCCGGTTCCCTCCTTCCCCCAGTTCATCGGCGAAGACGGCGTTTTCCGCGGCAACGAAGCCATGACCACGGGCCTGACCGGCCAGCTCGACGAACTCTACAAGTGGGCCAGCGCCCTCAGCACGCTGCGCACCGAACAGGAAGCTGCCCAGAAGGCCGCCTGATCGGCACCAGCACGTTTGGCCGCATCCCATGCTGCGGCCAAACGTGGACATTGCCGGCGCTCGGCTGTTAGGACTGCGCCGCCTATCCACTCCCCCAAGTGCAGCCGATATGACCAAGACCACCCTCCGCGCCGAGATCGAAAGCTTTGCGATCGCCGGCCGCTTCACCATCTCCCGCGGCAGCAAGACCGAAGCGCAGGTTATCCGCGTGGAACTGGAGCGCGACGGGGTGATCGGCACCGGCGAATGCGTCCCCTATGCCCGCTATGGCGAGACGCTGGACGCAACGCTTGCCGCTATCCTGAGCCTCCGCGACGCTTTCGCCGCAGGCCTTGACCGCACCGGCCTCCAGTCCGCCCTGCCGCCCGGCGCTGCGCGCAATGCCCTTGATTGCGCCCTCTGGGATCTCGAAGCCGCCCTTGCCGGGCGCAGCGTCGTCAGCCTTGCCGGGATCACCGCCCCCGGCCCCATCGAGACCGCCTACACGATCAGCCTCGACACCGCCGAGGCCATGGCCGACGCCGCCCGGCGCCACAGCCACATGCCGCTCCTCAAGCTCAAACTCGGCGCCCCCGGCGATGCCGATCGCCTCGCCGCCATCCGCGCCGCCGTGCCCGAGACGCGCCTCATCGTCGATGCCAATGAAGGCTGGCTGCCCGACGAGCTGCAAGACCTCCTCCACGCCGCCCAGCGTGCTGGCATCGAACTCGTCGAGCAGCCCCTGCCCGCCGGCAACGACGCCCTCCTCGCCGAAATCGATCACGTGGTTCCCATCTGCGCCGATGAAAGCGTCCACGCCCTGACCGGCCTCGAACAACTGGTGGGCCGCTACGACGCCATCAATGTAAAGCTCGACAAGACCGGCGGCCTCACCGAGGCGCTGGCCGTCGCCCAACGCGCCCGCGACCTGAACCTGGCCATCATGGTCGGCTGCATGGTCAGCACCTCGCTCTCGATGATGCCGGCGTCCCTCCTCGCCGCCTTCGCCCGCTGGGTCGATCTCGACGGCCCGCTGCTCCTCGCCGCCGACCGGCCGGGCGGCCTGACCTATACCAATGGCGTGATAGACCCCACTGGCGGCACGCTCTGGGGCACGGGCAAGCGCGCCTAGCGCGGGTGGGTCACGTCGCGCGTCCGCTCGAGCGCATCGACGGTCTGCTCATAACGTTGGCTCGCGACGCCCAGAAACAGGCAATCGACAATGGCGAGCTGCGCAATGCGGCTCACCATGGCCCCGGCGCGCAGCCGGCTTTCCCGCGCCCGGCTCACAAGGCACTCGTCCGCCGCCCGCGCCAGCGCTGAATCCGGCGATCCCGTCAACGCAATGGTCAGCGCCCCGGCCTGCCGGGCAATCTCGATGTAGCGCACCGTATCCGCCGTCTCGCCCGAATGGGAAAACCCGACCGCCACCGTGCGCGGCGGCGACAGCAGCGCCGCCGTCCAGGCCTCATGCGGATCGGCCAGGAGAAAGGCATTGCGCCCGATACGGAACAGTTTGTGGTGCAGGTCCTGCGCCACGAACTGGCTCGCTCCGATCCCGAACAGCAAAATGCGCTGCGCCCCATCGAGCGCCGCCACCACCCGTTCGAGCGCTTCATAGTCGAGCCCCGACACCGTCTCGTCGATCGCCAGCATTTCGAGCGAGGCAACCTTGGACGCCATTTCCTGCAAGGTGTCGGACCGGGCAATTTCCGCGCCCAGAATCAGGTTCGAGCCGAATTGCGCGGTCTCTTTCCCCAGCTCCGTCGCCAGCGACATGCGTAACTGTGCATAACCAGAGAGGCCAAGCGCCTGACAGAACCGCACCACTGACGCGACCGACGTCCCGCAGGTCGCCGCCAGCTCATAGATGGTCTTGTCGAGCACCAGGCTCGGCGTATCCCGGATCACCATGGCAACCCGTCGCATGGCCGGCGTGAACTTGGCCGAAGACGCCTCGATCGTCGACTGGATACCCAAGATTAGTCCTCCGCGCGCCTGCCCCTCCGGCCCGGCGCGGCGGTCAATCTAGCCCAGTTCAATCCATCTCTGAAACAAAACTTCAGAACTTTGCCGTTTTCTGAAACTCATTGACATTAATGGGTGTGACTTCATACGCTTGGGCCTGAACCATTGCGGCCTTCTAGGGGCC
>NZ_JAFKHD010000292.1 GCF_017307565.1 Devosia sp.
GGCGTGCCGCCAAACATATCGGTGAGAACAGCTAGCCCGTCGCCGGTTTCGGGTCGGTCGATCGCGGCCTAAATGTCCTCGCGCCGGGTTTCGGCATCGTCTTCAGGACCGATGGCGATGGTCTCACACTGCTCCTGGGGCCCAACAACATGTTCCAGCGCCAGCTTGAACTCATCAGCCAGCGCGCCATGCGTCACCAGAACCAACCCGATCATGCATTCTCCCCAGACGATGGTTGCGTCAATTCCAGGACGTAACCCCATCCCAGTCCCAAAAGCCCCCGCTCCCTGCACCGGGCGCATTTGGGAGCGGGCGCCAGTCTTGACCCCGATGCCACGGGTTGCAAGCGATAAATTGTCACCCCCCAGAGGGTATAGCGATTGCGCCCAGCGCCTCTTCGATCAAGAGACGCTGGTGTTCGATTCCAATCACACCCGCCTGCGGCACCGGGCAACGGGCGATTTCCAGGCCCAAAAGCCTTACTTTGAAATCGTGTTCCTCGGGCATCCGTTCAAGAGCGGGCACCAGATCGACCACCAGATCGAGTGTTACCCCGTCGCGATGGGGCCGTCTGACAATGCCGTGACCACGCAGTTCGATAAGCCCGGCAATGGTTTTGGGGGCATGAAGCCGGATTTTTGTACCCTCCAGCTCCAGATCGACCCGGTCATCGGAGATCAGTGCCGCCTCGCGACCGCGTGAGGCAAAGGCATCGAGAAGGTAAAGCGCCAACAGCGACTTCCCAGAGCCAGACGGTCCACGGATGAGTACACCCTTGCCATCGAGCAGGATGGCGGTCGCGTGGATGTTTTCGCGGGTCATCGTCGGCTCTCTCCATTCCGCCGAATAGAGAGAGGGACTCCTGAGCACTCAATACCGACCAAAGGGCACCACCTACCGCCGCGTCTTGGGCAGCGACACGGTGAAGAGCGCGCCGGAGCGATCCGTGCGGTTCTGCGCCTTGATCGTGCCCTTGTGCGCATCGACGATCTGCTTGGAGATCGAAAGACCAAGGCCGGAGTGATTGCCAAAGCTCTCGGTCTCGGGCCGGTCGGTGTAAAAGCGCTGGAAGATGCGGCTGACATCGCCGGTAATCCCCGGCCCTTCATCGCTCACCGTCACGACGATCATGTCGGTCTCGGTCGAGACCGCCACCGTCACCGTGCCATCGGGTGGCGAGAAGGAAACGGCATTGTCGATCAGGTTGGCAAAGACCTGCGCCAGACGGCTTTCATGCCCGGCGATCATGGTCGAGCCGCGGCCGAGCCGCTTGCCCATGACGACATCGACGCCGCGGCCGGCGGCCACGTCCTTCTGGATACCGACCATGGCCTCGGCCAGTTTTTCGATATCGACCTGTTCGGCGCTTTCGCGCGCCAGCTCCGCATCGAGCCGGCTGGCGCTCGAAATATCGGTGATCAGGCGATCGAGCCGTTTGACGTCATGCTGGATGATGTCGTTGAGCCGCGCCCGATCCTCCGGCTTTTTCGCCAGCGGCAGGGTTTCGACCGCCGAACGCAGTGAAGTCAGCGGGTTCTTCAGCTCATGCGCCACGTCGGCGGCAAAGCGCTCGATGGCCTCGATGCGATTATAGAGCGCGTCGGTCATACGGCGCAGCGCGCCGGAAAGATGGCCGATTTCGTCGGGGCGATCGGTGAGATCGGGGATTTCCGCACGCGCATTTCCCGCCGTCTGCACCCGCTCGGCGGCAGCCGACAGGCGTCGCATCGGACCGGCAATGGTGCCGGCGAGCAGCAAGGACAGCGCGATCTGCACGGCCGCGGCAATCAGGGCGATGCGCAGGATGCTCCAGCGCTCCTGGGACACCACCGAGTCAATGTCGCCGGGGGCCGTCGAGAGCAGGATGGCGCCGACCACGGCGCGCATGCGCTGCACCGGCACGGCCACCGAGACGACCAGCTGGTTGTGGTCATCGACGCGCACGAAGTCGGCCGGCGCGCCCTGCAGGGCCGAAGCGACCTCCGGATAACGCGTGCCTTCGTCGGCCCCATATTCCTGGTATTTTGAAAAATTGTCGCCCGGTGCCCAGGCTACCGCCGCATTCCACCAGTCGAGCAGGAAGAAGTGCTGGGTTTTCGACGTATCGATCTGCTGCCGGATGACCTCGCCGCGCGCATAGATATTGTCGCTGTCGAGAATGAGCAGGCCCTGCTGGTCATAAATGCGGGCCCGCGTCCGCGTCGGGGTGATCAGGTTCCTGAGAAGCGGGGCGACCCGTTCCGGGCTGATCGGAAATTCCAGCGAAGGATCGAAATAGGAGAGCGGGGAGACATTACCCGCCTGCAATTGGATCAAGCGATCGGGATTGACCGAGATGACGTCGCTATCCACCGTGGCCGAAGCGGCAATGGCGGCGGCGATGATTTCGCCCTGCACGCGCAGCGATTGCACGCGCGCATCGATGAGGCCCGCCCGCCACTGGTTGAGGTAGAGAATACCCACCACCAGCACGAGAAGGCCGGCGAGATTGAGCACGATGATCCGGCGCGTCAGGCTCGAGAAGATCGTAAAATCGATGAAACGGCGCAGCGCCACAATCACCTGGGCCAATGGCTTGAGGGCCATGCGCCAGGCGCGCCTGCCCCCCTTTGAGGCGGGGGCAGGCTCGGCGTCCCGAGCGGGGCGCGTTCCCTCGAGGTGAGGATCGATCGTGGCCACGAAGTCTCTTACTGCTCCTTGAAGCGATAGCCGACGCCGTAGAGCGTTTCGATCATTTCGAAATCGTCGTCGGTTGCCTTGAACTTCTTGCGCAGGCGCTTGATGTGGCTGTCGATGGTGCGATCATCGACATAGACCTGATCGTCATAGGCCGCATCCATCAGCGCGTTGCGCGATTTGACGACGCCCGGACGCAGGGCGAGCGCCTGGAGGATGAGGAATTCGGTGACCGTGAGAGTGACCCGCTCGCCCTTCCAGGTGCAGGTGTGGCGCTCTTCGTCCATCACCAGCGAGCCGCGCTCGATCAGAGCCTTGCCCAGCACGGGTTCGCCCGTGGGTCCGGCGGCGGCGGAGGGATCACGCGGCGCCGAGCGGCGCAGGATCGCCTTGACGCGCTCGACCAGGAGGCGCTGGCTGAAAGGCTTGGTGATGAAATCGTCGGCGCCCATCTTGAGACCGAAGAGTTCGTCGATTTCCTCGTCCTTGGAGGTGAGGAAGATCACCGGCACGTCGGACTTCTGGCGCAGGCGACGCAGCAGCTCCATGCCATCCATGCGCGGCATCTTGATATCGAGAATGGCCAGATCAGGTCGGTCATTGGTCAGGCCTTCAAGACCCGAGGCGCCATCGGTATAGGTCGCC
>NZ_JAFKHD010000293.1 GCF_017307565.1 Devosia sp.
GGCGCGTGTCCGTCACTCTGTTGGCCCTGTTACATTCGCGCGGCAAGAAAGCCTCCTTCGCCAAAATGCATGTCCTGAACGATGCTCTGCGTTCGAAACCATCTCAGGATAAGCTGAAGGCAATACTTGAGGAAAATGAACCCGCGTATGCATGGCGTTTACGCGTTGAACCTGCATTTACACGCGCTCTCGATTTTCTCGTTGGTGAAGGATTCGCCGATTGGTCCATAAGCAGCAATCGGACAACTCTTACTCTGACAGAGAGAGGGATCGAGACCGCAAAAGAAATCGAGTCCATGAATGATGTTCTCGTTGACGAACAGGCATTTCTGAGGAGCCTTGGAGCGAAGATCACAGAGAGCTTTGTTCAGCAATTGCTTCTGGTAGGGAAGCGCCTTTTATGATCCAGATTCGGCATATAAGGCTGCGGTCTATAACCGCCGAGAATAGCTATGGTGTCGATGTTCCGTTGTCGCCGGGCCTGAATATCATTCAGGCCGACAACACATCCGGAAAATCGACCACGTTGATGTCCATTATCTATGCGCTCGGTCTGGAACGGGCCATCAGTCCCAAACTTGATGTTCCTCTGCCGTACGCCATGCGTGAACGTATAAGGAGGGATACCCAAAGCCCGTACGAAGCTGTCCTTGAGTCTCATGTCGTACTCGAACTCGCCAATGAAAACGGCGAATACTTAACGGTCCGACGCGATATCACAGGCGCGGCAAACCAAAAGTTGGTACAGACGTGGGACTGTCGACTTAATAAGGTCGATCTCGGCCTTGGCAATCAGCGAGACTTTTTCCTCTACGACGCCGGCGCGGCAAGTCGTGAGGACGGATTCCATCATCGTCTCGCCAAGTTCATAGGATGGGACCTCCCGCAAGTGCCACGGTTTGATGGCGACGAAGGCCTACTCTATATCGAAACTCTATTCCCGATGTTCTTTGTTGAACAAAAGCGAGGTTGGTCTGCCGTGCAGGGACCACTCCCTACCTATCTGGGAATACAAGATCTTCCTCGTCGAGTAATGGAATTCATCCTCGATCTTGATGCTGGAAAAGTACGCCGTCGGAGGAGTGAACTCCGAAAGGAGCAATTGATCCTGCAAACACGGTATCGTGAACTCCGTAGAGAAGTCGTTGAGGGGAAAGGCACGCTGGTTCGGATCGAAGGTCTTCCCAATGAACCTACCGCCGGCTTCGGTCAGGACGGCACCGTGCAACTCTCCGTATACTACAGTGACGAATGGCGCTCTCTGGCTAGCGTCACAGAAGAAATCCGGAGCCGGATCAGCGCTTTCGACGAGTCTGAGTATGCCGTTGTCGATAACGCCACAAACGAACTCAAAGCTGAACTTGTCGAGGCCGAAGAGCGCTATGAGGATCTGAGCTCGCAAATCCAAGTTCTTAGGCAGGATTTTCAACTCGCCGACAGTGAGCGGCAAGGGTTCAGCGATCGCATTGAGGCCCTCGAGACCGACCTTCTCCGTAATCAAGACGCTTTAAAGCTGCAGAAGCTTGGCTCGACACTTGGTTCGGCAGCAACGGACCATACGTGCCCCACCTGTCAGCAAGCTGTAAAAACAGAGCTTCTTCCAGTAGTCAGTCGCGAAGCCATGGGACTCGAAGAGAACATCATCTTCATCAAGTCTCAGCTTGATTTGTATCGTGCCATGCTTGGGTCGGCATCTGACAGTCTGGACCTCATAAAGGTACGATATCAATCCCTACGTGAGGAGATACAAGAACAGCGCTCAAAAATTAGATCGCTCAAGCGCGACCTCCTTCGTCCGACGACGAGCCCGGCACGCTCCGAACTGGAAGAAATTGTACGTCTAGAAGCCCGTCTCGAACGCTGGCAAACGCAGCAAGAGAAGGTCGATGGAGTCGTCGACGGTCTGCGCGCGATAGCACGAGAATGGGCACGTGCTCGAGCCGAGTTAAAAGACCTTGGCCCGGGGGATCTCACGGCATCCGACCAATCCAAGATCAACGCATTCCAAAATACCATACAGAGCTTGCTCGCCCGTTTCCGCTTTCAGTCCTTTCGAGCGAGTGACATCACGCTTTCACCTGACGACTTTCGTCCCCAAGTCGTCACGGAAGACGAAGACGGCGAGAGGGTCGTTAAAGATATTGGGTTCGAGGCATCCGCGAGCGATGGCATTCGCCTGAAGTGGGCCTACATTCTCGCTCTCACGCAGTTGTCGAAAAGCTTTGAAACCAATCACGTCGGGTTTTCAGTCTTCGATGAGCCTGGCCAGCAACAAATGCGCGAGTTGGACTTGGCCGCATTCTTTGAGGCTAGTGCCCAAAGTGCTGGGACTCAACGGCAAATTCTTGTGACCACCTCGGAGGTTCTGGAACGAGTTAATGCCGCACTGCAGGGAGTCGAGGCTACCATACATTCCTTTGAAGGCTTCATCCTCAAAGCCAAGTGAGAGTAGCGTTTTGCTCCCACTCGACCGGCCCGGGCACAGGTGTCACTGTAAAGCAAAAATTTGAGCGAATGGCCTGAAAGCATACCGTCGGCTAGCGGCCCCGAATCTTGTTGCCCGCAGTGCGGCTCGAACGGCAGCTTTCGGGAAACAGCAATAGATCTTTGAACGTCCAAGATGGGGTCGCGAGCTGTCGATTTTCCGACATTGATCCGTTGCGGGGTTAACGAGTGGCTATCCCAGCGGCTATCTGGCTATGGTCCAGTCCTCGATCTGCAACCCTGCGATACGCGAAAACTCATCGGTATTGTTAGTGACGAGCGTGAGATTCCGTGCCTTGGCCTGCCCGGCGATGAGAGTGTCGTATGGCCCGATCGGCGTTCCCTGCCGCTTCAGCTCAGCCCGGATTTCGCCAGCCACGCGGGCGTCTTCGCGTTCAAAGTCGAGGACGCCGAGATCGGCAAAGAGGAGCCGGAGCGTTTCGAGGTTGAACGCCACCTTCTCGCTGCGATAGGCACCGAAATAGAGTTCGTGCGCGACCACGGAGGAAACGGCCAGTGAACCAGGTTCGGACGCCTCGACTCGTCGCAGCAACGCATCGGAGCGTCGCGCCACCAGCGAGATCACCGCATTGGTGTCGAGCAGACGCAGGCTCACTGAAACGCTTGATCGAGTTCGGGACGCTCCTGATCCTCGGGCTGGTCGCGCCCGTCGGCCATGAAGTCGTCGCTGAAGCCGCGTTCGACGGCGGCGTGCAGCGAGGCCCACCGACGGCTTGTGTCGGACTTCGGGCGCAGGATCACAGCGTCGCCTTCGCGCGACACCTCCACCTCCTCAACATCGAAGCGAAACTCCTTCGGCAAGCGGACA
>NZ_JAFKHD010000294.1:0-1169 GCF_017307565.1 Devosia sp.
TTATCCGCGGTTCATCCCGAACTGCAAGGCGATGGATGTTCGTCCCGATCCCGGCGCACGCGGTAAAGACGTGCGCCTGGCCCGGATGACCCTGAGCTTCGGGCCGATCACGCAGGCCTATACGAGCCGGGTGACGACCGACCACGAGGCGCTCACCATCGCCGCCAAGGCAGTGGACGGGCCGTTCGCCTATCTCGACAGCATCTGGACGTTCGAGCCGGAAGGGCAGGGCACACGCGTTCGTTTCGAGATCGACTTCAAGATTTCGAACCCGCTAATCGCGGCCGTAGCCGAGCCGGCCTTTGCGGCCAAGCAGGACGAGATCATGCAGGCCTTTGCCGACGAGGCCGATCGGCGCTACGGCAGCTAAAACCTAGTCTTCGTCGCTTGTCAGAACCTGTAGCACGAGGTTCAAGGCCGCGTTCACCGTTGCCTTGCGCACCTCGTCGCGGCCTATATCGCCAAAGCGGTGTTCGATGACAACGGTTGCAAGGTCGGTGGACACGGCGACGTAGACAAGGCCAACGGGCTTCTTCTCGCTGCCGCCGTCAGGACCCGCGATGCCAGTGGCCGAAACGGCGATGTCCGCTCGGGCGGTATTGCGGGCGCCGTCCGCCATGGCGCGGGCTACCTGGTTGCTAACGGCGCCATAGTCATGGATCAGGCGCTGTGGCACCTGGATCATGCGGGCCTTGGCGGAGTTGGAATAGGTGATGAAACCACCATAGAGCGCAGCCGAAGCGCCGGGGATGTCGGTAAGGGCGGCAGCGATAAGACCGCCCGTACAACTTTCAGCCGTGACGATTGTCTTGTTGCTGTCACGCAGCAGGTCGATGATGCGTTTGCCTAAGCTTACGTCCGAGGGTTTTGGGGCCATTTACTCATCCCTCGGCACTTCGACGCTTGCACTTGCCATGGCCACGATACCTTCCTCCCGCCCGGTAAAGCCGAGCCTCTCACTCGTTGTCGCCTTGACCGCTACGCGATCGGGCTTGATCCCAAGAGTCTCGGCAATCACAGTGCACATCGCCGGAACGTGTTTGGCAATCCTCGGCGCTTCGCAAACGATGGTCACATCGAGATTGACAATTCGGCCGCCGCGTTTTGCGACGAGATCGCCGGCGTGTTTCAGGAAAACCGTCGAGGCCATGCCCCGCCACTGCATATCC
>NZ_JAFKHD010000294.1:1183-4494 GCF_017307565.1 Devosia sp.
TGCATATCCGTTGGCGGAAAGTGAACACCGATATCGCCTTCGCCAATGGCGCCGAGAATCGCGTCGGTGAGGGCGTGCAGAGCCACGTCCGCATCAGAGTGGCCATTGAGCTTGGCAGTGTGCTCGATCCGCACACCACCCAGCCAGACGGCATCGCCTGGCTCAAACGAGTGTACGTCAAAGCCAGTGCCAACGCGGGTTTCCATGGCTCGGTCTCCAGAAATATGCCGCTCTGCCCGGCGGAAGTCTTCAGGGTGGGTAATCTTAAAATTGCTGCGGTCGCCAGGGGTCATTGCGACCCGCAGGCCCGCCCATTCAGCGATTTCGGCGTCATCGGTAAACTCCCGACGTACGCTTTCCGCCCGCATGTGGGCCGAGAATATCTGCCCAAAGCTGAAGCCCTGCGGCGTCTGCGCGGCAAACAGCGTCCGCCGATCCTCGGTAGAAACGACATCCTTCCCATCGGGCGCGCGCTTGATGGTGTCGGTCAGGGGCAGGGTCGGCAGGGCGCCGTCATGCGTCCTGAGTGCTTCAAGAACGTTCTCGATCTGCTCAAGGCTAACAAAGGGGCGAGCTGCATCCTGAATCAGCACGAGGTCCGGCCGATGCGGCGCGAGAGCCTTCAGCCCCTCCAGCACCGAGGCCTGGCGGCTCGCTCCACCGTTAACCGGCGGGAGAAGATGCTCGCCCGCCATCTCCAGCGATTGATAGCGTTCTGCATGGTCAGGGTGAATGACCGGCACGACCGCTGAAATGTCGGGATGCGCAAGAAAAGCGTCGAGCGTACGAGCCAGAACCGGCCTGCCGCCGACGCGGCGGTATTGTTTGGGTTCGGCAAAATCCCCTGTTTGAGCGCGCTCGCCTTTCCCGGCTGCAACAATGATGGCGGCTATGAACTTGGGGCGTGTAGGCATATCGGCAGGGGTAACTCGACCTTGGTGTATAAGGATGGTCTAGCCTTCACCTCGGCATGCGGCAAGAGCAGCACAGGTTCCCGCCAGACGCATACGGGTTAGCTGTTGCGCATGGTGCCAAAATGATTATTGTGCAGGCACCTTGCTAACAGTGACCATTTCTGGGGCAGCGATTGTCAGATAATGCCTTTACATTGAGCATTGGTGGCCACGCTGTTCGAAACCGCGCATTCCTCGCGCCAATGGCTGGAATCACCGATCGCCCTTTCCGTGAAATCGCGGAACGCTATGGCGCGGGTCTTGTCGTCTCCGAAATGATAGCGAGCGCAGCACTGGGCACGGGCCACAGTGACATGGTGCGCAAGCTGCGTCGAGCGGGCGACCTGCCGCATATGGTGCAATTGGCCGGGTGTGAGCCAGGTTGGATGGCTGAGGGCGCCAGGATCGCTGGCGCCGCTGGCGCCGATATCGTCGATATCAATTTTGGATGTCCCGCCAAGCGCGTGACCAACGGTTATGCCGGCTCCGCCCTGATGCGGGTGCCCGATCAGGCGCTTGCGATCGTCGAAGCTGTTGCTGGTGCAACGGACCTGCCGGTTACGGTCAAGATGCGCCTTGGCTGGGACGATGACAGCCTCAACGCCCCCCAGATTGCCAAGATGGCGGTCGATGCTGGCGCACGGATGATCACGGTACATGGCCGCACACGGCAACAGTTCTACAAGGGCACAGCCCGCTGGGAACTGGTGCGCGCGGTCGTCGAGGCCGTTTCGGTGCCGGTGGTCGTCAACGGCGACATCATCGATGCCGAGACCGCGGCATCAGCCCTGGAGCAATCCGGAGCCGCCGCAGTCATGCTTGGGCGTGGAGCGCAAGGCCGCCCATGGCGCGTAGGGCAGATCGGCGCCGTCCTGGCCGGCGAAACGCCAAAGGATGCCCCCAAGGACGCTGAGCTGATTGCGCTCATCCAGACGCACTACGAAGAAATGCTGGTCGAGTACGGCACCGAAGTTGGGTCGCGCGCCGCGCGCAAGCACCTCGACTGGTACGCCGAGGCTGCCAACCTCGATCTCGACAAGCCGACCCGCAACTCCCTTCTCAACAATGACCAGCCGGCCGAGGTCATTGACCTCATTGGCCGAGTATTTTCGCCTGAATGGAGAGTGGCTGCATGAGTGCTGCCATGACAGACAAGGATCCCATTCCGTCCCGTTCGGTTTTGCAGGCATTGCCGCAGCCGATCATCGTTCTCGATGTCGGCCGGAAGATCCAGTTCGTCAACTACGCGTCGGGGCTCGGGCTGACTATCGCCCTCGCCCGTCACGCCACGCTGCAGAACCGGGACTCCGACGCGCTGTTCGGGTGGTCCGTGGTGGCCACCGTGGTGTCGTCGGTGGTGGTCGGTTCGCTGTACCTGGCCCTCGTCGACACCAGCGCCACCCGGCTGGTCAACGGCTCCTTCGGGTCCTGGGCCCTGTTCTGCCTGTTCACCGCCGGCACGTCGGTGATGCTGCTGGCCGACGTGCGGTTGATGGCGGCCCGGCGGTGGGGCTGGCTGGTCGGGCGCATCGCGGTGGCCTCGCTGGTGCGCCTGCCGCTGGTGCTGTGGGACCCGGGCCTCGATCCCGCCACCTGGCTGTACGTGCTGATGCTCGCGCCGCTGGCGCTGGTGGGCGTGCTGTCGCTGGTGTTCCTCGGCCGGATGGGCGGCGGTCGCATCACCCTCCACCGTCCGCGCTCGGTGGGTCCCTTCGCCCGCTACGCCGGGGTCAACTGGGTGGCCACGCTGGCCAGCCAGGCGCCTCAGTTCGTGCTCCCGCTGGTGGTGGCCCAGAGCGTGCGTCCCTCGGTGAACGCCAGCTTCTTCCTGGCCTGGACGGTGACCTCGATGGTGTTCCTCCTGCCGGCGGCCATCGCCCAGGTGCTGCTGGTGGAGGGCGGCAAGGACGCGCAGGTCACCGAGGTCGCCGGGGTGCCCGGCTCGGAGCGGGAGCGCGAGGCGCTGGTGTTCTCGCTGGGCCTGGCGGTGCTGGCGTGGCTGGGGTCGCTGGTGGTCGGGCCGGCCATCGCCGCGGTCTTCGGGTCGGACTACAACCGCCTGGCGCGCCTCCTGCCGACCCTGATGCTGGCCGGCATCCCGTGGGCGCTGGCATCGATCCGGCTGTCGGAGGCGCGCATCCGCAAGGACCAGGCGGCGACGGTGGCCATCACGCTCACGCTCGGCCTCACGATCCTGGTGCCCACCATCGTGTTCGTCCCGTCCGGCGGCACCACCGCAGCGGCCACCGCGTTCGTGGTGGGCAACTTCGCCGGTGCGCTGGTGGCCAGCGCCATGCACGAGCGCTGGCGGCGGTCGAGCCGGACGCCGGCGCTGGTCACCTGATCTCGAGGTGGGCG
>NZ_JAFKHD010000295.1 GCF_017307565.1 Devosia sp.
CGCTCGGCACCGTGCTCGGCGGTTCGCTCGTTACCGAAGTGGTGTTCAACTATCCCGGCCTCGGCAACACGCTCTACCAGGCCATCATCGCCCGCGATTATCCGGTCATCCAGGGCCAGCTCCTGATCATGACCGCCGCCATGCTCATCGCCAATTTCGTCGTCGATCTCAGTTATGTGCTGCTCGACCCCCGTTTGAAGAAGGCCTGAGCCATGACGCTTTTCCGCCAGCTGCTCAGCAACAAGAAGGCCATGGTGGGTATCACCATCCTTCTCATCGTTGTCCTCGTCGCTATTTTCGCGCCCTTCCTCACCGAATATAGCCCGGTGAAGCGCGTCGGCCGTCCACACCAGGCGCCCTCATGGGAACATTGGCTGGGCACGACCCGTCTCGGCCACGACGTTTTTGCCCGCCTTGTCTACGGCGCCCGCGTCTCGCTCGCCGTCGGGTTCGGCGCCGGCCTTGCCATCACCCTCATCGGCACCGTCCTCGGCATCATTGCCGGCTACAAGGGCGGCGTCGTCGACGAGGTCATCAACTTCTTCACCAATATGGTTCTGGTCGTTCCCAACCTGCCGCTATTGCTCGTCCTCGCCGCCTTTATCGGCCAGGCGAGCCCGCTGGTGATCGCCGTCATCCTCGGCCTCACCTCCTGGGCCTGGGGCGTACGCGTCACCCGCTCGGAAACCCTCTCCATCCGCCAGCGCGACTACGTCAAATCGGCTGAAATGCTGGGCGAGCCGAGCTGGCGCATCATGGCCTTCGAGATTTTCCCGAACCTGATTTCCATCGTCGGCATCAATTTCATCGGCAGTGTCATCTTCGCCGTGATCACCGAAGCGACCCTGGAATTCCTCGGCCTCGGCGATCCAAACACCGTCTCCTGGGGCATCATGCTCTACAATGCCCAGAACGCCTCGGCCCTCTCGGTCGGCGCCTGGTGGGATCTCCTCGCCCCGTGCTTTGCCCTCGCCGTTCTCGGCCTTGGCCTCGCGCTCATCAACTTCGCCATCGACGAAATCGCCAATCCGCGCTTGCGTACGGGCGGCATGCTCAATCGCTGGACCCGCATGGTCCGTATCGGAGAGGGCAAGCTATGACCGATCCAGTCCTCTCGATCCGCAATCTCAACATCGACTATATCGGCGCCGAAAAGGACTTCCACGCTGTCAAGGATGTCAGCTTCGACATCGCCCCCGGCGAGTTTTTTGGTCTTGCCGGCGAGTCCGGTTGCGGCAAGTCGACCATCGCCTTCGCCGTCAGCCGCCTCCACCGCCCCCCTGCCCTCATCCGCAAGGGCAGCCAAATCCTTGTCGGCGGCCGCGATGTCTTGGCGCTCGATGACAACGAACTCCGCAGCTTCCGCTGGCGCGAGGTCGCCATGGTGTTCCAGAGCGCAATGAACTCGCTCAATCCGGTTCTCACAATCGAGACCCAGTTCTACGACGTCCTCAGAGCCCACAGCCGCATCAGCCGCGCCGAAGCCCGCACCCGTGCCGCCGAACTGCTAAAACTCGTCGACATCTCGCCCGACCGCCTCTCGTCCTATCCGCACCAGTGCTCGGGCGGCATGCGCCCGCGCATCGTCATCGCCATCTGCCTCGCGCTCAATCCAAAGCTCCTCATCATGGACGAGCCCACCACCGCCCTCGACGTGGTGGTGCAGCGCGAAATCCTGCAGCGCATCGACGTCTTGCGCAAAGAACTCGGTTTCTCCGTGCTCTTCATCACCCATGATCTCGGCCTGATGGTGCAGGTCAGCGACCGCATCGGCATCATGCTCGAAGGCGAGCTGGTGGAAGTCAACGACGCTCAGACCATCTACCGCACGCCCCAGCACGCCTACACCAAGCGCCTCTGGGCCTCGATGCCGAAACTGCATGGCGAACAGATCCGCGAGGGAGCCCAGTCATGAGCGACGCCATCCTCGCCCTCGACAATGTCAGCAAGACTTTTGGCCGCGGCGACAACCCCGTCTACGCCGCCCGCTCGGTCTCCTTCGGCCTCCATGCCGGCCGCACTTTGGCGCTGGTCGGCGAATCCGGCTCCGGCAAGACCACCGCCGCCCGCCTTATCATGCGCGAATATACGCCCGACGAAGGCCAGCTGCTCTTCCGCGGCACGCCCCTCGGCAAAGCGAACGCCAAGGCATTGAAAGCCTATCGCGCCTCGGTGCAGATGGTGTTCCAGGACCCCTTCGCGGCCCTCAACCCCACCCACACGATCCGCTACCATCTCGAGCGCCCGCTGCGCCTCCATCAGCCCAAGCTGAACGCCAAAGAGCGCACCGCCGCCATCGAGGAACTGCTCACCCGCGTCAAACTCGACCCGGCGCTGCTGATGCCAAAGTATCCGCATGAACTCTCCGGCGGCCAGCGCCAACGCATCAGCATCGCCCGCGCCCTGGCGGTCAATCCGCAGGTTATCGTCGCCGACGAGCCGACCTCGATGCTCGACGTCTCCGTCCGCCTCGGCATTCTCAATCTTCTCAATGACATGAAGGCCCAGCTGGGCTTGGCGTTGCTCTACATCACCCACGACATCGCCACGGCGCGCTATGTCGCCGAAGACATCATGGTCATGTATGCCGGCCAGATCGTCGAATGGGGAAACACCGAAAGCGTGCTGACCAATCCCCAGCACCCCTATACGCGGCTTCTTCTGTCCGCGGTCCCCGACCCAGACCGCCGCTTCTCGGACACGCGTTTCTCCGAAGAACTCAACCGGATCGAAATCATCCGCCGCCAGTCGGCGCTACCACAGCCGGAAACGCGGGAAGTCGCAAAGAACCACTTCATCCGGCCGATGCCGGAATAAGCATAGAAACAAAAATCCCCGCTTTCGCGGGGATCAACTGCCACCTCCCCCGTCGTCCACCGGGCTTGTCCCGGTGGTCCATGCGAAGGCGAGATGGATTGCCGGGACGAGCCCGGCAATGACGAGGACGGACGCTTACCAGCTAGCCAGCACAGCACCGTTGAACGTCGTCTCAACAAACGTGCGGATTTCATCTGAGTGGTACGCATCGACCAGCGCCTTCACCCACGGCTTGTCCTTGTCTTCGGTGCGAACGGCAATCACGTTCACATACGGACCCTTCGGGCTTTCGCGCAGGATCGGGTCGTTGACCGGATCAAGGCCAGCCTGTTCGGCATAGTTGGTGTTGATCCCAGCGGCGTCGACGTCAGGCAGAACGCGCGGCAACTGGGCAGCGTCGACTTCGAGAATCTCAAAGTTCTTGGGGTTGCCGACGATGTCAGCGACGCTCGTCGCGGTACCAACGCCTTC
>NZ_JAFKHD010000296.1 GCF_017307565.1 Devosia sp.
AAATCAGCCCCCACACACGCAGACGAACGCCGTGGACCATTTGTCGCGGCGCTCGATAGACGCTGACGAGACCGGCTACTTGCGCGATGTTTGGCCGTTTCCGTCAGGCCCGTGAACGCGCTCATCTCCGGGGACAAACTTCGTTCAGCCCAATTTATAGTTGACTCCTAATATCATATTAACTAGCTCTGCGCCTGCGTAGCCAGCAGCCAGTCATCACCAGCCAAGCCAGCCCCGCCTTTCCTTATTCTGGGGGCTTTGATGATCCGACCACAAAGGTCGACTGGGCGTAGCCGCGTCCAGTTGACGCCTTCCGCCTGCGCCATTGTTTTGGCTGCTTCCCTTTTCACCGCGTCTGCCAGCGTCAGCCCGACTGCTGCGCAATCGGCACCGAGCCTATCGTCAACGCAGATCACCCTGCTCGACCGCCTGGTCATCTCGGCAACGCGTCAGGCCAAGCGTCTGCTGGAAGTGCCTCAGACCGTCACTGTGGTTACTCAGGAAGACATCGAAAAGCGCGTCGTGCGCGATATGCAGGATCTCGTGCGTTACGAGCCCGGCGTGTCGGTCGACCGCCAGACTGCGATCACCAATCCGTGGGGGCAGCTCAATAGCTTCTCCATTCGCGGCATGGGCGGCAATCGCGTCCTGATGATGGTGGACGGCTCTCGCATTCAGGAGCGCATCACCGACGGCAGCCGTGATTTCATCGATACCTGGAATCTCAAGGCCGTCGAACTTGTGCGTGGCCCAAATTCGGTGCTCTGGGGCGCCGATGCTCTGGGCGGCACAGTGGCCATGCGGACGCGCGATCCGTCCGACCTGCTTGAAGGCCAGGACAAGAACTGGGCGCTCGAAGTTCGCACGGCGTTTGACAGCTACGACAGTTCCTGGCGGAAGCAGGTTACGGGCGCCTATGACTTCGGCGCCGTACAGGTGCTCGGAAGCTTCGGTCATATTTCGTCCAAAGAGGCGAAGCTCACCAAGGGCGATCCCAATGGTGGCATCTGGAACAGCTGCACGCGTCCGGCAAACTTCCGCTGCAACGAGCTTTTTCCAGCAGAAACCAGCGCCTATAACGGCCTCGTCAAGGTGGTGGCCACGCCCAATGCCGATCACAAGATCACGCTGACCGGCGAGTATTTCGACCGCAATACCGTCATCCAACAGGTGTGGGATTCTTCGGCGGCACTGTCCGGCTATACGAGCACTGCCTATCCGCGCACGCTCGATATGGAGCGCTATCGCGTCGCCCTCGAGCATGAATGGAATGTCGGCGCCAGCTGGCTCGACAGCGTCAAGTGGCAGCTATCGTATTCGCCGCAACGCCGCGTCACAGACAGCACCAATTACCAGACTTATCCCACCCGCACCCAGCGCGTCTGGCAATATCGCGACTACAGCGAGACCTTCCTTGAGGCAGACCTGCAGTTGGTCTCGTCTTTCGACCTCGGGCCGACGACCCACACGCTGACCTATGGCTTCGATGGTGATTTCACGCGCTCCAACTATGACGGGATCAACCAGACCTGGCGGTCGGATACCGGCTATGGAGCTCGCACCTACAATAACGGCTTCTCCTTCCCCAAGGTCGATACCGTTCGCGCCGACCTCTTCATCCAGGACGAGATCAAGGCATTCGGCGATCGCCTGACAATTACGCCCGGTGTTCGCCTCGCCAATTATCGCATTGATCCCGATGGCAGCTACAATGCGCTGCCCGGTTTCGTACCAGCCGCGGTCAGCCATACGGAACTGATCAAGAAGCTGTCGCTGCAGTACCAGCTGACCGACGCATTCTCGGTCTATGCGGCCTATGGCGAGGGCTTCAAGATGCCCAATGCCCAGCAGCTGTTCCAGTCAGGCCTGTCGATCGGCAGCACCGGCATGATCACCATGGTGCCGAACGCCAATCTCAAGCCGGAATCGGTTCGAAATTATGAGGTTGGTCTACGCGGCGAGTTCGAACAGGGCTGGTTCTCGGTCTCGGGCTTCTATTCCCAATACAGCAACTTCATCCGCGGTCTACAGGCGACGCCATCGGCAACCTACAATCCGGTGACGGGCAACTGGTCCCACTACTGGTCGGACAATGTCGAGAACGTTGATCTCTACGGCATCGAAGTTGGCGCTGAATATGAACTCTATGAGAACATCTTCGCCTCGGCCAACCTGACCTGGCAGCGTGGCACGCAGAAGGTCAGCTCAGGGGCTGCCACGACCCCATTCGATGGTGCAGTTCCGCTCACGGCGGTTCTCGGCCTCCGCTACGAAATGCCAGAGCATGGGCTTGAGTTCGAGCTGATCGGCACGCTGGCGGCCGGCCCAACCGAGCGGGCTTCCGCCACGGCCTTCAAGCCCGACGGCTATGCCCTCCTCGATGGCTATGTCACCTGGAAGCCGACCGAAAATGTCGAAGTCAACTTTGGCGTCCAGAACATTTTCGACACCCGCTACTTCCCCAACACCCTGACCGGCTACGCCACTACAGCGTCCGACGCCGTCGCTGCCCAGAACCCGCTCGAGGCCCAGGTCGGCCCGGGCCGGACCTTCAAGGTCGGCACCACGGTGCGCTTCTAGGCCACGCAAAAGGGACGCCTTCGGGCGTCCCAACTTTTCCGGAGCAGACGATGTCTCAGGTTCTCGCCCAGTTCTGGCGCCTCATGAAGCTTTGCCTTGCAGGGCCCGGCGGAAAGTGGAGCATCGCGCTCTTTGCCGTCATCGTCGCCCTCGATCTCGGCGGCGTTTACGCGACCATTCTGATCGTCGGCTGGACCGGGGCTTTCTATGGCGCACTCGAAGCCATGAACGGCGCCGAAGCAGTCCGCCAGGTTGGCATCTTCGGCTTGATCGTGGCGGCCAACTCCGCCCGCCACCTCGTCGGCCAATTACTGCGCAAGCGCCTCGAAATGCTCTGGCGTGGCCGTCTAACCTCGGGTGCGCTCGACATCTGGCTGTCCAACAAGGCGTATTGGCACATGGCCAACGCCACCTTTTCGCATTGGGGCGACACCGCCGGCGGACCGAAAGGCTACGCCATCGACAATCCCGACCAGCGCATAGCCGATGACTGCAGGATTTTCGTGACCGCGCTTCTGGGTGAAGTGCTCGACATGATCAGCCGCATCGTGGGTCTTTTCTCCTACCTTGCACTGCTCTGGAGCCTCACCAATTTCCCGCTCTCGCTGGTCCCTATCGGCATCGATCTTGAGATACCGAACTACATGGTATGGGCAGCCTTCATCTATGTGGCGCTAGCGAGC
>NZ_JAFKHD010000297.1 GCF_017307565.1 Devosia sp.
GTCGAGCGCTCTCGGCCAGGATCTCGGCGCTTCTTCTGAAGCTCCGGCCGAAGATCTTCCGGGCGAAGGCGAAGCTGTCAACTAAGTCCGGTATTTCCGGATTTGTCCTGAATGAAACTATGCGGCCCCTGAATGGGGCCGCCGAAAGGTGAACCCATGGAAATCACTGCTGCACTGGTTAAGCAGCTCCGCGACTCGACCGGCGTCGGGATGATGGACTGCAAGAAGGCTCTGGCCGAAACCAATGGCGACATGGAAGCTGCCGTCGATTGGCTGCGCACCCGTGGTCTTGCCAAGGCCGCCAAGAAGGCCGATCGCGTCGCCGCTGAAGGTCTGGTTGGTGTTGCAACCTCCGGCACCAAGGCCGCCGTGGTCGAAGTCAACTCTGAAACCGACTTCGTTGCCCGCAACGAGCAGTTCCAGAACATCGTCGGTACCGTTGCCAAGCTCGCTCTCGATGCTGATGGCGACGTTGCCAAGCTCGCCGAAATGCCGTTCCCGGGCGCTGGCCACTCGGTTCAGGCAGAACTGACCGAAGCGATCGCCAAGATCGGCGAAAACATGAACCTGCGTCGCACCGTGACCCTCTCGGTCACCGATGGCGTGGTCGAAAGCTACGTGCACAACGCCGTCAAGGGCGGTCTGGGCAAGATGGGCATCCTGGTCGCTCTCGAATCGACCGGCGACAAGGCCGCTCTCGCGGCCCTCGGCAAGCAGCTTGCAATGCACATCGCTGCCACCAACCCGCTGGCGATCGACCCCAGCGAACTGGACCAGGAAGTCGTGGCGCGCGAGCGCTCCATCATTCTCGAGCAGGTCAAGGAATCGGGCAAGCCCGCCGAGATCGCTGAGAAGATGGTCGAAGGCCGTCTGCGCAAGTACTACGAGGAAGTCACTCTCCTCGCCCAGACCTTCGTGATCGATGGCGAAACCAAGGTGGCTGATGCCATCAAGAACGCCGAGAAGGAAGTTGGCGCACCGGTCAAGCTGACCAAGTTCGTGCGCTACGCCCTCGGCGAAGGCATCGAAAAGGTTGAGACCGACTTCGCTGCCGAAGTTGCTGCGACCGCAGGCGTCAAGGCCTGATGACTTCTGGACGGGCCTTCACGGCCCGTCCTCCGCTCTCCGGTGCGGCCGGATCGAGCTTCACATGTTTCATTTACTTCCTGCGTGGCTTGGCCTTCAGCTTGCGGCAGTTTTGCCCTAGTGTCCAAAAGGTCTTGCAGAGTCGCGAGCCCGCAGTCTCTACCATGAGGTCTTCCGATGGCGTCGAGCTACAAGCGCATTCTGCTCAAGGTTTCGGGCGAGGCGCTGGCGGGAGATAATTCGTTCGGTATCGAGCCTCCATTTCTCCAGGCAGTTGCCAAGCAGATCGCCGACGCGGCGCGGTCCGGCATCCAGGTCGCCATCGTTGTCGGCGGCGGCAACATATTCCGCGGCATGGCCGGCGCTGCCGATGGCACCGACCGCGTGACCGCCGATCTGATGGGCATGCTGGGCACGATGATCAATGCTCTCGCCCTCTCCAATGCCATTACCCGCCAGGGCGTCAAATCCAAGCCGTTCAGCGCTGCGACCATGCCGTCCGTGGCGGACACCTTCACGGCGCGTGATGCCAAGCAGGCGCTAGAAGAAGGGTTCGTGGTTGTCCTTGGCGGCGGCACGGGCAATCCGTTCTTCACCACCGACACTGCCGCCACGCTGCGCGCCATCGAGCTCGAATGCGACGTGGTGCTGAAGGGTACAAAGGTTGATGGCGTTTATTCCGACGACCCCAAGAAGAACCCCGACGCCGTGCGCTATAGCCATATCGGCTACGACGAAGTCATCGCGCGCAACCTCAAGGTGATGGATACAGCTGCATTCGCGCTTGCCCGCGACAGCCACATGCCCATTATTGTATATGCCCTTGATGAGCCTGCTGGCCTTTCGGGTGTTCTGGAAGGCAAGGGCCTTTCGACCCGCGTGGGCGACCCGGCCTAGGGCAGGGCACCACATGCCCGTTGCACCTTTCCGGTGCGAGTTTAATAGAGAAGCGCGCCCCTTGCCGGCAGCGCCAAATGACTGGAAGGACCTCGGCCATGGCCTATGATCTCACCGACATCAAAAACCGCATGCATAAGTCGATCAATTCGCTCAAGGACGAACTGTCCGGTCTGCGCACTGGCCGGGCCAGCGCCAGCCTGCTCGAGCCCGTCACCGTCGATGCCTATGGTTCGCGTACGCCGCTTAATCAGGTCGCGACCGTGACCGTTCCCGAGCCGCGCATGCTCTCGGTTCAGGTCTGGGACCGTGGCCTCGCCAATGCCGTCGAAAAGGCTATCCGCGATAGCGGCCTTGGCCTCAACCCGATGGGCGAGGGGCAGGTTATCCGTGTTCCGCTGCCCGAGCTCAACGAGCAGCGCCGCAAGGAGCTTGCCAAGGTTGCCCACACCTATGCCGAACAAGCCCGTGTCGCTGTGCGTCACATTCGTCGCGACGGCATGGATGCCTTGAAAAAGGCAGAGAAGGACGGCGACATGAGCCAGGACGACGCCAAGAAGCAGTCCGATCTCGTGCAGAAGGCGACTGACGACGCTGTCAAAGAGATCGACGCGATCGTGGCGGCCAAGGAACAGGAAATCATGCAGGTCTAAGGACCTGCTTGTAAGCGCCGCCGGGAGGGGCGTGAATGGCAAGCGAGATCGCCGCGAAAATGAGCCCGGACCTTGGTTCGGGCCTCCGCATTCCGGTTCACCTGGGCGTGATCATGGATGGCAATGGCCGTTGGGCCAAAGCCAAGGGTAAGCGTCGCACTGAGGGGCATGTCGAGGGGGTGCACGCGCTGCGCAACCTCGTGCAGTCATGCATCAAGCACGGTGTTGGCTATCTCACCGTTTTCAGCTTCTCGTCCGAGAACTGGGCGCGCCCGGCGGAAGAAGTCTCGTTCATTTTCGGCCTGCTGCGCCGTTTCGTTGCGTCCGATCTCCAGCGTCTCATCCGCAACAATGTTCGCATCCGCATCGTGGGGGCGAGGGCGGGGCTGGAGCCGTCGCTGGTTCGACTTATCGAGGATGTCGAGGCCAAGACCGCGTCCAACACTGGCCTGGTGCTTGTTGTGGCCTTTAACTACGGCGCTCGCGCCGAAATAACCGACGCCGTCCGTCGCCTGGCCGTGGAGGCCGCCGCTGGGCGGCTCGATCCGTCCAGCATCGATGAGAGCACAGTGTCGCGGGCGCTCTACACCGCCGATATTCCTGATCCTGACATCATCATCCGCAC
>NZ_JAFKHD010000298.1 GCF_017307565.1 Devosia sp.
GACGCGGCCGGCTTCGAGGGTGAACACCCGGTCGGCGAGGTCGAGAAGTTTGCGCGCCGCCGCCGGAGTCAGGTTGGGCGGCCGCTCGACGACTTCGGCTTCGGGCGTTTGGGCACCGGCTTCGGCGACCACGGTACGGGTGGGCACGAAGTTCACGCCGAACACCGGTTTGATGTCGATATTGGTGTGGGCATAGGCCATGAACTTCTGCCACGCGATGGTGGGCAGGGTGCCGCCGGTGAGATTGTTGGTCGGGCGGTAGTCGTCATTGCCGAACCAGACGGCGGCGACATAATTGCCGGTAAAGCCGCAGAACCAGGCGTCGCGGTAGGACGTGGTGGTGCCGGTTTTGCCAAGGGTCGGCACGCCCTCGATGCGGGCGCGGGTGCCGGTGCCGCTCTGGGTCACCGTGTACATCATCTGGTTCATATAGGCGACGGTCTGCTCGGAGAGCACGCGTTCGCGCGGGGCATCGGGGTTATATTCCCAGACCGGGGCGCCCGAGAGGGTCGTCATGCGGGTAATGCCGAAGGCGGGGGTCTTGTAGCCGTCATTGGCAAAGACCGCATAGGACGAGGTCATGTCGATGACCGAGACCGAGGCGACCCCGAGTGCCAGCGACCGGGTGACCGGATAATCGGCGCGGAGGCCCATGCGGTGGCTGAGTTCGGCGATGGGTTCGCGGCCGGTCTTGATCGAGAGGGTGACGGGGACCGTGTTGAGCGACTGGGCGAAGGCGCTCTGCAGGCTCACAGTGCCCTTGTAGCTGCGGCCATAGTTCTGCGGGCACCAGTCGCCGATGCAGACCGGGCGGTCGGTGATCGGATCGGACGGGGTGAGGCCGAGCTGCTCGAAGGCTTCGGAATAGACGAAGACCTTGTAGGCGGAACCCGGCTGGCGGGTGGAGACGATGGCGCGGTTGAACTGGCTCTTGCCATAATCCATGCCGCCGACCATGGCGCGGATGGCGCCCTGGGTGTCGGTGACCACCATGGCGGCCTGGCTGACGCGGTACTGCTCGCCCTGTTCGCGCACCACCGAGGTGACGGCCTCCTCGGCATATTTCTGCAGCGTGGTGTCGATGGTGGTGCGGACGACGAAATTATTGCCCGGCGTACCGGACTCGTCGATCAGGCGCTTGGCCTCTTCGAAGGTGTAGTCGAGGAAGTAGTTCGGCGAATTGACGTCCGCGGTGCGGTCGACCGGCGAGGCGGGGTGACGGCGGGCGGCGGTCACCTGGCCTTCGGTGAGGAAGCCGGCGGCGACGACATTGGAGAGCACAAGATTAGCGCGGCCGCGGGCGGCGGCGAGGTCTACGTGGGGCGCGTAGCGGGTGGGAGCCTTGAACATGCCGGCGAGCATGGCGGCTTCCGCCAGGTTGATGTCCTGCACGCGCTTGCCGAAATAGAATTCGGCGGCGGCCGTGACCCCAAAATTGCCGCCGCCCATATAGGCGCGGTCAAAATAGAGTTTCAGGATTTCGTCCTTGGAATAATGCCATTCGAGCCAGACGGCGAGGAAGGCCTCGATGATCTTGCGCTCGAAGGTGCGTTCCGAGGAGAGGAAGAGGTTTTTCGCCAATTGCTGGGTGAGCGAGGAGCCGCCCTGGGTCGAATTGTCGCCCTGGGCGTTCGAGGCGAGGGCGCGCAGGGTGCCGACGATGTCGATGCCGAAATGGTCGTAGAAGCGCCGGTCTTCGGTCGCGAGGGTCGCCTTGATCAGATAGTCGGGCATCTGGTCGAGCGCGACGCTGTCATCCGAGCGGATGCCGCGGCGGCCGATCTCGTTGCCGAAGCGATCGAGGAAGACGACGGAATAGTCCTCGGCCTTGTTGAAGGCGCCGCGATCGATGATGTTGAAGGCGGGGAGGGCAAAGGCAGTGACGATCACCGCGCCAATGGCGCCGAAGGTGAAGGCGTCGGAGAGAATTTCGACGAAGAAGCGCTTGATGCCGGTGACGTGGAACCGGCTCATGAAATCCTGATAGCGCGTGTACCAGCGACCGAGCGCCTGCCAGAATTCGTAAAGCGAGGAGTCAAGCCAGGCGTCAGCCGCCAGCATGCCGCCGGCGCGCTTTTGCCGCTTTTGCTTGCTATAGAACGGATCCTGCACGCGAAAACCCCTGGGCCCTAGGCGTTCAAACTTGTCTTGTGCCCCGGGCCAATGCAATTGCATCGCTGGAATATGATTGCGCTGGGGCCAAGACAAGCGCAAACCGGCAACAGACTAACCGAGACCCCTTGCCAATGTCCTTCTGGGAAGAAAAAACGCTCGATCAAATGACCGCGACGGAGTGGGAAGCACTCTGCGACGGCTGTGGCCGGTGCTGCCTGATCAAGCTCGAAGACGAGGATACCGGCACGCTGATCACCTCGGACGTGCGCTGCCAGCTGCTCGACGGGGATAAGTGCACCTGCACCGACTATCCCAACCGGCAAAAGGTTGTTCCGGACTGCATCAAGCTGACCCCGCAGAACGTGGTCGAGATAAAGTGGATTCCTACGACCTGCGCCTATCGCCGGATCGCCGAGGGCAAGGGCCTCGCCTGGTGGCATCCGCTGGTTTCGGGTGACCCGCAGACGGTGATCGACGTTGGCGTTTCGGTAAAAGGCAGAACCTTTCTCGAGACCGAAGTTGACCCCGATGAATGGGAAGAACATGCGGTCGAGTGGCCCGAATGGGAGCCGCCAGAGAATCTCTAGCGCGTTTTATTGAGTCGAAAATGTCACACAAGAGTTCTCGTGTGACGATTGTCTGACTCCCAAGCAAATCGACGTCTTGCCAAATCACTAATCTTGGTAACTTCTCATTAACTATAGTGTGACCAGATCGGGCAGCAAAAAGACTGCACCGGGGGCGGGCATCATGAGCAAGACCGAGGCTTTCCAGAAAGATGGGCTCTGGCAGAGGGTTAGGTCCCTGCTCGGGCGCCATGCTGAGAGGCGAGACGGACGGCGGTCGATGTCGTCCAACGGGTCTTCTAGACGCCATTCTGCAGCCCGGCCGATCGAGGAAGAGCTGCAAAAAGCCTGGATGCTGGCGGCGGAACGCAATGTTTCGCTCTGCGTCATGACCCTCGAAATCGACTGTTTCGGCGAATATCTTGCAGCCTATGGCCGTGACGCTGCCGAGGACTGCCTGGAAACCCTGGAACGACTGATCTCCTCGATGCTGAAGCGCGAGGAAGACTATTGCCTGCGTATGGGCCAGAGCGGGTTTGTTCTGGTGCTGCCCGACATGCCCATGCTGATGGGGC
>NZ_JAFKHD010000299.1 GCF_017307565.1 Devosia sp.
CCTCGATTTCGGCAACCAGGACTTCGACCAAACCACAGTCATCGAACCGACCAAGCCGACCCGAGCATTCTGGGCCGATGTCCTTCACGTGGCGCTTGACGACTTGGCATCGCTGGTGGCCCCTTCCGGGGTCGTCATCTGCGAGGGCAACCCGACGGGTCCGATTCCTGGCAAGAATGCCGAGCACGACGCACGCATCTACACCACCGTTTTTGCTGACGAGTTCCCCGACGTCACATTCGTGGCAGCTGGAAACTCCAAGGAAGTGGAAGGAGACTTCCTTGGGCTCGCTGCAGCGTTGCCGAAGATCGCTGCTGGCATGCGCGTCAAGCGTCTTATCGACCGAGACGATCACGCGGACGCTGACGTCGCCGATCTCAAGTCTAGGGGAATTACGGTGCTGAGCCGTCGACACCTCGAGTCCTATCTTTGGGACGATGAAGTGTTGACCGCTCTCTGCGACAGTTTGGGCAAATCCGCCGATCTGACACAGGTGTTGGCGATAAAGACGCAGGCCGTTGCCGACAGCGTTGCCCGAGGCAATTTAGCGGATGACATCAAGAAAGCGATTGGGTCTATCCATGAGAAGGTGAAGCGGCTTCTCCAAATACCTCAATCTGGTAACGATGCTGCGGCGTTCGGTCGAAACACGTTGGCACCCCTTATCAAACCCGGAACGGCTGTGTACGCAGACCTGAAGCGTGACATCTTTAGCACGTAGCGACGGGGGCACGAAAACACGACGAGGTAGAAGGCAGCTTTCCGGCTTATCCGCCCAAAAGCTGCCAGCCCGCTTTCCACCCCTGACCGGTCAGGCCGGAGCCTTCCCAGCCACCTCGGCGTCAAAACGCGCTCGACTAAACGCGTCGCTGGAGCAACCGCTTCTCTCCGATCTTGAACCTCGCGCTGGCGATCTTCCCATTCTCGATCTCGTAAATGCAGATCACGTCGATCTCGCCGATGCCTTCGGCAAAGGTTCTGCGGACGGTTTCATGGTCGATGACCACATTGCCAACCGTCATGCGGTGCAGCAACGTGCCGTGCAGATCAGGCTCCTGAAACCGCTCTACATGACGTTCAAGTATTGCAGCTGCGCCGCTCGCCAGGAGCGTGTTTGGGAATGCGTAATACTGGCAGTCTTCAGACCACCACTGCATGAAGTTTTCGATGTCCTTCGCATTGTAGGCTTCAAGCTGCATGCTGACGGGGTAGTCGATATCGGACGGCGTCGTGGTCATTTTGACTTCTCTGTCTGAAATTTTGTCTGCCAAGCTCGGCGCTCTATGGATGGTTACCCCTTGGAACGGGCTCGACAGCTTCTTCAAAGAGCACTTCGTAATGTAGCTCGCCCTCGATGGCTATCGTCAGCGAGAGCATCGATCATGTCAGGCGGTCTATGCCTGAAGAAGGTAGCAGACTGACCGCTCCCCCCTTTGCGACCAACCGCGCCCTACGCACCTGTCAGCCAAACAAGTTCCTCGACGACTAAGCGCGCTCGATGACACCTCGGCGGTTTGGAGACTACGCTGCCCGCGCGACTTTTGGCGGCCGCTGTCGGCCACGCGGCAAAAGGCGCAGCTTCAAATTCGGAAAGTATGCTGAGCCGGAGCTGATCCAGCGGCCTCGCATCGCTCTCGGTGCAAACCCGTTGCGGCTCCGCCACACATGAACATCACGTTTATGGGAGTGATTGCTCCCGTTAAGGTTTCATGAGTAATGAATTTCACTCAGGCGCGCCCGAATCTCCCGCTTTTTCGGGGCATTTCGGCGCCAACAGGAGCGAAAATGCGTAAGCTATTGGTCAGTCTCGTTGCAGTTCTTGCCGCCTCGTCCATCGGCCCTTCGGCCATTGGTCAGGAAGTCGCAAGCCTGGCGATCGGACCAGTGGTTATCGCCCCCCCGCAGAACGACCTCGCCCGCACCATCAAGGCCGGCCTCGCCGCCGCCTATGGTTCAAGCTCGGCCGGTTCGCGCGCCTATGAAGAATCGCAAAAGCTCTATTTCCTTTATGGGGAACGCCACTTCGAGCCCATCTGGCTGAGCGAAGGCGCTGACGGCAAGGTCGCCTTCTCGCCCGCCGCGCAGAAGATCATCACCCTGTTCCAGGACGCGGCCAGCGAAGGCCTGCGCCCCAGCGACTATCTCACGGCCGATATCGACCTGACCCGCGCCAACAGCACCGATCCGCTGGCGCTCGCCGGGCTCGAAACCGCCTTTTCCGGCGCGGTGATGCGCTATGCAAACCACATCCACAATGGCCGTATCCGCCCGCAATCGGTGAGCCCGCTGCTCGACATCCAGCCCAAGCCGATCAACGAGGCGGCGCTCCTCGAACGGCTGGCCCAGAGCCAGGACCCGGCGCCTATTCTCGCCGAACTTGAGCCCAAGCACCCCGAATTCCTGGCCCTCAAGGCCGCGCTTGCCAACTTTGAAACCAGCAACTCGGCCCGCCCCACCCCGATCGATGCAGGCCCCGTCCTGCGCCCGGGCAATTCCGATGGCCGCGTCTCCGCCATTCGCGCCCGCCTGAAACTGCCGACCGACGGCAGCAATCTTTATGCCGACGACCTCGTCACCGCGGTCAAATCCTTCCAGGAAAGCCAGGGTCTCGAAGTCGACGGGATCATCGGCGCGGCGACCATCGCGGCCTTCAACGGCGGCAACGCCACGCGCCGCGAAGACATTCTGGCCAATATGGAACGCTGGCGCTGGATGCCGTCGGACCTTGGCCAGTTCAACGTCTTCGTCAACATCCCCGAATTCCGCCTCTCGATCGAGCGCGATGGCGTCGAAGAATATTCGACCCGCGTCGTCGTCGGCACCACCAAGAACCAGACCCCGATCTTTTCGGACAATATCCGGCACCTGGTGGTGAACCCCTATTGGAACGTGCCGTCCTCGATCATCAAGGGCGAGATCGCTCCGGCCGTGCTGCGCAATCCGGGCTATACCGACAGCCACAATATGGACCTGCTCTATAATGGCTCTCCGGTCAGCCCCTGGCAGGTGAACTGGTCGCAGGTTTCGGCCTCGAACTTCCCCTTCCGCGTCCGCCAGCGCCCCGGCGCCGGCAATGCCCTGGGCCAGATAAAATTCCTCTTCCCCAACAAGCACGACGTCTATCTCCACGATACGCCGTCCAAGTCGCTGTTCGCGCGCTCCTTCCGCGCCTTCAGCCATGGCTGCATCCGCGTCGAAAACCCGTTCGAATTTGCCGATGCGCTGATGGC
>NZ_JAFKHD010000300.1 GCF_017307565.1 Devosia sp.
AAGACGCGCAATGAACATTCCCTCCGATATCGGTCCCTCCCGGGACGAAGTCCAGGCCCACCGCGGCGCATCGGCAATCGCCCCAGAAAACACCATCGCCGCCTTCCGCGCCGCCGCCGAACAGGGCGCGCTCTGGGTGGAACTCGACGTTGCGCTTTTGGCCGACGGCACGCTGGTCGTTATCCACGACGACACCGTCGATCGCACGACCTCAGGCACGGGCTCGCTGGGCGCCCTGACCCATGCCGAGGCCGCCGCGCTCGATGCCGGCGCCTGGTTCGACCCCAGATATGCCGGTGAACGCCTGCCGACGCTCGAAGAGGCCATCAAGGCGCTGGGCGAACTTGGCCTCAGCGCCAATGTCGAGATCAAGCAGCACAAGCACCACAAGTCGCTTGACCAACTGGTTCACGCGGTGCAAGCCGACATCCGCAAACGCGCGCCCAGAACCGAGATCATGATCTCGAGTTTTGACCCGGAAGCCCTCAAGGCCATGCACTCGCTGGAGCCGGACCTCGAAATGGCCATGCTCTGGTGGAAGGCGCCCGAGGACTGGGCGGACAAGATGAAGCTCATTCCCGCCACGACCATGCACGTCAACTACAAGACGCTCAGCATCGGCATGCTGGAAGAGACCAGCAAGAGCGGCATCAAGGTTCGCGCCTGGACCAGCAACAACCCCGTCGAACTGCTCTCCTTCTGGGGTGCGGGCCTTACCGGGGTCATCACGGACAATCCCAAGCTTTTCCTGGGGTAGTAGAGGCCCTTCGCCAAGATGCTGTCGCACCGGCAACGCGAGATCCTGAGTCTGATCGAGTCCGAAGGCGCTCAATATATCGAGCAGCTTGCGGCCCGCTATGACGTGACCACGCAAACCATCAGGCGTGATATCAACACGCTCTGTGACATGGGCTATGCGCGCCGCTTCCATGGCGGCGTCGACGTGCCGGTGGGCGCACGCAATATTTCGGTAAATGCCCGCGCCGCGCTCAATAGCGGCGCCAAGCAGAAGATTGCGGCGCGCATCGCCGCGGCAATCCCGCCGGGATCCACCGTCTTCATGGGCATCGGCAGCACCATCCAGTTCGTGGCCGCAGCCCTGCGCGATCACCTGGACCTGCGCGTGGTGACCAACAATATCGACGTGGCGCTGACCCTGTCCGAAGCGCCGCAGGTGGAAGTACACATGACTGGCGGCCTGCTCCGGCACAACGACCGCGACGTGGTCGGCCCCGATGCCATCAATTTCTTCGAGAAGTTCTATGCCTCCCACGCCGTGGTCGGCGCCGGCGCGCTCGATCCGGACAAAGGGCTTCTGGATTTCAGCTATAGCGAAGCCCAGTTGACCATGAAGCTTCTGGAAAATGCGCGGCTCAAATTCCTTGCCGCCGACAGCAGCAAGTGGTCGCGCGATGCTTCCGTGCGCGTCGCGCCGCTGAGCGCCGTCACCCATTTTTTCACTGATGTGCTGCCGACCGATGGCCGGGCCGCCGCCGCTTTCGAAAGCGCCGGCACGATTGTCGAGTTGTGCGGCGGAGACGTCGAATGAGCTTCCTGGGCCCCATCCCCCAGCCCGAAGACCTGCGCGACGTGCGCTATCTTCTGACCGATATCGACGACACCCTGACCACCGAGGGCCGGCTGCTGCCCGAAACCTATCAGGCGCTATGGGACCTGGAAAAGGCAGGGATCGGCGTCATCACCGTGACCGGTGGGTCCGCCGGCTGGTGCGAACATATCGTGCGCGCTTGGCCCGTGGCGGCCGCCATTGGCGAAAGCGGGGCTTTTGTGATGACGGCGCGCAACAACCGCGTCGAGGTCGAATATTGGGAAGACGAGGTCTTGCAGGCCGAGCGCCAGCAGCGCCATCTGACCTCCGTCCTGCCCCTTCTCGGCGATCGTTTCCAACTGGCCCATGACCAGCGGTTTCGCCTCGCTGACGTCGCCATCGATATCGTCGGCTATCCGCGCGCCGAGGTGGATGCGCTGGCCGAACAGATCCGCGCGCTCGGCGGCACGGTCGCCATCAGCTCGGTGCATATCAACACCTGGATCGGCGACTACAACAAGCGCACCATGAGCGAGCGCCTGCTGCGCCGCCTCGGCCTTGATGATGTGGATCTGGCCGAAAAGGTCTGCTTTGCCGGGGACTCCCGCAATGACGCGCCGATGTTTGCCTTTTTCGGCAAGACCTTCGGGGTCGCCAATATCCTGCCGGTGCTGGACGACCTGCCCAAGAAGCCGCGCTGGATTTCGGCCGAAGTGGCCGGCCGTGGTTTTGTCGACATCGCCAAGGCGCTGCTCGCGGCGCGCTGAGGGAAAGGCGGAGCCCGCCTTTCCCATTGGGGTCAGACCCCGGTGATCATCGAGACGATCTCGTTCTTGTCGGTCTTCGCCGTCTCGCGCACCCCGATCTGCTTGCCACGACGCAGCACGCAGATGCGATCGGAGAGGCGAAACACCTGATCAAGACTGTGACTGATGATCAGCACACCGATGTTTCGCGATTTGAGCGCTGCAACGGTCTTTTCGACCTTGGCGGTTTCAGCGACGCCGAGCGCTGCCGTCGGCTCATCGAGCAGCACCAGCTTGCGCGCCCAGTGGGTGGCACGGGCAATGGCGATACCCTGCCGCTGGCCGCCCGAGAGATCGCTGATGGTGGCATGCGCCGAGGGAATGCGCACGTCGAGTTCGGTGACGAGGCGCTCGGTTTCAGCGATCATCCGCCGCCGGTCGAGCACGCGGAGCGGGCCCTTGGTCAGCTCGCGACCGAGGAACAGGTTCATGTAGACCGGCTGCTGATCGACCAGAGCCAGATCCTGATAGACGACCTCGATGCCATGCTCGCGCGCCTTGGTGGCGTTGGGCATGGAGACTTCCTGCCCATCGATGCGGATGGCGCCGGAGGTCGGCGCATGAACGCCCGAGATGATCTTGATCAGGGTCGACTTGCCGGCGCCATTGTCCCCAACCAGCGCCACGACTTCACCAGCGCGGACATCGAGCGAAAAATCCTCGATGGCGACAATGCCGCCAAAGGCCTTGCGGATATTGCTCAGCTCCAGCACGGGAGCATTTGCGGTATCGAGCATGTTCCCCTCCTAGACCGGCCAGCTTTCGGGCTCGCCAAACCCGTTCTCGATGCTTTCCACCTTTGGCTTGCCCGAGGCACTGCCCGAGTCACCGAACACCGCCGTGTCGCCGGGGCGCGGGACACGCGCCGTCGTGGCATCGATCATCGCGTAATAGTCGATGGCTGACGGTGGCGGGATTTCGACTTCGAGCAGCGCTGCGGCATCGGTCGTGGGCTCGGGCGAGACCAGCGCTTTCACGGCGTAGTCGGGGAAGATAGGGTCGATGTAGAAGCCGCCGCCGAAGCAATAGGCCCGCCCACCCGACAGGTGGGACACCTCGGTAAGGTAGAGAACGGCGGGCAGCTCGGGCAGGTCTTCGACCACGTGCAGCGCCGTAGTCCCATGGATGCCGTTGCCCGGCTCGCATTGGGTGGCGCCGGCCTCGGCAAGACCCTTGAGCAGCACCGAGGAGGTCGTGCCCGGCGCGTTGATCTCGATATCCTGCCGGCGCGCGCGGCGGAGCGCATCGGCGGCACGCGAAAGCGTCGCCAGGTTCGGCGTCGGTTTGACCTTGCGGCTCTCGTGATCAAAGAGCAGCGCCGGGAAGGTCGTGATCCCGGCAAAGCGACCGCCTTCGATCCGGTCAAAGCCATTGGCGATCTCGACGATATCGGCAGCATCGAAACCACCTTCGTGGCCGCGATAGAACGTGTCCCCTTCCGCCTTGATGCGGGCGAGAAGGTTCTGGCGATAGCCGGCCCTGTGCGCGGCGTGACCCGCCTCATGCGCCTTTTCGGCGTTGAAGACGGTCCAGTAGTCGGGGCGGAATGTCCGTGCGGCGGCTTCCGCTTCGGCGCGCGCCACCTGCGACAGGTGGCCGAGATGGCCAACCGACATGCCGGCGCGATGGGTGGCGCGGGCACAGGCCATGTCGACGGCAACAGACTTTTCTATGCCGCCGCGCTGGACGGCGTGGCAGAAGCTCGACGAGCGCCCGACCTGCTTGGTCATGGCAAAAATCTTGAGCCCGTTCTTCTCGGCTTCCGTTTTGAGGGTGCGGGCATTGGCTTCGACAGTGTCGAGATCGAGCACATAGGAATTGGCCGGGATCTGGCCCGATTGGTGCAGCGCCATCGATGCTTCGACAAAGCGCGGATTGCGGCGGCGGAGAACGTCGAGAAACATTGCTTGTACCTCAGCGAGTCTTTTCGCGCAGCGACACGGCGACTGCGACGAGAATGATGAGACCGCGAACGATCATCTGATCGGAAACCGAGAGGCCCATGAGAATGAGGCCATTGTTGAGCATGCCCATCAGCAGCGAGCCGACGAGCGCACCGATGACCGAGCCCTTGCCGCCATTGAGCAACGTGCCGCCGACGATGACGGCGGCGATAACCGTCATCAGGTCGGTTTCGCCCAGCGTATATTTGGCAGCCTGCAAGCGCCCGGCATAGAGGAGGCCGGCTAGACCCGCCAGGCCACCGCTGATCATGAAGACCCAGAGCCGGATGCGCGAAACCTTGATGCCGGTGACCTGCGCGGCGCGGGCATTGTCGCCGGTGGCAAGCACATGAGCGCCGAAACGGGTCTGGCGATAGACGACATGGCCTATGGCCACGGCAACCACGGTCCAGATCACGAGCGACGGAACGCCGAAGAGCGAACCCGAGCCGAAGATGCCGGTAAAGAGTGGATCGGTGACCGGGATGGAGCGCAGCTGGGTAAGCGAGCGGCCAATGCCTGCGACGAGGCCCATGGTGGCGAGCGTCACGAGGAAGGATGGCAGTCGCAGCCAGGCGATCAACACGCCATTGATAGCGCCGACGAGAAGACCTGCGCCGAGACCTGCAAGAATGCCGACCGGAAAGGCGGCGGCAGGCATGGCGGCCATGGCCATGGCCGCACAAAGCGCCGAGACGGCGACGGTCGAGCCGAAGGAGAGGTCTATGTCGCCTGCCGACAGCACGAAGACGAGGCCGATTGCCATGATCGTCGCGGGTGCGGTCTGCAGCACGATGTTGACGAGGTTGCGCTGGGTCAGAAACCCGCTATCGCGCAGGACCACGGCAAAGAACAGGAATATGGCGAGAAACCCGACATAGACGACATATTGCTGGAGATTGATCCGCGCGAGGACGGATCGGACAGGACTTGCCGGGGCGGCCGGACTGGACGCGGACATGGCGAGGTTTCCTTGCATGGGATGGCCGGGCAGCGGACCGCCCGGCCGGATCAGAAACTTACTTCGCGCTCAGGACCGACGCGGGCGCATCGCGATGCAGCGACTGCTGCCAGCCTTCGGCGACATTGTCAGCCGTAACGGTCAGAGCCGGAGCAACGACAAAGGCCGGCACTTCTTCGCCGAGGAGACCCTTGAGACCGGCAGCGGCCATAGCGCGGCCGAGCTCATAGGCTTCGTCAGCGACGAGACCGATAACATTGCCGCCCTTGACCATGTCGAGCGCGACCGGCTCGGAAAGGTCGAGAGTCACGATCTTGGTCGTGGTGTTGCCGGCACTGCGCAGAGCCGCGAGCACGCCATCGGCCGGTTCGGCCCAGGTGACATAGATGCCATCGAGATCAGGATTCTGCAGCAGCATGGCATTGGCCAGCTCTTCAGCACGGGCCGGATCGGAAATGCCCTGTTCGGCGACGATCTTGATGTCGGGATAGTCGGCTTCGATCGTGGTCTTGAAGGCGTTGTCGCGCTGGTTGGTCACATAGTAGTCGGCGTCATGGAAAATCCAGCCAACCTTGCCTTTGCCGCCGATGGACTTGGCGAGGACGTCGGCCGCCTGCTTGCCCATCTGGAAGAGATCGTCGGTGACGATGGCGGCATAGTCCTTGCCGTGCACATAGCCGGCCGGCAGGTTGGAGAGGAAAACCAGCTCCGCGCCGGCATCGATGGCGCCGCGGAAAGCTTCGGCCGAAGTGACCGGATCGAGCGGCAGCGACAGGATGACATTGGGCGACGCGGCGAGCGCGGTTTCGATGTCGGACCGCTGCTTGGCGGCGTCGAAGCCGGCATCGGTGGTGACGACGACATTGACCCCGGCACGGGCGAATTCATCCTTGGCGCCGGCAGAGACGGCGTTGATGAAATCGGACGAGGTGTGCCACAGGAGGGCCGCCTTATAGTCCTTACCCTGGAGCGCTGCGATATCAGCGTCGGTGAGGACGACTTCCGAACTCGGGGTTGCGGTTTCTCCGTTCGGACCGACGGTCTGGGCGAAGGCCGCTCCGGCGATGTGCTGGATGGTTACGAAGCAGCTTACGAAGCCTCTCACGTTTATACGGATTTGAA
>NZ_JAFKHD010000301.1 GCF_017307565.1 Devosia sp.
GTGATGGGCAGCCGCGTCATCAAACCACGTCAGTCGTCTCCTTTTGTCGAGGACGGCGGGAGCGTGGCAGAGAAAGGTGCGGCGCTTGCGGCCCTGATCGGGTCCTGCGCGCTTATGCCCGTGGTCGCCGGAGCCGGGTCGCTGATGTTGCATGTGCCCGCGTTCATCTGGTGCTCCACCCAGTTCAAGCCGAGGACCAGCATCATTCTCGCGGGTCTTTCGGCCATGTGGATTCTGTTCGCGGTGCCGGCGGGAATCATTCCGCTCTATGTCGACCACTCCAGCCTCTCCTCGCATTGGGACATTGCCTCGTTCCGACTGGGGATCGGCTTCCTGACTCTCGGCGCCCTTGCGATGTCGATGCTCAACACGTTTTGGCTCGACGCCAATGACGAGCTGGAGCACCGCGCCAACCATGACTTTCTTACTGGCCTGCTGAACCGGCGTCAGTTCAACGCGATGTCAGAGTTCGCCATCGCCCGACAGCGAGCCGGCACGCCCAACGTGGCAATGGCCATCGATATCGACCGCTTCAAATCGATCAATGACGCTCATGGTCACCCGCTCGGCGATCACGTGCTTCAGGTCGTGGCCGGGTTGTTGACCAATGGGCTGCGCAAAGGCGACATTCTGGGCCGCCTTGGGGGCGAAGAATTCGCCATTGTCCTGCCTGGCGCCAGAATCGACGAAGGCACGCGCGTGGCAGAACGCCTGCGCGAGGCCATCGCTTCGGAAACGCTCAAGCTGGGTGACGTCTTCATTTCCACCAGCGTCAGCATCGGGCTTGTGGAGTTCCACGCGCCGGCCGATCTCTCGCGCATGCTGAGCCTTGCCGACGAGGCGCTGTATGAGGCCAAGAACGCCGGCCGCAACCGCGTTATGGCCCACAAGAGTGCGACGCTGCTGCAGCCGGCAACCGCCTGAGCGCTTGCATTGCCGGGGCTTTTCCCCTATAGCGCGCCCAGCAATTCGTTTGGCCGGGGGCTGAACGGAGGGTTTTTCCTTTGATGGGGCTCTGGCCTTAGCTGGGAAAGACAGGACTGTTCCAGTCCGGCCTCCCGTGTTCCCGCTCTTTGCAAGACTGCTTTGACGCCTTTCCGGCTTCGAAGGGGCTCCGCGCCAGGCATTGCGTATCGAAACCGAAAGGAAGGCGCATTCTATGGCCCTTTACGAACACATCTTCCTGGCTCGCCAGGACGTTTCGCAGCAGCAGGTTGAAGAACTGACCGCTGCCCTGACCGAAGTCCTTTCCCAGGGCGGCGGCAAGGTCACCAAGAACGAATACTGGGGCCTCAAGGGTCTCTCCTACCGCATCCGCAAGAACCGCAAGGCTCACTACACGCTGCTGAACATCGACGCATCGGCCCAGGCCATTGCTGAAATGGAACGCCAGATGCGCATCAACGAAGACATCCTGCGCTTCATGACCGTTCGCGTCGACGAACTGGAAGAAGGCCCGTCTGCGATGATGCAGAAGCGCGACCGCGACGACCGCGATGGCGGTGGCCGTGGCGAACGTGGTGCCCCCTCGGGCGACCGCCGTCCCCGTCGCTTCTAAGATAAGGAACGCATAGCCATGGCTATTAAAGACCTCACCACTTCCCAGGCCCGTCGTCCGTTCCAGCGCCGTCGCAAGACCTGCCCGTTCTCGGGCGAAGGCGCACCGAAGATCGACTACAAGGACGTCCGTCTGCTGTCGCGCTACGTTTCCGAGCGCGGCAAGATCGTCCCGAGCCGCATCACGGCCGTTTCGGCCAAGAAGCAGCGCGAACTGGCCCGCGCCATCAAGCGCGCCCGCTTCATCGGCATCATGCCGTATGCCGTGAAGTAAGCTTCGGCTTCACTTCCAAAAATACCCGTTGGGGTAGCGGATGGTCCGCGGCCCCTAACCGTTCCCCGGAACGGGACAGCCAAAGGATAAAGACATGAAAGTCATTCTGCTCGAGCGTATCGGTCGCACCGGCACCATCGGCGACGAAGTCACTGTGAAGGACGGCTTTGCCCGTAACTTCCTCCTGCCCCAGGGCAAGGCTCTTCGCGCCACCGAAGCCAACCGCAAGCGTTTCGAAAACGAACGCGCCCACATCGAACAGCGCAACGAAGAGCGTCGTAACGCCGCTGCCGGTATCGCCGAAGGCCTCAACGGCCGCACCGTGGTGATCATCCGTCAGGCTGGCGAAACCGGCCAGCTCTATGGTTCGGTCGCTGCTCGTGACGTCGTGGAAGCCCTGGCCAACGATGGTTTCATCGTCCAGCGCAACCAGGTCGACCTCGCAGACCCGATCAAGACGGTCGGCGTCCACACCGTGCCGCTGGTGCTGCACGCTGAAGTCGCCGTTTCGATCATCGTCAACGTCGCCCGTTCGGCTGACGAAGCGACCCGTCAGGCCGCTGGTGAAGACGTTACCGTCCACACCTTCGAAGCTGACGAAGGTGGCGATTTCGCCGCTGGCCAGGCCGACGCCGCCAACGACGACCGTTTCGAAGAGTAGTCTTCGGACACTATCGGAATTGAAAGGGCCGGGCGAAAGCTCGGCCTTTTTGTTTGGTGGCAACAGAATCGGCCATGCGCAGGCCACTATCGGCTGGCAAGTAACAGTCTCACTAATCCCCGTTGTCCACAGAGTTCACAAGCTGCGGAAGGATGGCGTTTACCCGCGGCGCGTTAGGCCGAGACTCTGCCCGCCTATGCGTGGTTAGAAAGGTTAACACCCCCGAGGATCACGATGGCTGAGATCGCACGGCTCCACCCGGCCGAAGACAAGTCGTTTCGCGTCGCCCCCCACAATGTGGAGGCAGAGCAAGCTCTTCTGGGCGCCATCCTCATCAACAACGAAGCCTTCTACCGGGTCTCGGATTTCCTTGAGCCGGAACATTTTTATGAGCCGGTGCACCGGGATATCTATGAGATCACCAGCAAGGTGATCCGCGCCGGCAAGTCGGCCGATCCCACCACGATCAAGACCCACCTGCCCGACCAGCTGCTGCCTGAGATGACCATGGCGCAGTATCTGGCGCGTCTTGCGGCAGAAGCCACCACCGTCATCAACGCCTCCGACTATGGCCAGGCCATCTACGACCTCGCCATTCGCCGCAGCCTGATTCTGGTCGGCGAGGAGATGGTTTCGGTCGCCTATGAGTCCGAGGTCGAAATGACCCCGAACCGGCAGAT
>NZ_JAFKHD010000302.1 GCF_017307565.1 Devosia sp.
TTCCTGCGCAAAGCGGCTGGGATCGAGCAGCTGATACATTTTATGTCCTGGGAGGGTGGTCGCAAAGGGGAGGCCGGCAAGGTGGACCCGCGGGCCGGCCGCGTCAACCTTTCCAAAGTTTAAGGCAGCATTGCCAAGAGCTAACGTGAAGTCTCCCCGGAAACTCTTTAAATTTCTTCTGGAGATTCACCTAAAGGAAGTTAAGGCATTGAGACGCTTGGCGAAACTGTTTGCTGTCGTTTTGCTGATCGCCGTAAGCGGCGGGGCCGCCTGGTGGTATTTCCTCGGGAAGCCGGAGGCCAAGACTGCGCCTGACACGGTTGCTGTCAGCACCGGCGACGTCGAGACCACCGTGCTCGCTTCGGGCGTGCTGCAGGCCAGCTCGCTGGTCAGCGTCGGCGCGGAGGTTTCGGGCCGCATCGACAAGATCGACGTAACCCTCGGACAGAACGTCAAGAAGGGCGATCTCATTGCCGAGATCGACAGTCTCAACCAGGAAAATGCCATCAAGTCGGCCCAGGCGGCGCTGGCAGCCATCGAAGCGCAGAAGCGCAATCAGGAAGCGGTGCTGGTCAAGGCGGAAGCCGCGCTGGCACGCAACAAGCAGTTGAGCGTCGGCAGCCTTGTTTCCCAGACCGACCTTGATACCTCCCAGGCCGCCGTCGATCAGGCCAAGGCCCAGATCGACCAGCTGAGCGCGCAGATCGACCAGGCCAACCTGACGGTGGAATCGGCTCAGCTCAACCTTGAACGCACCAAGATCGTCGCGCCCAGCGATGGGACGGTGGTGGCGCTGCTGGTGGAAGAAGGGCAGACGCTCAACTCCAACAATACCGCGCCGACCATCGCCAAGATCGCCAATCTCGACACCATGGTCATCAAGGCCGAGATTTCGGAAGCCGACGTGGTCAAGGTCAAGCCGGGGCAGAAGGTCTACTTCACCATTCTCGGCGACCCCAACAATCGCATTCAGGCGACGCTGCGTGAGATCGAGCCGGCGCCGACTTCGATCAACAACGACACGACGACCGACACGTCCAACACGGCGATCTACTACAACGGGCTTTTCGACGTGCCCAATCCCGACCACGGCCTGCGCATTTCGATGACGGCCGAGGTCACCATCGTGCTCGCCGATGCCAAGGGCGTGCTGACGCTGCCCTCGAGCCTTGTCACCCACAAGGGGCGGGATGGCGGCATATCCGTCCTGGTCTATGATCCTTCGACCCAGGAAACGCGTCCGCGCAGCATCGAAGTCGGTCTCAACAACAACATCACCGCGCAGATCGTGTCCGGTCTCAAGGAGGGCGAGCTGGTGGTCGGCGGCAATGCTGGGGCGCTTGGCTCTCCCAATTCGCCGCGTAACCCTGGGACCGGGCAGCGCCTTGGTGGCGGACTGATCGGTGGGCCCGGCGGCTTCGGTGGCCCGGTACGGTGAGGCCGAAATGATGCACTCGTCGATGAAGGAACGCGCCGACGCGACGCTCAAGCTTTCGCCAGAGACGGCCGTGGAGGCTCCGGCGCGGAACGACGTGCCGGCGGGCGCCAAGCCCATTATCTCCATCAAGAACCTCGTCCGGCGCTTTGCGGCGGGAGCCGAGAGCGTGGCGGTGCTGCGGGGCGTCAATCTCGATATCCATCGCGGCGAAATGGTTGCCATCATAGGCCAGTCGGGCTCGGGCAAGTCGACGTTGATGAACATTCTCGGCTGTCTCGACCGCGCCAGCGAGGGCACCTATCTTTTCGACGGGCGGGATGTCAGCAAGTTCGACGCCGATGAGCTGGCGGCCCTACGGCGCGAGCATTTCGGTTTCATCTTCCAGCGCTATCAGCTGCTACCCGATCTCAACGCGGTCGAAAATGTCGAAGTGCCCGCGGTCTATGCCGGGGCTCAAGCCCAAGCGCGGCGCCAGCGCGCCACCGACCTGTTGACCCGGCTGGGGCTCGGCGAGCGTCTGCACCATCGTCCCAATGCCCTTTCGGGCGGCCAGCAGCAGCGCGTCAGCGTGGCGCGGGCGTTGATGAATGGCGGTGAGGTGATCCTTGCCGACGAGCCGACCGGTGCGCTCGACTCGCATTCGGGCAAGGAGTTGATGGCCCTGTTGCGAGAACTGCATGCGGATGGGCACACGATCATCATCGTGACCCACGATGCCAAGATTGCCGAACAGTGCCAGCGCATCATCGAGATTGCCGATGGCCAGATCATCGACGATCGCCCCAATGGCGAGCAGGACCGGGTGGCGGGCGGCATGGAAAGAGTGCGCCGCAAGCCGGGTTGGCGGCTGGGCTTAGATCGTTTTGGGGAAGCGCTGGCCATGGCCCTGCGCGCCATGGGTGCGCACAAGCTGCGCACCTTCCTCACCATGCTCGGCATCATCATCGGCATTGCCTCGGTGGTGGCCGTGGTGGCGCTGGGGCAGGGCAGCCAGCAGAGCGTGCTCGACAATATTTCGTCCATCGGCACCAATACGATCAACATCTATCCCGGCGCGAGTTTTGGGGACACACGCTCGGGGCGCGTCCGAACGCTGAAACCGACCGACGCTGACGCGCTCACGGGGCAGCCCTATGCCAACAGCGTCTCGCCGCAGGTTTCGAGCAATACGACGGTGCGTTACCGGAACACTGCTTCCAATGCCACGATAACGGGCGTCGGGACGGACTATTTCCAGGTCAATGGCCGCAGCTTTTCTTCCGGCTCAGGCTTTACGGCGACCAGCATCCAGACGCGCTCGCAGGAAGCGGTGCTCGACCAGAATGCCGTGTCCGCCATCTTCGCCAACGGCGAAGACCCGATCGGACAGGTGATCATTCTCGGCAGTGTGCCGGTGCGGGTCATCGGCGTCGTCCCCAGCCAGTCCGGTTTCGGGCCGGGCGGCAACAGCGCCAATGTCTACATGCCCTATACGGCGGTGATGGATCGCATCCTCGGGCAGTCGTACCTTTCCTCGATCGCCGTGCGCGTTTCCGACGAGTTCGACATGAGCACGGCCGAGTCAGAGATCACCGAACTGTTGACCCGACTCCACAACGGCAATCAGGATTTCTTCCTCCAGAACACCGACACGATCGTCCACAGCCGGTCCTCGTCGCGGATCGGCGGTTCCGACCAGCCGGCAAGCTGGCGGGCGGCC
>NZ_JAFKHD010000303.1 GCF_017307565.1 Devosia sp.
CCGCGCCGCAATATGGGCTCGGGCGCTCCGAACATTTGGTCGGCGATGCGCTGCGCGAGGCGCCGGTGCGACCGTTCCTGTCCTCCAAGGTGGGACGCCTGCTGCGTCCGGTCGATCCGGCAGTACAGGACAAGGGCAACTGGATCGATCCCCTGCCCTTCGACCAGCAATATGACTATAGCTATGACGGCGTGATGCGCTCCTTCGACGACAGCCGGCAGCGGCTGGGGCTCGAAAAGATCGACATTCTTTATGTCCACGACATCGGCACCAGCACGCATGGCGTCGAGGGCAACAAGCCGCTCTGGGCGCAGCTGGCCGGTGGCGGCTACAAGGCGCTGCGCGAGCTCAAGGATAGCGGCGTAGTCCAGGCGATCGGGCTCGGCGTCAACGAGTGGGAAGTGCTGATGGACGCCTTTGAGCTGGGCGACTGGGACGCGTTCCTGCTCGCCGGGCGCTATACGCTCCTCGAACAGACTTCGCTCAACCCGTTCATGACCACCTGCATCGAGCGCAAGGCCTCGGTGGTCATCGGCGGGCCGTTCAATTCGGGCATTCTCGTCGGTGGCGACAAGTTCAACTATGCCAAGGCCCCCGACGACGTGGTCGCCAAGGTGCGGGCCATCGAGGCCGTGTGCAAGGAATTCGGCGTACCACTGCCGGCGGCTGCGCTGCAGTTTCCGCTGACCCATCCGGCGGTCTGCAATGTATTGCCCGGGCCGCGCTCGCCGCAGGAGCTGGACGGCATTCTCGACTGGTGGGACGTCGAAATTCCCGATGAACTCTGGACAACGCTCGCGGCCAAGGGGCTTCTTGCCCAAGGTACGCCTATTCCTGGCGGCACGGCTTGACGCTACACCATAGGCTTCGGTATATATAACTAAATAGTTTTGCACCGGAGCTTTGGGATGGCCGATACTGCGCGGCTGGATGCGACCTTTCATGCCCTTTCAGACCCGACGCGCCGGGCTATCCTGGCGCGGCTGGCGCGCGAGGGTGATGTGACGGTCATGGACCTGGCCGAACCGTTCGCCATGAGCCAGCCGGCAATTTCCAAGCATCTGAAGGTGTTGGAGAAGGCCGGCCTCGTGTCGCGCGGGCGCGATGCGCAGCGGCGGCCGGTGCATCTCGAAGCGCAGCCGCTGGCCGAGGTGACCGGCTGGCTGATCGAATACCGGAAATATTGGCAGGCACAGTTCGAGCGGCTCGACGATCTGCTGGAGGAGTTGCAGCAGCTCGAAAAGCTCGCCGGGAAAAACTAGGGAGGTTTTCCATGCAGTTTGGCGATCCACTTTCCGTAACCTCGCCCAGCGATACGCAATTGGTGATCACACGCGCTTTCGTCGCGCCGCAGCACCTGGTCTATGCCTGCTACACGCAACCGAGCCTGATCCGGCGCTGGCTGACCGGGCCTGACGGCTGGACCATGCCGGTCTGCACCTATGACGCGCGCGCCGGAGGCGGCTATCGCTTCGAATGGCATGGGCCGGACAACGGCTTTCTGGCGGTCGACGGCGAGATCAAGACGATCGATGCCATCCGCTATATCGATGCCGAGGAGCGGTTCGACGCCGGCGAGATGGGACCGCCCTATCGCAGCGAGTTGGAATTCCGACTGAAAGATCAGGGCACGCTGGTGGTGAACAGTTTTACCTACCAGTCCATGGAGCATCGCGATTTCGTGGTGTCGACCGGCATGGCAGAGGGCATGGAATTCAGCTTCAAGAGCCTCGATCGACTCCTTGCGGCGGAGCAGGCCTAGACATGCTGACGATCTGGGGACGCAAGACTTCGTCCAATGTGCAGGCGCTGATGTGGTGCGTTGGCGAACTGGGCCTTGCATGTGAGCGGCACGATGTCGGGCATCGCTTTGGCGGCAATGACACGCCCGAATTCCTGGCGATGAATCCCAATGGCACCGTGCCGGTGCTGCGGGACGAGGACGGCACGACGATCTGGGAGACCGGGGCAATCCTGCGCTATCTCGCGGCCCGTTATGGCTCACCGAGCCTTTGGCCGGCAGCCCCGGCTCAGCGGGCACCGCTCGATCAATGGGCTGAATGGGCGAAGCTCAACGTGACGCTGTCGTTCACGGGGCCGGTTTTCTGGCGCGTGGTGCGGACTGCGCCGTCTCAGCAGGACCCCGTCGCGATTGCGGCGGCGCTGAAGAAGCTCAATTCCGTGCTGGCCATCGCCGAGAAGCAGCTGGAGCGGAATGCCTTCCTCGCGGGGCCGACGTTTTCGCTGGCCGATATCCAATTCGGCCATGTGCTCTTCCGCTATTTCGATATCGCGATCGACCGCCCCGTCTGGCCCAATATCGAACGCTATTATGCCGCCCTGACGAAGCGCGAGGCGTTCAGCGAGCACGTAATGGTTTCGTATGAGGATCTGCGGGTACTGGACTGAACCTGTCAGTTCAGGTCCAGGGCGTAACCCTTTAAAATCTCGAAGGGAACCAGATCCAGGATTTTGCGATTGGTGGCGGCGAGATAGATTCTCGGCGCCTTGCCATCCTCATGGGCCTGCAGCCAGCGGGCGGCGACCAGGCACCATCGATTGCCGGGAGTGAGACCCGGAAAGGCGAATTCCGGACGGGGCGTCGAGAGGTCGTTACCCACGGTTTTGGAATAGGCGAGGAACTCGGCCGAAGTCTCGATGCAGACCAGGTGATGGGCCGCATTTTCGGGACCGGCGGCGCAGTAGCCCGAGCGGAAGAAGCCAGTCAGCGGATCTTCAGAACAGGGCTGCAGCAGTTCACCGAGAACATTGTACTCGGTTGCTCCCTCGATCTGGGGCTGATGGTTCATACTTCTGTCCCTTCCCAAGATTTCCGTGAGCGTCCCCCTCTGCTCCACCCTTAAGGATGGAGCAAAAGAGGGACAGCGCAAGCCCTGCAGCACGGAAATCTAGCCGTCCTGCTTATCCTGGCGGCTCAGCACTTCCTTGACCTTGGAATTGATCTGGTCGAGCGAGTACGGTTTTGGCAGGAAGTCGACGCTCTGGTCGTCCTCGATGTCGCGGCGCACGCTTTCTTCGGCATAGCCGGAGACGAAGATGATTTTGAGGTTCGTCATCTTGTCGCGGATGGCCTTGAGCATGGTTGGGCCGTCCATTTC
>NZ_JAFKHD010000304.1 GCF_017307565.1 Devosia sp.
AGAAGACGGTCGTGTGGATCGCGCTCGGGCAGCAGGCGCAGGTGATCGCAGATCAACTGGGTCAGATAGAGACGCGTGCGGTCTGCCATGAGGTCAGCGGCACGGCTTTGCATGAGTTCGACGGTGAAGGTGCCCAGATGCTCTTCGAGTCGTGCGCGCCAGGTGAGATGGATGGTGTTGCCGACCTGCAAGGCGGGCGCCAGCTTCGAGGAACGACCGCCGCGCACCAGCCCCATGTAGCGACCGCGCCCGGCCACCATGGCCTCGGCCAGGACGCTGGATTCGCCGTGGCGGCGGACGCCTATGAGGAGAGCTTCACCAGTCCATTCCATGATGAGCCGATCAGCGCGCCAGACGTTTGTCGAGGAGGACCATCGCCCAACCGGCGGCGAGATAGGCGAGCGTGATGATCACGACGGTTATCGCCACCTGGGCAATGCCGAGCCGGACATAATTGATGAAGGGATAGGAAAAATGTCCCTGAGCGGTGCCGCGAATGAGAGCGTAGACCAGATAGCCCATCGGGTAGAGCGCCCAGATGAAGGGATCGCGCTGCGTCAGCCGACCGCGCGGCACGCAGAACAGCCAGAAGATCGGCACGAGAACCGGCGTGACCATGTGCAGTAGCACATTGGCGACGGCAGCGCCGGCCGTCAGTTCGACGAGCCCCTGCAGGAGCAGCATGTAGATGACGCCGACGAGGGCAATGTTGATGGTGACAAAGCCGAGAAGGCGCGGCCCGATCGTTCCCGGGCGAAGCAAGGCGATGATGGAGAAGACGACGGCGACCAGCAGGTTGGTCGTGACGGTAAAATAGTCGGCCAGCACCCAGGCGGCGCCGAGGAAAGACCCCGTCAACCGCCACTGCGCTTCGATATGGATGCCGATGCCAATCCAGGCGGTAAGGGCGATGATGAGGGCGAAGACCCGGACGAACAGAGCGCTGCGCATGTCTTGCCCCCTTGTGGCGGCTACTTCTTCCCTTGTGGGAATTCGAGGCCCATTTCCTGATAACGTTCCGGATCGTCAGCCCACTTTTCGCGAACTTTTACGAACAGGAAGAGGTGGATCGGCACCTCGTACATTTCCATCAGTTCCTTGCGCGCTTCCGCGCCAATCGCCTTGATGGTCTGGCCGCCAGCGCCAAGCACGATCTTCTTGTGGCTGTCGCGCGAAACATAGACCACCTGATCGATCTTGTAGGAGCCGTCCTTCTGGATCTTGAAGGATTCGGTTTCGACGGTGGAATTGTAGGGGATCTCGTCGTGGACGCGCAGGAAGAGTTTTTCGCGCGTGATCTCGGCGGCGGTGATGGCCATGGTGAGATCGGTGAGGTGATCTTCCGGGAAATGCCAGGGGCCGGGCGGGATGTGCTTGACGCACCAATCGATGAAATCCTGCACGCCGTGGCCCTTTAGGGCCGACAGCATGAAGGTCGCCTCGAAGCGCAGGCGATCGTTGAGCTTCTGCGACAGGGTGAGAAGGCTCTCGTGCTTGACCGTGTCGATCTTGTTGAGGATCAGCACGCGCGGTTGCTTGATGTTTTCGAGGCCCTCAAGGAGGATTTCGATATCGGGCGTGATGCCGCGATCAACGTCGATGATGAAGGCAACGAGATCGGCATCCCCTGCCCCGCCCCAGGCGCTGTCGACCATGGCGCGCTCAAGCCGACGTTTGGGCGCGAAAATGCCGGGCGTGTCGATAAAGACGAGCTGGGCCTGGTCGAGCGTCAGAACGCCGCGCACCTGCGAGCGCGTTGTCTGCGCCTTATGGGTGACGATGGAGACCTTGGTGCCGACGAGGGAATTGAGCAGCGTCGACTTGCCGGCATTGGGCGCACCGACAAGGGCGATGAAGCCGCAAGAGGTGTTGGTGAGATCGGCGGGTTCGGTCATCAGCGTTCCTTCCAAACCTTCTGGCGCTTGAGGAAGTCCTCGGCAGCCTTGTGTTCGGCGATTTTCTTCGAAGGGCCCGTCGCCGAAATGCGGTCGAAGCCGGCGAGATCGATGGCGATGGTAAATTCGGGGGCGTGGTCTGGGCCGGTGCGCTCGACCAGTGCGTAGGTCGGCGGCTCGAGGCCACGCGCCTGGGCCCATTCCTGTAGCGTGGTCTTGGCATCGGCGCGATGGGTCTGACCATCGGCGATGAACTCTTCGAAATGGTGCTCGATAAAGGTCCGCGCTTCTTCGAGGCCGCCATCGAGATAGATGGCGCCGATGATGGCTTCGGTGACGTCGCCGAGAATGGCTTCCTTTTCGGCGCCGCCGGTGCGGGCTTCGCTCTCGCCCAGGATCAGTTCGGAACCGACCTGCAACTGGCGGGCAATGACGGCACAGGTTTCCTTGCGCACGAGCGTGTTGAGCGTACGGCTCAGCTCGCCCTCATTGGCCTTGGGAAAGCGCTGATAGAGCATGTCGGCCACGACGAGGCCGAGCACCCGATCGCCCAGAAATTCCAGGCGCTGATAGGAGCGCTCGACACGCTTGCCCGGCGAGACGGCGCTCGAATGGGTGAGCGCCCGCTCCAGCAGGTCGGAATCGGCAAAGGTATAGCCGATGCGGGTCTGGAGCTTTTCGTGGGTCTTGTCGCGCCTGCTCACGGCGTTTCCGTCGTGTCATACGGCGGGTTGCCGTAGACAGACTGGAACATGCGATCCCAGCGCACATTGGCGGGCCACTGCCAGATCTGCCAGGGCGGCAGGTTGTCCTTGATGGAGAAGAAGCGCGCTTCGGCCTTGGCAATGAGATTGACCGCCGGGACGTAGCCGACCTGGCTCAGCACACGGCTGTCGGCCGAGCGATCGCGGTTGTCGCCCATCATGAAGTAGTGACCGGCGGGCACGACATATTCAGGCGTGTTGTCGAGCGGCGCGTTGTCGGAGATTTCCTGGATGATGTGGGTCGAGCCTTCGGGGAAGGTCTCACGATAGACGGTGACCTCACGGGCATCGCCATTGCTGTCGGTATCGGTGGTAGTGCCGACCTTTTCGCGCTCGACAATGGTGCCATTGATGTAGAGGCGGCCCTCTTTCATCTGGATGCGGTCGCCGGGCAGGCCGACAACGCGCTTGA